>NZ_JBHVRT010000017.1:0-178349 GCF_042885555.1 Kitasatospora sp. NPDC058048 | reverse complement strand
CGATCGAGCGACGCCCCAGTAACCCTGCCCCGGCCTGCTGAAATGCCGCGACGGCGCTCGCGTACAGGTGGATCGAACCCGCGCGTACTCCACTAGCTCGGGCTATGGAGGTCTCGACCTCGGCGTCCGCTCGGTGCTCGGCGGCACCGTGGCCTGGCACGCCGACCCGGCCCCCGGCGCCGCCGCCATCCTCCAGTACCACTGGCCGGCTGTCCCGAACCTGGGCGACATCACCGAGGTCGACTTCACCGAGGTCGAGCCGGTCTGTGTCCTCGTCGCTGGCTTCCCGTGCACCGACGTCAGCGTCGCCGGGGGCCGGGCCGGGCTCGCCGAGGGCACCCGCTCCGGGCTGTGGCACACCATCGCCCGCGCCATCCGCACTCTCCGCCCCTGTTTGGTGATCCTTGAAAACGTCCGAGGCCTGCTCTCGACCCCCGCTCGCTCGAATACCGATGGCGACGTGGAACCGTGCCCGTGGTGTCTGGGAGACACCGGAGATGAACATCATCTGCGGGCATTCGGTGCCGTACTCGCAGACCTGGCCGACGCAGGGTACGACGCGCGCTGGCAGGTGCTACGCGCGGCCGACGTCGGAGCACCCCATCGGCGCGAGCGGGTCTTCATCGCCGCCTGGCCTGCCGACCCCGAGGGCGAGGGACTCCCCGGGCCCCGACGCTGGGCGGGAGGACCTCGGCCACGTGGTCACGCTGCTGCTCACCCCGACCTCGAACTTGGGCTCGATCGGCGGCTCCCAGCACCCGGACCTCCGGCGGGCCGGCGGCCATGGCCCGAACCTGAGCGATCTGGTGGAGCACCTGCTGCCGACCCCGAGGGCGAGCGACGGCACCAAGGGAGGCCCCAACCAGCGCGGGTCCAAGGGCGATCTGACCCTGCCGAGCGCGGCGGCGAAGCTCCACCGGACCTCGAAGGCGAGCACCGCCGGGGGCTCTCCCAGGAACGGCCGCAAGGGCCTCGTCCCGCCGCAGCCGGAGCTGCCGATGTGGCCGCCGCCGCGGCCCGCTGGGGCGAGTATGCCGCCGCCATCACCCGCTGGGAGCGAATAACCCGCCCGGCACCCGATCCCGTGGATTCCCGCGGCCGCCTTTCCTCGGAATTCGTCGAATGGGCAATGGGCCTCGAAAAAGGCTGGGTGACGCAGATCACGTCACTTTCCAGATCCGCCCAGCTGACCGCCCTGGGAAACGGTGTCGTACCCCAACAAGCCGCACTGGCAACAGAGTTGCTGACTTTCGACGTTTCTCTCTGCGGAAATCACCCGGAGCCTCCCCGGTGAATTCTAGGCGGCCATACCCCATGGCATGGCTCCCGAGCAAGGGATTGGCCGGCGGGCAGAGTCGTATCCACCGACGCACGACCGATTCCCCAGGAGCCGCCCTTGTCCACCCCTACGTCCGCCGATCCGCCCGGCCGCCCGGCGGTCTCACCGGAGACCGTGGCGGAGTGGCGTGCCACCCTGGCCCGCCTCCAGGCGGAACGCGACTCGCTGGCCATCGTGGCCGAGCGCCTCGCCGAGGAGCAGGACGAAGCCGATCCCGCCTCCGAGCTGCCGGTCGAAGGCGCGCTGGCCGCGGAGGCGGACACCGCACCGGAGGAGTCCGACGCGGTGTCGCTGACTGTCCTCGCCTTCGACGACGACGCCCTGGCCACCGAGGTCGCCACGATGGTGCCGTGGGTCGACCACATCCTGCTCGACGTCTACGGACAGGAGATCACCAGCGGCAGGCCCTGGTGCGCCCGGTGGCCCGAGCACGACGAGGCGCTGGCCCGGATCCACCACTGCTGGCTGGCCTGGCAGGAGCTGACCGACTCCCGCTCCGGCGCCACTGGACCGAGTGTCTGGCAGCGCGACCACCTGGAGCCGCTGCTGCTCAAACTCCGTGCCCCGGACGGGCCGTTCGGCGCGTGCACCACCAACCCCGACCACCCGCACCACCGGCTGCTGCCGCATCCGTCACACACCGCCCCGGACTCCCTGCCCCAGCCCGGGGTACCCCGCATCTCCGTCTAGCCCGAGGACCACCCGTGACCGCCGCCGCCCTGCTCGACTTCGATGCCCCTCCGGCGGCGCTCACCAACCTCGACCAGCTCCCGCAGACCCTGCAGGACGCCGCTGTCGACCACCTGCGCCGCCTGATCCGCTGCCAGCAGCGCGGGCCCGTCCTCGGCCGGCGCGGCCTGTGGGACCTGACCGGCTGCCGCCGGATCTACCTCGACCACGACCGTTGCTGGCGCCTGGTCTACCAGGAGCGCCCTCCCCGGGCCGCCTCCGGCTACAGCGAGACCTACCTGCTCGCCGCCGGACGCCGCAGCGGGCACCAGGTCTACAACACGGCCGCCCGCCGACTGCAGTTGCTCACCGACGCCTCTGTGGCCTGACCCGCCCGCCGCCGCCCGTCTTCCTCCACGCGAAGGACCACCATCATGCCCTCCTCCCCCCTTGCCCAGGCCCAGCGCATCCAGGCCGCCGTGTCCGTCCTCGGCCCGCAGGACACCATCTCGCTCCTGCGCCTGCTCAAGCTCGCCGACGGCACCCGGCCGATGTCCGAGCTGGCGGAGAAGTCCCACGGGATGACCGAAGCCCAACTGGAACGGCGGCTCGACGCGATGGAGGAGAACGGGCTGGTCACCCGCCGACAGGAGGCCGGCACGACCGTCGTCTCCTCCACCCGGGCGGGGCGCGAGGCCGTCTCCTACCTCCAGATCCCCGTCACCCGCTGGGCCTCCGCCCACCAGGGCGTCCCGGAGTACGGGACCGGTCCGGGGGCCTACACCGAGCAGGCCCTCACCACGCTCAACCGCGCCAACACGGTCGCCACCATCATGGCCCTGGCCGCCTACGGAGAGCGCGCCTACCCCAGCGAGATCCTCGACGACGCCCTGCCCGCCGGCATGAACCCCGGCAACCTCTACCAGCGGCTGCAGCAGCTGGAAGCCGACGGGCTGGTCGAGCGCACCGGCGAGCCCCGCTACTACATGTACGAGCTGACCACGGCCGGAAAGGCCCTCGCCGATCCGCTGGAGGCCATCGGCCGCTGGGCCCAGCGCCACCTTCCGGTGCCGCCACGCTCCGAGACGACCGTCCGCCGCGCCGGCGCGCACAACAACGCTCCCGCCACACCCGCCCCGGCCGCCCGGCCGGCCGCCGCGAAGCCCGCGCCCGTGCCCGTGCCCGTGCCCTCCGCCAGGACCGCAGCCCCGACCGTGGCGCAGGCGCCGTCGCCGTCACAACTGGCGGCCACGCGCGCCAGCGCCGCCTCGGTCCGCTCGACGACCGCCGCGCTGGTCTTCAGCCACGGGGCTCCGCCGCAGCCCGCCCCTCTCATCTCCAACTCCACCGCCGCCAAGCGGCGCTGAGGACCTCCATGGATTCCACTACCACCTCTTCCCCGTCCGCTCCTCGGGCGCGCCGCACGGCCGCTTCCAAGCCGAAGCCCCGGGTCGCCCCCGTACTTCCCGACCTCTCCCGGAGCAGTCGGATCGTCGGCGTCCGACCCGCCTACCTCGCTCTCGGCTCGCTCACCTCCGTCGTCCGCGCCCGCAGGGTCCTTCAGGAGGCGTCCTGGGCCCCCGCCGTGCGAGACCAGGGCCACGTGTTCTCCCGCGGCGGCGTCGAAGTGGTGCTGCACGACCCCACCGACAAGCGGTACCAGCAGGAGGCACTCACCGCTCAAGGCCCGGACTGGCACGCCACGTTCAGCGCGCAGACCCCAGACGAGGTCCTGGCCTGCGCCGCCGAGGCGCTGGTCGAGGCCGCCATGGTCAGCGAGGAAGGGGCACCGGACCGGTCCGATCTCGACGAGGCGCTCTCCTGCCTGTCCGACGCCGGGTGGGACGCCGCGGTCTCCCTCGGCCGCGGGATCACGCGGGTCACGTCACCCGACCATCTCGCGGAGGTCCTGTGTCCTCCCGACCAGCAGGCCTGGCTGGTCACCGTCGGCATGGACGGCGAGGGCTGGGAGGCCGAACTGGTGGGCGACTGCCCGGAGGTGCTCGTCGAGAGCGTCATCAGCTGCCTCGCCGCCGAGTCCCCGGCCCGCCGCCGCAGTGCCGATCTGCCGAACGCACTGCACCGCTACCTGGAGATCGGGCCGGACCCGTACCGCTCGGACGCGGCCCGCCAGACCTCGCCGGCCGCCCGGGCCGCAGATCCCGCCGCCCTCGTCGTCACCCCTGCCCAGAGCGCCACCACGGCCACCCGGAGGAGCCGTTGACCACCACCCACTACGAGGCGACCGTGCTGCTGACCGCCGACCTCCAGGAGGAGTCGGAGCAGGTCCAGGCGCTCGCCCGCACCCTCAACCTCCCCCACCACGCCCTGGACCCGGTCCGGCTGCTCAGCCGCAACCTGCTGAGCGCCCTGGTCCACCTCGCCACCGTCAGCGCCTCGGCCGCCGCCGTCGTGGACGCCGCCGACCCGCCCACCGGCGCCCACCTTCGCGCGCTCGCGCGGATTGAGCAGGCCCAGCAGGCCCTGCTGTCCGCCGGCGGCTCGATGGCCACCGTCCTCGACCAGCTGACCTCCCCCGACATCACCATCACCGACACGGCCGGGCTCGCCCAGGCCGGGCGCCTGCGCGCCGGCGCGCTACTCACCAGCGCGAGCGCCCACCTCGGGGCCGCCGCCGCCACGCTGCGCTCCGCACCGCCTGGCTGATCCCGCCACCCGAACCACCAGGAGACCCCGCCGCCCGCATGCACCCCGCTTCCACGTTCCGGCTCCGCCCCACCACGCGCGACGTCCTCGCCCGCCCACACGTGCCCGCGCTGCTCGCCGGCACCCTCGTCGGCCGCCTGCCCACCGCGATGGCGCCCCTCACGCTGCTGCTCGCCGTACGAGCGGCCGACGGTCCGGTCGTGCTCGGGAGCATCCTCGCCGCCCTCTACGCACTGGCCGGCGCCATCGGACAGCCCCTGCTCGGCCGTCTCGTCGACCGCTCGCGCCTGGGAATCGTCTCGGCCCTCGGGGCGAGCGTGGCGTTCGTGGCATTCAGCCTGCTCGCCGCGACCGACCTGGCCGCCCGGCCGCTCGTTGCCGGAGTCCTCGCCGTACTCGCCGGTGCTGCAACACCGCCGCTGGAGGCCGGACTTCGCGCTCTGTGGCCGCGGCTCGTGCCTGATCCGGCCGAGCAGCGGGTGGCCTTCACCCTGGACAGCGTCAGTCAGGAGATCGTCTTCGTCGCCGGGCCCCTGGCCGCCACGGCCCTATGCGAACTCCTCTCCCCGGCCGCCGCGTTGTGGGCATGTGGAGTCATCGGCGGCATCGGCGCCGGCGTGGTCGCCACCCGCCCGCCCGCCGGCTGGCCGCCGACCGAGCGGCGCGAGGTCCACTGGAGCGGACCTCTGCGCTCGCGCGGCCTGCTGGTCTTGCTCGCCGCAATGCTCTGCCTCGGCGTCAACCTCGGCGCCTTCAACGTCCTGGCCATCACGCTCGCCGACCGCACCGGTGCCGGCTGGCTGACCGGGCTGCTGCCCGCCGCGCTGTCCGTCGGCAGCCTGCTGGGCGGAATCGCCTACACCCGCTCCCCCTGGCCGCTCTCCCCACAGCGCCAACTGCTCGCGGCGGCCGGCGGGTACGCGCTGTCGTTCACGCCGATGCTGATCGCCACCGTTCCGCTGGCGGCCCTCGCCTTCGCCGTCGCACCCGGCCTCTACCTGTCCCCGCTGCTCGCCGTCGCCGTCGCGCTCTGCGACCGGCTGGCCCCCAGGGGCACCGCCACCGAGGCTGCGGCCTGGCTGGTCGCGGTCGTCGGCGTCGGCCAGGCCCTCGGCACCGCCGTCGCAGGCCGCCTCGCCGAACACGGCACCACCTCGGTCGCCACCCTGACGGCGTTCGCCGCCGTCCTGGCCGCGGCCGTCCTCCTCCCCCGCCCCGACCTGCTCAACCCCCGCCCCGCCACCTCTCAGGAGACCAGCGCTTGACCACCAGCACCACTACCGCCGCCCGTATCCGCATCGTCTGGGACTGGAACGGCACCGTCCGCGACGATCTCGGTGACCACGTCGCCGCGCTCAACGCCACCCTGCCCGCCCTCGGCGGCCGGCCGGTCAGCGTCGACACCTACCGCTCCCAGCACCGGGTGCCCATCCGCAGCTTCTACGACCACCTCCTCGGCCGCTCGATCAGCGACGAGGAGTGGGCCACCAACGACGCTGCCTTCCTCGCCGTGCTCGACCAGCGTCCGGTCCAGCTGCGCTCGGGGGTCCGACAGGTGATGCTGGGCCTGCGTGCCCGAGGCATCCGGCAGTCCCTGCTCTCCCTCGCGCCGCACGAGCGGCTGCTCCACGAAGTACAGCAGGTCGGCATCAGCCAGCTCCTCGACCGCATCGACGGGCGCATCGGCCCCTCCGTCTCCACCAAGGCACCGGCGCTCGCCGCCCACCTCGCCGCCCTCGGCCCCGACATCGACCCGGCCCACGTCATCGTGATCGGCGACAGCGCCGACGACGCGGTTGCCGCCCGCGCGGTCGGCGCCGTCCCTGTCCTGCACACCGGCGGCCTGCACTGCCCCCAGCGTCTGGCCACCGACGGTGCCCCCCTGGTGGACACCCTGGCCGAGGCCGTAGAGGTCGGCCTCGCCACCGTCGCCGCCCGCGCGGCGGCCACGCTGTGAACCAGCTCTCCGGCACGCCTACGCCCGCGTCCGCCGACCCGACGCTGATCGGCACCGCGATGGTCCTCAAGGAGTTCGACGCCGGTCACCCCAGGGACATACCGGGCGGGCGCGAGGACGAAGGAAGCCTGCTCGGCACCTCAGCCTCCGAGGTCCTCCGGGTCGCGCGCCGCCTCGATCACGTCCAGCAGAACATGGTCGCCAGCGCCCGCAGCATCCGCAGCGACGTGCAGCGCGTCATCGACGGCCTCGACGCCGACATGCCGCTGACCACCGGCGTGATCGGCACCAGCGCCCACACGCTCGACCTCCTGTGCGCCCGCCGCGCCGAGCTCCACCAACGCCTGGAGCGGCTCATCGGGCTGCACAAGCTGCTGGTCGCCCGGATGCCGGCCCAGGCCACCGCGCCGGAGCGGACGCCGACACGGCAGCGCGCGGCCGAACCGTCCCGGCCAATGAAGCTGAGTTCCTCCCAGCGTCTGGCGCTCGACTCCGTCGCCCGCGGCCAGGTCACCGCGCAGTTGACCAGCATCCGGCACGGCGAGCGCATCACCAGCTCGGACATGCGCGTCAGCGTCGTGTCCGTCAACTGGCTGATCGACCGCAAGTTGGTCGAGCACGACATGAGCCGGTCCCTGTTTGTCGGCCGGAAGCTCCGGCTTACGGCCGCCGGCGCCCGTGTCCACGCCTCCCTCACCGGGAGCCCCGGCCCGGCCCCGGCATCCAGGACCGCCGCGACGCCGGACCCGACCCCGGCACAGGCGGCCAGCACCCACCCACCCCGCACGGTGAAGGCGGCACGATGACCACCACCAGGCCAGCGACGGGCCCGGCACCCGCCAGGGCAACGACTCCCGAGCGTGTCCTGGCCTCACGTGCCCGGACCAGCGCCGCTTCCACCGCGTCGCAGCGCGCCGACGGCCCGGTCCGGTCCGGCGTCCAGGCCCCCGCGCCGCGCAGCACCCGAACGGCCGCCGCCGAAGCAGGCCCGGACACCGCCGCCACGGCCCAGGAGCCCGCCGCCCGCCGGGCGCCGCGCCGATGACCGAGACCGCTGGCGCCGACTTCGGCCTGGCCGGCCTGGACCCCGCCACCGCGGACGACGCCGTCGGCTCCCGGGTCCTGCATCACAGCGGTGCCGACTTCACAGTGGAGCACGCCCCCGGTCTGCGCACCAGCACCGCTTTGGGCGCGGTCGACGGCCGCCACATCGCCGCCGTCATTACCCGCGACCAGCGCGCCGGCACCTACACCGTCCGCCTGCACCACACCGGCGACAGCGCCGATGCCCGCACGTGGCTGGCCACCCAGGCGGCACGGGCGACCTCCTCCGCCACACTGACCGCGGCCCGCCGCGCCGCCGCCACCGCGCGCAGCACCCGGACCAGCCCAGCAGGCCCCGCCCCCGCAGCCGCCTCCGCCGCGCCCGCCGGCCGATCCGCAGTTCGACACCGCTGACCCAGGAGCCCCCATCACCCTCACCGCAAGCTCCGCCCTCGGCTTCGGCACCTACCACCTGGAGCCCGCCGACGAGGAGAGCGACGAGGTCCTCTCTCGACTGGCCGTCCGCGAGAGCGAGTTCCTGTTCCTCGCCGCGCAGCACCAGGGTCACCCGCCCACCGGGCTGCGCACCAGCTACGTGATTGCCTTCGACAGATCCGCCGTCTGCGGCGTCCCCGGTGAGCCCGACATCGTCGCCGTCCACCTTGAACGTGACGACACCGCCGGCACCATCCGGGCGGCCATGGCGACCGAGGCGCTGGTACCGCTCGCCGAACGCTGGCTCATCTCCCGCGGTGCGGACCCCGAGCAACTCACCCCGGCCGCCAACCCCATCAGCCCGGCCGCCCTCCTCACCCTGCAGATCGAGGAGTTCCTGCGCTCCTCCGGCGACCGGTTCACCGTGCACACCAGCTACACGGACGCCAGCGAGCCGTACGACATCTGGGTCATCGCACAGGACACCGCGCCCTCCCTCGCCGAGGCACCGGTGAGGGTCTGGCACAGCCGGCGGCAGGTCGACGACGACACGTACACCCTCCGCGAGGGCGGCTTCGCCGACCTCGACGCCGCGTACGCGTGGACCCGGGACACCAGCGCCCCGCTGCCGCCCGTCACCTCGCCGAGCGCCCGCGCCGCCGCCGCGCGCAAGAACACCGTCCCGGACATTGCCAGGCCGCACCTCAGCCCGACATCAGCTCAGCCGCCGCCAGCCGGTCGGCCTCGCTCTCGCTGATCCCGCCTTTGACCATCTCACCCAGGGCAGCCTTGACCACGACATCGCGCATCCACGTCCACCCCGTTTACCTGGCCGGGCCACCCACTGCCGCTCGTAACGCACTCCACGACCGGCTCTGGGACCTCGCCACCGCCGACTGGGCGCTGGGCGAGTTCACGTACCCGAACGCCGGAGTCCTGCGCGGTCCGGCGGGCCGCGAACTGCTGGTACTGCCCCGTCCCTTCCCCCACACCGGCTGTACATCGTCGCCCCGCTCCTGCCGACGGTGCTCGGCCGCACGACGGACGACGTCGAGCACCTCTCCCCGCACGGCATCGCCGTCTCCTCCGATCCGGCCCGCGCCGCGGCGGCCGTGGCCGGCCGGCTTCTCCCCCGCTACGACCGGGCGCTCCGCAGCGCCCTGCCGGACTTCTCTCCGCCCGCCGAACTACAGCCCCGCTTCCTCCCTACCGCCCCCAGCCCAAGCCCCAGCTGCCCAACCCGAGGCCGCCCCGTCCCCGCGAACACCTCGGAGAACTCCCTGACTTCGTCCTTCCCCGGCACCAACACGTCCAACGACCCAGACCCCTGGCGCGAGTACTTCGTCTCGCCGCGCTACCTCACCCCCGGCGTCGGCCTGCCCGACACCGCGATCGGCCGCCTCGCCAACGCCCGCTGGCTCATGGGCGACGACCCTGCGGCCAACGTGTACGCCACGTCGCCGGACCTTCGGATCCGGTTCGGCTTCCTCCCGGAAGCTCCCGGCCCGCTGTGGAAGGCAACGGCTTCCCTCGACCCCTTCCACGGCGCTCCGGCCTGGATCGTCACGATGGACGACCACACCCCCGCCGAGATCGTCGCCGACTTCGCCACCGACCTCGTCACCGCCCATGCCCAGGGTCCCGATCACTACCTGGCCGACACCTACCCGACCGCCCTCGACGAGAACCTCGCTGCGGCAGGCTGGCGCACCATCGAGGACGAGCGCCTCGCCCACCTGCTGTGGCAGTCGCCTGACGGCTACGCCGAGGTCCACCACCTCCCAGGGGACCTGGACCCGAAAGCCGAACTCGCCGGCACCAAGGCTCGCTGGGTGATCACCGGAGGCACCGACGACGAACGATGGTGGATCACCGCGTCCTCGGGGACGCCGACCCGCCTGGTGTCCTCCCTGTACGGCGCCGTCGTCAACCCGGCCCCCGTCCGCCGCTACGGCGCCGACCTGCGCACCCTGCCAGAGCTGGCCACCGTCAAGCCGGTAACCCCGGTACGCGGCAACAGCCGTGCCCTGGCCGCACACGCAGAAAGCGCCCTCATCCGCTCGGCCCAGCCCGCCAGCACCGCCTCCCCGGCGCCGACGGCCTCCCCCGGCACGGAGCGCCGTACGTTCTCCCGATAGCTCCCCAACCGCACACCCACGTCATCATGTTGCGTCCTCAGCCCGAGCCCCTGTCCGGCCAGCTCCGGGTCCTCTAAGGACATGAACGTCATGCTGTGCACGGGTAACTGACCCATCGGATTGGGTGTCGAGTCCTTCACCTTCCCGATCTCGTCATACACCGACAGGCCTCGAACCGAACAACACGGAGAAATCCTGACCTCGCATCCTCTCGACTCCATCGCCAACGTCAAGGCCAGCGCCGCGACACTGCACGAACCCGCCGACCACCTCACCACCGCCGACACCGATCAGCTCGACCAACTCCTGGAACACCTCCACGAGTCGGCAGCAGGGCCAGCAGAGCGCACCGCCCAGCCGTTCGTGCCGATCCGGCACACCAACACCGGCGAGATCACCACCACCGGCTACAACGCCGCCGCCCGGCGGATCCTGCTCCAGGCCGGCTTCGAGGAGACTCCTGGCTGCACCTGCCCAGCGACGGAAACCAGCACGAACCGAACGCACGGGCCTGCTCGGCCGCCAGCGAGCTGCTCGCCGCCGGCCACCCCATGCGCCTGGACCGAGCCCTCGGCCGGCCGGTGAGCGCCGACGCTGCACCCCTGTCGGGCACGCCCTCGCCCACCAGCGACAAGCCCTCCCGCCCCCCGGCCCAGCCGGGGGCCCGGGGCACGGGCGAACCGGCCCAAGCGAGTTCCGTGGGCGGACCGACCGCACCGCCACGGTCCCGGTGATCCTCCCGACCTGTCCCTCCGACGGCTGTCCCTGCCCGCGTAGGTGACCGGCAGGGGCACCGGGACCGTCTTCGAACCCACCAGCAGCCTCGCAGTGATCGCTGGTGCCCCTGCGCTGCTGGAGACCCCCTGAGCACCACCGACCCTAACCACGACGATCTGGTCGCCGTCCGCCCATTGGAACTCGCTGGCACCGGGACTCCATCCGGCGACCTGGGCGACCACCTCACCACCGCGTACGGGTGGGAGCACGATCCGGACAGCACCCCCGAGGAACCCCTGCTCGTCAGCCCCTGCCGCCGCATGGCCCTGGAGCGCGGCGACTTCCCCCTCGGCCGCACCATCCTCCAGAGCTACTGGAAACTCGCGGCCTACGACAGCGGTGAGCCGGACGCCACGGAACTCTGGTGCGCGTGGTTCAGTCCCAGGACGCCCTACGAACTCACCCATGGCCTCGTCCTGGACGCCGCCGGTCGGCTCGACAGCGACCCGGCGGCCGTCCTGGCCGACCGGAGGGCCGGCGACGACATCGCGCGGATCCTCTCCGGCGCCGGATGGGCGGTCAAGCGGGGGCCGTGGCGGACGCGCATCCACTCACCCGCCGGCGCCACCGCCCTGCTGCACCATCCGGAGGTCCCCGAGCGCGCCCTCGCCTTCCGCATGACCAACACCAGCTCCGAGTTGGCATGGGACGTCACCACCTCGCCGTGGGCTCCCGAGGCGGTCCTACGGACGGCTGGGGCGATGCTGGCATCCGATGTGGCGCTGCGCCGCCGCAGCGAGATCCCCGCCCACCACCTGGCCCGGGTCACGATCGAACCCTCCGCCTCCGCCACCCTGCCCCGGTGGCGCCCCCTTCTGGCGGCCCCGAACCTCCCGCCCGACCTGGAGAACCCACTGCCGACCACCCCTGCCCCGACCACCGCCGAACCGCCACGCGTGACCGGCCCCGAACCGGCTCTGGTCACTGTGACCCCCCGCCACTACGCCGGCCCCGGCCGTGGCGGTGCCGAGCAGATCAAGGGGCATCTCGTCTCCCTGGGCTGGACGGTGGACCCGAACTCGATGACCAGCCCGTGCGGCAGGCTCGGGCTCGCCTGGCCAGACGGTGCCGACGACCGGACACGGCGAAGCGCCGCCTGGCGGGTCTGGGGTGCCCAGCACCGGGGAGCGAGCGTCGCCTGGCGCATCACCAGCGGCGACCTGGTCCCGCCCGAGCTGATCGCGGGCGTCGTCGACGAGGCGCTCACCATCCTGGACGAGGCCGGATCGGACTCGCAGAATCCCTTCCAGGTCGGCATCCTCGGCCTGGGCTTCCTGCCCCTGGCCGAGGCCGGGTGGAAGAGCGCTGTCGAGCCCCGCGGCGCCGCCTCCTTCCACTCGCCTGACGGCTACGTCGCCGCCCACTGCGACGTCCCGACGGCTCTCCACGACCTGCGCGGCAAACCCGCTGCCCGCATCACGTGCCACCGGGAGCTCGGCCACTGGATAGCGGAGATCAGCGCGCACACCCCAGCCCGCCTCGCCGCCGCCCTTTGCCGCGAACTCGCTTCTCCGGAGCCCCTGCTGCGCGGCACCACTGGTCTCCACCTTGACGCGACCGACCGGAAGATCGCCATCGTCACCCCGGTCACCGCCGCGGGCCGGGCCACCCTGTCAGAGCGGCGGGCCGCCGCCCTCGCCGGCAGCGCGCCGACGTCGGCTGCACCCGGCTCCCCGGCCACCTCCACCCCAACTTCCCCGCGGAAGCTCGCCCGCTGATCACCGGCCGCACCCGCCCAACGCGATCGGGGCTGCCCTCGAACACCGGTGTTTCCTCCCTCTGTGAGCGAACGGTCCGGTGTACCACTTGCCGGGCCGGTCGCCGACGTCGGCACAGGCCGTGGGCTGCTCCGAGAGCGGCCCGCCTTCCCAGCGCGATGCCAAACCCGCCCGCCCGCCAACCCGTTGGAGGATCCTCGCTTTGACCACACCCGGACCGCCCTCACTTCCGGCACGCACGAAGGGCGGCGAACTACGGGCCAAGGTGGCCCGACTGCTGGTCGACCGGCCGGCGGACACGCTCACCATCGGGGACATGGCCCGGGGGCTGGGCCACTCCCACGGCGCCGTCCGCAACGCCGCCCTCACCCTGGTGCGGCGCGGCGAGGCCGACCAGCTCGGCACCGGACAGCCGCAGTTCCGCGCGAACGGGAAGACCGCCGCAGCCGCGCAGACCGCGGTGATCAGTCCACCGGGAACCCACTCTCCCCGCGCCCAGGCGGCCACGGCCCGCACGACCGCTCCCGCAGCGAACACGGTGAAGCCAGGCGGTCCGATCCGCCGCGCGGGGGGCCAGCTCTACCACCCCCGGGAACTGGCCGACCTGCCGGACGTCGAGGCGCTGAATCGTCTACGCGACGCCGACGTGCCGGTGCTGCTCTACGGTCCCCCGGGCACCGGCAAGACCTCGCTGGTGGAGGCGGCGTTCCCCGACCTGCTCACCGTCGCCGGCGACGGCGACACGACGGTCGGCGACCTGATCGGCGAATACACGCAGGACGACGCGGGAGCCTACGTCTTCCAGTACGGTCCGCTGGTCACCGCGATGACCGAGGGCCGCGCTCTGCTGATCGACGACGCCACCCTGATTTCACCGAAGGTGTTGGCCGCGCTGTACCCGGCGATGGACGGGCGCCGCCAGATCCAGGTCAAGGCCCACAAGGGCGAGACCATCCAGGCCAAGCAGGGCTTCTACGTGGTGGCGGGCCACAACCCCGGCGTGCACGGCGCCGTGCTGACCGAGGCGCTCGCCTCACGTTTCAGTGTGCAGATCCAGGTCGGCACGGACTACGACCTCGCCCTGGCGCTGAGGATCGATGCCCGGGTGGTCCGGATCGCCCGAAACTTGGCCCACCAGGTCGAACTCGGCGAGCTTGGCTGGGCCCCCCAGCTACGCGAGCTGCTCAGCTACCAGAAGACCGAGGCCGTCCTCGGCACCGCGGCCGCGCTCGCGAACCTGGTCGGCATCGCGCCCATCGAGGACCGCGACGCCGTCGCCACCGCCGTCAGCAAGATCGCGGGCGTCAAATCGGTGGCGCCCCTCACCCTCGGCCGGCAGCTCTCCGCCGCAACCGCGTCGGCCGCCCGGCACCCCCCGGTCAGCACCGCCCCCGCGCACCGGGGGCCCTCACGATGAGTAGCCACCACCACATCCAGCCCTCCGCCACCGCGCCCGACGACGACGCCGACCTCGCTCGCTGGGACGACGACGGCGCCCCACCCGCACAGCCCCCTTCCTCCCCGGCCGCGTGGCTGCGCGTGGGAGCCGAGCTCGGCGACCGACTGGTCGCCCTGTCCGGCCGCCAGGACCTGCTCGTCACTTGCCGCCCCGGCACCCGCAGCGGCGCACCGGCCGCCTACTTCCCCGGCCTCGCGGAGATCGAGTTCGACTCCGGCCTGTTCGCACCCCTCCAACCCCACGAGCTACACCCGCGGATCGTGGGCGACGAGGAACGCTATCCCGCCGCCTGGGGGGTGTTCGTCCACGAGGCCGCCCACGCGGCCCACTCCGTCTGGAAGCAGCCAGACGGCGCGGACCCCCGCGTCGTCGAGGCCGCGCTCCTGCTGGAGGAGAGCCGGGCCGAAGGCGCCCACCTGATCAGGCGGCCCACCGACCGCACGTACCTGCGCACCAGTGCCCGGACCCTGGTCATGCCCGACATCGCCAACCCCCGCGTCCAGGGTGCCGAGCACGCCGCTAGCGTGGCGGCCCTGATCCTCGGCCGCCGGGACGCCGGCATCCTGGACGCCGGCGAGACCAGGGCCGTCGCCGATCTGTGCGAACGGGTCCTGGGCACCGACCTGCTGGTCACCCTCACCAGCATCTGGACCGCAGCCCACCGGTGCGCCGACCACGACGCCACGACCATGCTCGCGCACGCTCAGGACTGGTGCGAAGCGCTGGACGCCGCTGCCCCTGCCCTGCCCGCCCCGCCGGGGGACCTCATCGATCTGCTGTCCGCCGCCGCGACGGTCGTCATGGACAGCATGGCCACCAATGACGCCACCGACCTCGCGGCACAGGCCGCCGCGAACAACGCGGTGGCCGCGCGGTCCAGGGCACAGGCCCAGGGCCGCGCCCAGGAGGCCGGCAAGCGACGCAAGGCCGCCGCCACCGCCCGGTCCGTCTTCAACCCCCGCGGCACCACCGTCAGCCCCGACGGCACACCGGCGCCCTACGACAACCCGATCACCGGCACCCGCAAGCCCACGGCCGCCGAGCAGACCGCCGCCGCGCGCCTGAGCCGCGCCCTTCGCGCCGCCGCCTACCGCGAACGCACCGAGGAGCGGACGACCAGCCCCACCCCACCCGGCCGCCTCAACATGGGCCGGGCCCTCGCCCGCGACGCCCAGCGCGCCGCCGGATCGATACCCACCGCAGAACCGTTCACCCACACCCGCCGCCGCCACTCCCCCACCCCACCGCTGCGCGTGGGCATCGCCGTCGACGTCTCCGGCTCCATGAGTGCCGCCTGCAAACCCGTCGCATCCGCTGCCTGGATCGTGGCCCGCGCAGCGGCCCTGACCGACCCCGACTCCCGCACCGCCACCATCGCCTACGACATGAATCTGACCGCGCTGACCCGGCCCACCCACCGGGCACCAGACCTCGTGACCCAGTTCCATGCCAACGGCGGCAACCACAACCTCGGCGACGCCATCGACGCACTCGACCACGGCCTCGACCTCAGCCGCCCCGGCACCGGCCGCCTTCTCGTGATCGTCACCGACGCCCACTACCGCCGCGACGAAACCGATCAAGCCGTCACCCGCATCAAACGCCTCACCGCCGCCGGCTGCGCCGTGCTCCAGCTCACCCTCAGCAAGGAATCCCTCCACCTACCGGGGACCACCCTGCTCCACCTGCCCCGGCCCTCCAGTGCTCCCGCCGCCATCGCCAAGGCCGCCACCGACGCCATCCGCAAAACACGCTGAAACGCCGGCTGAGGCGCTGGGCTTCGTGTGGCAGACCTCGCCGCCAGGTTCGCCGAACTCCCGGCCCGGACCGAGGCCAACCGCTCCACGGTCCCCTTCCCCCAACCAGGCCAGCAACCCTCCGCCGCGCCGCCCCCGCTGGCACAACCCTGTCCGCCAACTTCACCGAGACCAGTGGTCCACCACCGGCCAGGCTCACCGAGACCCCGCCGGGTTCATCTAGACAGGGCACCCCGGCCCGGTCTGGGGGCAGACACACCCTGCTCTCCTGCTCGGGAATGTCCCCACAGTCAATGCACACCAGGGGGCAGGGCCCTGCCGAGGCGACGAACTCAGCATCCGCTACAGCACGGCCCACTTCGGCCTGGTCTCCGAGCACTACTGGCTTGGGCTTGGAGGAAGGTGCGAGCTTCGCCCCAGGTCACGGAAGCGGGCGGAGACGCGCACCGGGCCGGTGGTGAAGTGGCGGTGCAGCCTTGCCAGTCCCAGCAGTCGTGTCAGCGGGTTCTGCGTCAGCGCAAGGCTCTGCGGTTTTGTATGAGGGATGATCATCGTGCAGCAGACGATCAGTCCCCGGCGGCTGACCACCCCTGCGCGTCCAGCCCGAAGCCCGACCGAGCCGCCCAGAACGGCGCGAGGAGGCAGGCCCGCCGCGGTGGCGGGGCAAGGGTGACCGCGTCCAGATCCAGCCCGGGCCACAGCCGGCCCAGCGGCCAGCGAGGCGGTGCGGTCGCCTGGCGTGCCGCACCCCACCGCGACCGTGGCGGTGACCGGGATGGGTCTGTTGGTGAGCAGCGCGTCAGAGGCCTGTTCGTGTGCGTGGAGCGGGCGGCCCCAGTGCTGTCAGAGCCGCTTGCAGCCGGCTGGGGGCTGCAACGGACCCGCCGGCCGGTGTCTGGGCGGGTCAGAACTGCCAGGCGGGGTTGTCGGCGATCGCCAGCAGGGCGGCCTCGTCCAGGCCCGTGTCCGGCTGTTGGGCCCACTGCTGGAGCGTCACCGTGCGGCCGTCGGCGCGCTGGAGGCGGACGTACTGGGAGACGCGCCCGTCCTGGCGGGGGGTCAGGGTCAGGGCCTCGCCGCGCGCTCCGGAGGGCAGCTCGACCAGGTGGCAGTCGGTGCGCGGGGCGACCTCCTGCGGGCTGGGCACGCCGGGGCGCGGGGTGACCTTGGGCAGGGCGATGGTGGCGCAGAACGGCACCTTCGACCCGTCGGCGGTGCGCTCGGCGCCACCGACGAAGTCCACCGGGCTGGCTAGGGACTGCCAGGCGACCCGGAAGCTGCGGCCCGGAATGTCGCCGGCGCGCACCGTCGTGGCGCCGCCCGGGAGCAGGGAAGCCAGGGTGGCTCCCAGGCGCTCGCTGCTCCAGTCGGTGGCGCGGCCGCTGCCGGCGCCGAAGGAGTCCGGGCGCAGCGGCTCGGCGGTGGCTCCGGCCGCGCCGGCCAGTGTGAGCGGGCCGGTCAGCGGGTCGGCGGCCGCCACCGGGCCGCCCTGGGTGCCGGCGGGAGTGGTGGCGGTGGGCAGGGTCGCCATCAGGGCGGCCAGGACGGCGGTGGCGGCCACCGAGGCTCCGGCGCGCACGGCCAGGCGGGTGCCGCGGCGGCGGCGTCCGTCCGCGACCGCCGTGTCCACCGCGCCGGGGCGCAGCGGCGGTTCGGCGCCGAGCCCGGCCGCGAGGAGGGTGCGCAGTTCGTCCTGCGGGTCGAGGGCGTCGTGGTGGGTCACAGCATTTCCTTCAGGGGGGTCGGGGCGAGGGCCAGTTCGTCGAACGGGTCGGTGTCGCCGAGCAGGGCGCGCAGTTTGGTGAGTGCGCGGGCGGTGTGGCTCTTGACGGTTCCGGTGGTGCAGCCGAGGGCCTTGGCGGTGGCCGCGATGTCCAGGTCGGCCCAGAACCGCAGGACCACCACGGCGCGTTGGCGCGGTGGCAGGGCGGCGAGCGCGGTGCGGACTTGGAGGCCGAGTGAGGGGTCGGTGCCCGGGCCGGGCCGGTCGGGCAGCGCGGCGGTCGGGTCTTCCCGTCGCCAGCGGCGCCGGGTGTGGTCGATGCAGGTGCGGGTCAGCACGCGGTGGGCGTAGGCCTCCAGGTTGGCGATCCGGTGCCGTCTTCCCCACACCGCGTACAGCTTGGTCAGTGCGGTCTGTGTGATGTCCTCGGCGTGGTGCCAGTCGCCGCACATCAGGTACGCGGTCCGCCGCAGATGCGGCAACCGGTCCTCGGCGAAGCCGCGGAACTCCTCCAGGTCTGCGCTACGCACAGGGCGTGCCCTCCGTTCGTCTCTGCCCTATCCGACGGAGCGCACCCGGTGCCGGGATGTCACGGGTGGCGGGAAAGTTCGCCGGCCGCGGGGGGCGGGAGGATCCGCCGGCCGCGCGGGGCGGGAATCCGCCCGTCGCGGGAGGAGTGGGAGGTTCTCCGGGTCTTCCGGATTTCTGTTCATCTGATGACATCCTGCTCTGCCTCGCGTTCCGTCGATTCCTCGCCAGGACCAGTGCGCGGCCCCGGGATCCGTGGTGCCGCCCGATCGAGAGGACACCTGTGCGAGAAACCCGCAGGTACGACACGCGTGGGCGAGGACCACGGGCAACTGGGCGGTGGCCGGCCGCCGTGCTGGGCGCGGCGCTGGTCGCGACGCTGGCCGCCCCGGCCGGCTGGGCCGCTCCCGGCCCAGCGCCCGACGCAGGGGCCGACGGGCCGGCGCCGGGCCGGCCGGTCCAGGTCACCCTGGTCACCGGTGACACGGTCACCGTCCGGGTCGGTGCCGACGGCGCGGTGGCGCTGGCCGGCGTGTGGCCCGGGCCGGGACGCGAGGACGTGACCTTCGTCCAGCGCTCCGGCACCCCCGGCTCGCTCAACCTCGTCCCCTCGGACGCTGTCGGGCCGCTGGAGGCCGGGCGGCTGGACCCCCGGCTGTTCGACGTCGCCGGGCTGATCGCCCAGGGCTACGACGACGCGCACACCGCCGAACTGCCGCTGATCCTGGGCTCGGAGCACGCCGGCGCCCCGGACCTGGCCAACGCCGCGCCGCCCGCCGGCGCCACCGCCGTACGCGCGCTGGAGAGCGTGCACGGCGCGGCCCTGCGCGCCCCGAAGGCGCGGGCGGGCGAACTGTGGCAGCTGGTCGCGCAGCCGGGCGCCGGGCTCGTGGCGGGCGGCGTGGACAGGGTCTGGCTGGACGGCAAGGTCACCGCAGCGCTCGACCACTCGACCGCCCAGATCGGCGCCCCGCAGGCCTGGAGTTCCGGCTGGACCGGCAAGGGCGTCAAGGTCGCGGTGCTCGACTCCGGCATCGACCGGGGCCACCCCGACGTGGCCGGCTCCCTCGGCGAGACCTCCGACTTCACCGGGGCCGCCGGTGCGCCGGTGAACGGCGACCCGGACGGGCACGGCACCCACGTCGCCTCGATCGTCGCCGGCACCGGGGCCGCCTCCGACGGCCGGTTCAAGGGTGTCGCCCCCGACGCCGAGCTGCTGGTCGGCAGGGTGCTGAACGACGAGGGCAACGGCCAGGAGTCCTGGGTGCTCCAGGGCATGGAGTGGGCCGCGGCCCGCGCGCCGATCGTCAATATGAGCCTCACCGGCGACCCGACCGACGGCACCGACCCGATGGCCCAGGCCGTCAACACGCTCTCCGCCCGCTACGGCACCCTGTTCGTCGCCGCCGCCGGCAACCGCGGCCTCCCCGGTACCGTCGGCAGCCCCGGGTCGGCGGATGCCGCGCTGACGGTGGGCTCCGTCGACCGGGACGGCGCGCTCGCCCCGACCTCCAGCCGGGGACCGCGCATCGGAGACCAGGCCGTCAAGCCGGACCTCACCGCGCCCGGCGTCGGCATCGTTGCCGCCCGGGCCGCCGGAACCGACGGGCAGGAACCGGTCGGCGAGCGGTACACGGCCATCTCCGGCACCTCCATGGCGGCCCCGCACGTGGCCGGGGCGGCGGCCCTGCTCGCCCAGCAGCACCCGCAGTGGAAGGGCCCGCAGCTCAAAGCCGCGCTCACCTCCTCCGCGGCGCCGGCTGTCGGCCAGGGAGCGTACGAGCAGGGCGCCGGGCGCGTCGACCTCGCCCGGGCCACCGCCCAGCAGGTGTACGCCACCGCCGAGGGCACCGGGATCCACCTTCAGGGCCCGCCCGGCGGCGAGCCCCTCACCCGCACCGTCGAATACCACAACGACGGCCGGGAGCCCGTCACCCTGGACCTGGCCGCCGAGACCACCGCGGTGGCCGGTGCGTTCACCGTCTCCCCCGCCCGCCTGACGGTCGCGCCGGGCGCCACGGCGTCGGCCACCGTGACCGTCGATCCGGCCCGCGTCCCCTCGGGGGCGTCGCTGACCGGGCGGGTGCGCGCGAGCGGACCCGGCCAAGCCGCCGTCACCACCGCCTACGCGCTCACCCGCGAGGCCGTGAAGCACGACGTCACCGTGACGGCCGTCGACCGCAACGGAGCGCCGCTGGGGCCGAGTACCTGGAACGCCTGGTCGGTGATCAGCCTGGTCAACCTGGACACCCGCGACGCCTACCAGGTGCAGTTCACCAACGGCACCGCCACCGTGCGCGTGCCCGAGGGCCGCTACAACCTCGGCGGACAGCTGGCCACCCCCGCCTCAGGCACCACGCCCCGCACCGCGACCCTGTTCCTGCAGCCCGAACTGGAGCTGCGCGCCGACACCCGGCTCGCCGTCGACGCCCGCGAGGGCCGGCAGCTGACCGTCACCGTCCCCGGCCGCGCCACCACCGGCTACTCGCTCTCCGCGGGCTACTGCTACCGCGCCGCGGAAGGCAGCGGCTGCGCGGACGCGGCCACCGTTCTGGCCCGGCCCGGCAACCTGTACGTCGTCCCCACCGCCCGGCCCGTCGCCGGCCGGCTCGACTTCGTCACGCAGAGCCTCCAGCAGGGCCAGGCCACGCCGAAGGGACGGCTGCCGGACCGCTACGACCTGCTGGTGCGCACCACCGGCAAGCTGCCCGACCCGGCCCTGACCGTCGAGACCGGCGAACTCGCCACGCTCAACACCCGCTACTTCGCCCAGGCCCCGGGCACCGCAGGCGACTTCAGCAGCTTCGCGTCCGCCGGCGGCCTCGGCGGCCTCACCATCGCCGAGCCCACCTTCGCGCTGCCGGCCACCCGCACCGAGTACTTCACGGTAAAGGAGCAGCTCCGCGAGACGACCTTCGGTCAGAGCGTGGGCCCCGGCGGCGAGATGGTGCGCACCGCCATCAGCCAGAGCGGCACCGTGCGCTGCGCCGCCGGCGCGACCTGCGCGGAACGCTGGAACGCCGCCGTCATCGGCCCGGGTCTGGCCCCGGGCCAAGGCGGCACGGCCACCCTCGCCCGCACCGACGACGGCTACCTCACCGTGGCCCCGCAGCTGTTCAGCGACGCCTCCCCCGGCCACGTCGGCTCCCCATGGCCGCGCCTGCTGGACGACACCGTCCGCCTCGAGCTGGAACGCGACGGGCAGCGCGTCGTCGGCAGCGACCGGGAGCAGGCCCGCTTCGCGGTCCCGGCCGCCGACGCCACCTACCGGCTGACCGCCAAGGCCGTACGGGCCGAGCCCTGGGCGGCGCTGTCCGGCACCGTCGAGGCCATCTGGACCTTCCGCTCAGCCGCCGCTCCCGGGGCCGACGGCAAGGCCGGCAGCACGGCGCTGCCGGTCGACGTCGTCCGCTTCACCGCCCCCGTCGATCCGGACAACCAGGTGCCGCGCCACCGGCACACCCTGCTCACCACCGTCGAACGCCAGAGCGGCGCCCCCGCCTCGGCCACCGCAAGCCTGACCGTGCGGGTCTCCTTCGACGACGGCGCCACCTGGCAGGACGCCCCGGCCGAGACAGCCGATGGCGGCTACCGCGTCACCGTCGACCCGCCGCCGGGCGCCGATGGCTTCGTCTCCCTCAAGGCCGCCGCCAGCACCGCCGACGGCTCCACCGTCGAGCAGACCGTGCTGCGCGCCTACCGCCTGGCACGCTGACGAATCCGCCGGTGACCGGCGGATGACGCGCGGGGCCGCCGACGGGCGCCGAAACGGCGGCCGCCGGCGGCCCCGGTGTCTACGGGTTGCCGGGGCTCGGCGGCTCGGGTTCGTCCAGGAGCAGCTCCAGCAGGGGCAGGGCGGCTTCCAGGCGACGGCACTGCTCAGGGGTGAGGCGGGTGCTGCGGCGGGCGAGCAGCGCGGAGCGCTCGGAGACACCGCACGATATCGCCGTCCGCGAGGCTCGGGAGGAGGCCGGTCTCGACGTCACCTTCTCCAAGCTGCTTAGGGAACGTCTCGACGCCGGGCGGCACCTGCTCTATGTGGCCGCGCAAGGCCGGGGCTGGCTGACCAGCCCTCTTGATGAACCCCCAGGTCGAGGCCGTTCGCGGCGTCCGGTGAAGGCTTCATCGTCAACCATGCCGCTCGTTACGAGAAGTACGTACCACGGAGAAGCCCGTCGAAGCCCAGGCCTTGGTACATCTCCTCGAAGGAGTCCCACGTGCGCTCCTCGAAGGAATCGTCCCGGGCCTCGGCGACGTCGCTCGCCTCCAGGTCTGCCTCACGCCATTCGTGGGCGCAACGGCAGCGCACGAACACCAGGTTCGGGTGCACGTAGATCAGAAGCCAGTCGCGGGTCGCCTGGCACTGGGCGCAGGAGATGAGCATGCCGCTCGGACTCAGGGGGCTGGGGTGCGGGACGGCGAGCGTGCTCGGGACGGGTTCGGCCGGCTGCGGCTCCTGGCCGTAGCGGAAGTGGGTGAAGTTGGGCTGATCGTCGCCGCGGTCGAACAGGCTCAAGGAGCCCCCCCTTGCTCTCGTGATGTATGGGACAGAACATCCAATATCGAGAACTTTGTTCCATTTTGCCCGATTTGCAAATGTTGGCCCGGTCACACCCCGGCGTCCGCCGACGTGGATCCGGCCGGTACCAGCGCAGTTGACTTGCACTGCCCTGAGGCCTCACCCGGCCTTGGTGTTGGCTCAGTCGACGGTGATGTCGAGGTGGCGGGTGGCGTCGGCCAGGTGCTGGAGGCAGCGCTCGGCGGTGGTGTCTCGGGCGACGAGGTGGGCGACGCGGGCGGTACCGAGGTTTCCGGCGTCACGGAAGGCGCGCTCTGGCAGCGGGGCGGGTTCCTGCAGGCCGGCGCCGATCTGTTTCCCACCCACAACATGCTGATCGCCTACCGGCTGCTGTTCGGCATCTACTCGGGCATCATGCCCGACGGCATCGACGACCTGGCGACCGGCGACATCGACTGGGCCGGGGACTCCACGGTCCTGCTCTCCTACGTCAAGGGCCGCACCGCCGCCGAGAGCACGACGCTGCCTCGTCGGGCCGTGCGGCTGCTGGAGCAATGTCGCCACCGAGCTGCTGATCGACACCGGACGCCGGCCCGACGAGATCCGCGGCCTGTGGCTGGACTGCCTCACCACCGACCCGGACGGATCCCCCGTCCTGCTCTACGACAATCACAAGGCCTACCGCCTCGGCCGGCGCCTGCCCATCGTCAAGGCCACCGCCGCCGTCATCACCGACCAGCAGAACCGGGTCCGCAGCCGCTACCCCCTTCTCCACCGGACCAGCCCCCGAGGCCACCAACGTCGTCGACCTCATGGACGCCCTGCGCTGCAGCCTGGACAGCGCCCGCAAGGACGAGCCCGCCGCCAAGACGAAGGAGAAGCCGCCCGCCCGGGCCCGCCGCTCCCCGAAGTCGGCCACAGGCACGAAGACCACCTGCGCCAAGACCGCCGCGGGGAAGAAGCGGACGGGCGCCACCGGCAAGCGGCAGCTGTCCCAGCTCACCCGGGCCGAGCTCTACCAGCGCGCCACCGACCTCGACATCCCCACCTCCACCATGACCATGCCGCTGATCGGCTCGGCCAAACCGGCGAGCCGGCCGAGGGAGACCGTCGGCCGGGCCCCAGGTCCAGTAGAGCGGCGACAACCGGCTCGACCTGGTCGAGCCGGTCCACCGGCACCCGGCGCAGCAGCTGGGCGGCGAGCTCGGCGTCCAGGCGCTCGGCGTAGCCGGGGAAACCGTGGCCAGTGGGCAGCGCTGCGCGCGCTTGCGGGAGCGTGTCCATTGGCGGCAGACCGTGGAGGCACACCGCACGGTGCTGGGGCGGGCGGCCGACGCCGTCGAGCACAGGCGGCGAAGTGACCATCAAGGAACCCGGGACGACCGTCAAGGAATCCGCCCGCCCGCTGCGGGAGGGCCATGAAGGTACGGCGGGGCGCAGCCGGACACGAATCCGCTTCCGCGTGCGATTGGCTGCCGTGGGCAAGCGGCAGAAGACCTTCGCGGTGTGGAGCGCCGCAACGCGGGACGCGGCCGAGGCCTTTGCGTTGCCCGCATTGCGCCCAGGACCTGCGACCGGCAACGTCGCGATGGGCTACGACATGGCCAGGAACTGAATGTCGTCTTCGGCTTTGTAAGGGGTGCACCAGGTGTTTCCGCCGCAGCTCCAGCCGTTGTTGATGTCGTATTCGACTTCTCTTTCCGACACGCCGCTGATGTCGATCAGCAGGGCAGGGGCGAAGGACTGCTCCTTGACAGTCCCCGTGTCGACAGGATTTAAAGCAAAGAGAAGAAGAACTTTCTCCACGGGGGCGAACGTGTCGAGATTTCCACCGAGGAGGTCGAAGGCGGCAATCGGGTTGAAGTTCGACGTGCGGTTGTTCCGCTGGGCGATTCCACACGTGAATTCGTTCGTGGTGGTGTTGCTGATCCCGATTTTACCTTTGAGTTCAGGGTCGTCCTTGACCTCTCCGTCTCCGGATTTCCCCGTCACGTCGAGGCGCTGTCCGAGTGTGATGTCGTAGCTGTTGCTCGTGGTGATCTTGCCGTCCACAACGATCTCGTCCTGGGAGATGTACGCCTGGTACTTCTGGTCCCAGCCGATCGTCGTCGTCAGGGCGTACTTGTCCGTGCTGAACCAGACGAGCGGCTTCGACCCCACCCAAGGGCTTCCGTTGCCGGCCTTGAAGCCGTAAAGAAGGTAGCCATCACGTTCGAGATAATCGACGGTCTGCTGGCTCATCGTGATGGTGACGGTGTAGTCGTATTCTTCTTCCCCGGGCAATTCGGTTTCCTTTCAGCGTGTTTTTCAGGGGGATCCCCAACAATGGCTAGGTACCCCGTCCGGCTGCAGTTTGGTCCCGGGTCGGCTCTGTATGCCTTGGAGTACACCTGGATCGCCGAGCGACTTGATCTGTTCGAGTGGGAAGGCTCGGCCAGGCTCATCCCACAGGGCGCCACGCACGGCTCTGCTACCCCAGTCCGGGCGTGGCGCCGATCCGGGAGGCTCGCCGCCGCATGCCCCCTTCCCGGGGCACCTCCCCTCGGCGGGGAAGGCCCCCCGGTAACCTGAACGGTCGCGGTGGGCACCCGCTCACTGCGGCCCCGCTTCAATGCGAAAACAAGCAGCGGCACGGAACACATCGCCACGATGGTGGCGAGCGATTCGCTGGCGCGCAGGGTGTAGCAGCGCAGCAGCCAGTCGCGGTCGGCCGCGCTGGTAGCTCGGTGCCGCTGGTCGTCGGCGGCGATCGGGCGGGGCAAGGGCGGTCTCCTGCGGGGGTGCGGCGGCGTGGGGTTGGTACGGCCGCCGACGGAGCCCTGGTGGCGTCCGTCGGCAGCCGAGTCAGCGGCGCTGCCGCGAGGGGGCAGCGGGTGCGGCAGGAGTGGGCGGGGTCACCGCGCTGGTGCTCCGGTGCGGCTTGCCGGCGGCGGGGTGGGGCAGCTTCGCGAGATGTCGCACGCGCCAGGTCAGCACTGCGGTGACCGACCCGGCGGTGTCCAGTTCCCGCCAGGAGCGGGCGCGCTCCAGCAGGGTGTCGGGGTCGTGCCCGGCGGCTTCCGCCTCGACGAGGGCGGCGGCCAGGGCGTCGAACTCCGGCTCGGCGAGCATCCGCCGGCCGCCCTCGCCCGGTACCGCACGCCGCACGGCCTGCTCTTGGCGTTCGCGCACCGCGGCGGGAAGCTGCTGGCCGTGCTCGCGCAGGGCGCCCAGCGGCTGGCGGGCAGCCAGCCGGTACGCCGCCCGCAGGCTGTCGGCCGCCGCGTGGGCGGCGTCGGCCTGCTGCAGGTGGCCCTGCTTGGCGTGCCAGCGACCGGCCGCGATGACGAGCAGGATCAGCGCCGCCAAAGCGCCCGCGGCAGCGGTGGCGTCCGGGCCCCGGTTGGTGGTGTAGCCGCCGGACAGCACCTCACGGGCAACGGCCCGCAAGGAACGGGAGTCGGCGTTCGCGGCCCGCACGTGCGAGCGCGAGGCCCGCTCGTAGGCGCGGGCCGCGGCCAGCAGCTCGGCCTTCTGCGCGGGCAGGGCCGTGGCCGCCAGGGCGTCGAGCACCTCCCCGGTCGCCTCGACCACCCCGGCCACGGCCTCAGGCTCGCCGTCCAGGAGGTCGATCGCCTCCAGGGCCGTGTCCGCCGCCCGGAGTCGAGCGGCCGCCGCCGGAGAGCGGCGACCGGTCGGTGTACGGGCACCGCTGTCCTCTGGTGCGGGACGGGCCGTCTCCAGCTGGCCCGTGCCGTGGGCGAGGCGGCGGCGGATCTTGGGCAGGGTCAGGTCGGGTGCGAGTTTGTACCCGCCGAACCACACCGGCTCGCCGGTCTGGTCGTGTTCTCCGACGAC
The DNA here is from genome assembly GCF_042885555.1 of Kitasatospora sp. NPDC058048. Taxonomy (NCBI): domain Bacteria; kingdom Bacillati; phylum Actinomycetota; class Actinomycetes; order Kitasatosporales; family Streptomycetaceae; genus Kitasatospora; species Kitasatospora sp. NPDC058048. The sequence continues at coordinate 151,782 of NZ_JBHVRT010000017.1, read as the reverse complement.
GGCGACGCTGTAGCCGAGGGTGTCGCCGGACGGGCCCACCTTGCGGTTGACCAGCACACCGGTTGTCTCCAGCCGGGCGAAGAACTCGGCCTCGTCCCGGGCACCGGCGAGGGCCTGGCGGACCGCGTCGCGCAGCTGTTGCCGGCTCGTGTTCGCCTCGCCGAGACGCTGGGCCTTGTGCTTCTCACGGTTGGTGGGCTCTTTCGCGGCCGTGCCGTCACCAGGGTTGAGCTCACGCAGCCCCCACTCCCGTTCGATTCTGCGGCATTCGGCCTGGGCCCGGCGGAAGTCGAACTCGATGTCCGCCTTCCGCAGGTCGCCGCGCACGATGGTGGCGGCGATGTGGATGTGGTCCTCGGCATGCCGCACAGCGACCCACCGGCAGCCGTCCGGGTCACCCTCCTCCGCGATGCCGGTGGCCGCGACCACCCGGCGCGCCACCACCGCCCACTCCTCGTCGCTGAGCAGCCGGTCTCCGGGAGCCGTACGGACCGAGCAGTGCCACACGGGCTTCTTCAACCGGCGCCGGGGACCGCGCTGGTCCACCCGCAGGTCGAGGGACGTCTGGAGCTGCTTGATCGTGGCGTTCGGGTCGCGCCCCGGGTCCGAGGCGAAGCCGTCCCAGGAGGCGACGAGGTGCGGGTCGGTGTGCTCGTCCTTGCGCCCAGGGCCGTAGAGGTAGGACAGGAGACGGTACGTCCGGTCCCCGCGGGTGATGTTGGGTATCAGTGCGTCTTCCGCTGCTTGAGGAGACCGGCCGCCGTGGAGTCGACGGTGGCGACGGCACGGCGGACCGCGCTCAGCGCGGCGACCAGGTCCGTCGGGTGCGGGAGACCGCCGGCGTTCAGCTCTCTGGCGATCTGGTTGACGTTGTTGCCGACGCGGGCGGTCTGCCGGCGCGCGGCGGCGAGTTCGTCGATCGCACGGTCGAGCTGATCGTCTGGGTTGCGGGCGGCATCGGGGTGGGACGCGGCAGTGAGTGCGGCGCTCGCGACGAAGCGGGCGACGGTCTCGGCGCGTTCGGTGGCGGCGCTGCGGATCAGGGCTTGCTCGTCGGTGCTCACGCGGATCGTCAGGAAGCGTTGGCGCTGCTGTGGGTCGTGGAAGCGGCGACGCGGGCGGCGTGCTGCGTTCGGCTCGTCGGGGTCGGCGACGGGCTCGGCGACGGTCATCTCGGGCTGTTCCTGTCGGTTGTTGTGCCCGCCGCTGCCCCCTGGCTGCGGCGAGCCGAGTGTCGCGGTCGAGCGCCCCCGCTCGGCCTCGGCTCTCGGCTCTTCCCCCGGCCGCTCGGGCGGGGGCGAGCCCGTGGAGTGTCCGATAGGACACTCCACGGGGATAGCTCGCTCCGCCGTAGGTGGCAACGCGCCCGGGTTCCAGAGCGGTTGGCGGCGGACGGAGGTAGGGCTCCGTCGACGCCGCGGGCCGGGAGTACGGTCGGTCAGAAGTCGCCGCTGGCCAGGCCGCGGGCGGCGAACTCGGAGATCAAGTGGTCCATGACCAACTTCTCCGCCTGCTCGCCGCTGAGGGGCTCGACCGGTCCGTCGGCGGACCGGCGGACCTCCCACCGGCCGTTGCCCAGCAGTTGGGCACTGCTGATGTGGTGGTGACGAACCAGAACGGCCATGAAGTCGGCGACGAGGTTCCGGTCCGCCAGCACGGTGGTGCTCATGTGGAAGCTCCGTTGGGTGAGTTGAGAGACGAAAGAGACGGGAGAGCTCGCGGTCACCGGCGCGGTGGCGGTGGCTTATCGGTCCGTAGAGCGGCCAGGATCTCCGGGATCCGGTCGTTCGACACGGTGAGCCCCTGGCTGCGGATTCCATCGCCAACGACCTTGCGGGTGATCCGCCCGGCCTCTGCAGCAGCCCGGCGGCCAGCCTTCAGAAGTTCCGGGTCCAAGTCGTTGCCCGGACCGCCCGGGTGGGCGGACGGACCACCGGGACGCTCGGACGAACCACCACCCGGACCACCACCCTCCGGACCGCCGGGACCGGCCGACGGGCCACCACCCTCCGGAGCACCGGGACGGACGGACGGACCACCACCCTCCGGACCGCCGGGACCGGCCGACGGACCACCACCCTCCGGAGCACCGGGACGGACGGACGGACCACCACCCTCCGGAGCACCGGGACGGACGGACGGACCACCACCCTCCGGACCTCCGGGACGGGCCGACGGACCACCACCCTCCGGACCGCCGGAGCTGTCCTGGCTTCGGCGCAGAATACGTGCAGCAAATCGGGCTCGCCACCGCGAGCCCTGACGGTAGGCGGCCAGTTTCTCGTCAACGCTCCTCCGGTCCTCCGTCTGGGTTCCGACCGTGAGTTCCGCTCTGCTTGTGCGGGACGTGGTGAGCGAGGGGGCTTCTCGGTCAGCCACCATCAGTTTGTCGAGTGAGGGCTCGCGTTCGGAGATCGCGTCTCGGCTCAGCAGGACAGTTCCCGGGGACGGGTCCGCAGTCTGGAGGCCGTCACCGAGGCTGTCCTGGGCTGTCTCGTGGCGGGTGACGATGATGCCGAGGTGGACCGCACCGGCGAGCGCGATCGGGGCGATCGTGCTCAAGGACCCGACGGCGAGGTCTCCGAGGTGCAGGTCTCCGAGGGTGCCTGCCGTCTGTTCGTTCAGGCGGATCGCGTGCAGGGCGTTGGCCCAGACGCTGGTGCCGGTGGCGCCGGCGAAGAGGGACCAGGCGTAGGCCCGGGCGGTCCAGGGCGCTTCGCGCAGCAGGACGAGAGCGCGCACTCCGTAGGCGATGAACCCGTCGACGACCACCGGCCACGCGTAGCTGAGGTTTCCTCGGACATGGATCGCCTGAGCCATCTGCTGGAGTGCGTCGTACGAGAGGCCGAAGCCGGTCGCACCGAGCGCCGCGATGGCGGCCATGTCCCATCGGGAAACCTTTGGGCGGCCTTGGGTCACGCGGCCACCGCCAGCGTGGGCACCGTAGTGTTCCGCAACTCTTCTGCGAGGGCGATCTCCTCGCGTCGCATGGACGCCGGGATGACGTCGAGCTGCGTACGGGCCTGGCGCTGGCGCGCGGTGGCGGCCTTGTAGCCGATGCCCAGCAGGGCGGCCCAGGTGTCGCGCGGAATCCCGGCACCGAGAGCGACACGAACCATGGACTTCTTCTCGGCCTCGGTCAGCCGCGGCCGGTGAGTACCGAACAGGGTCGCGCGCACCCGGCCGAGATCGACCTGCCGGCCGTCCCTGAAGGCTACGATCTGGCGGAGCTGTTCTTCGGTCCGGCCTCCGCGGACACCGTCCTGGACCCCGCATTCGATGGCGTCGGTGAGGCACTCGCGGCGCACCGGGCACTGCAGGCAGAGCGTGAGGGCGTCGCGGTGGGCGGCGGTGCGGCGGTCGGCGAAGAAGATGTCGGGGTCCGGGGTCCCGGCGCAGGCGGCCTTGAGGCGCCAACGGGGGCAGCCGCGGTCGAGCTGCTCGTGGGCGGCTTCGAGTTCGGTGATGGTGTTCATTCGGGGGTGTCTCCGTCGCGCCGTGGTGGCAGGCGCGTGGGCAGGGCGTCTCCCGGGGGCGGCTCGGCCAGCCCCGCACGGGATCGCGGGAATGTCAGAAGGGGAGAGGGGCCCAGCGTCGGTCGGGACCGTCGAGGATGGCCTTGTGGCACATCTGGCGCAGGCGGCTGGCGGTGCGGTCGCCGAGCAGGCCAGAGAGTTCGGCCGGGGTGATGTTACTGGTGATGAACGTCGGCAGCTGCTGCTCGTACCGGTGGTTGATCAACCGGTACAACGTCTCCTCGGTGAACTCGCTCGCGCGGCCGGCCCCGAGGTCGTCCAGCAACAGCAGGGGCACACGCTCCAGTTCGCGCATCTCGCGCTCCGGGTCGGCGCCGGGACGCGGACGCATCATCGCGTAGAGAGTCACCGAGGTGATCGCCTGCCAGCGCAGCCGGACGCCCGCGCCGAGCAGCGCCCGGATCGCCCCGTAGGCCTGGTGCGTCTTGCCGGTACCGGTCTCCCCGAGCAGGAGCAGGGAGCGGGCTCGGGCGATGCCAAGCTGTCCTTCCGGGCCTCGACGGGCAGCCTGCTTGACGTGCTCAACCCAGGCGAGGACCTGGGGGTCGTCGGCCACCGCGTCCTGATACAGCGGCGGGATGCGGCTGGCCGCCAGTTCCAGCGCGTCCCGGACCGGCTGCGGCACCGGATGCTGCTCGGGCTGGCCGATCACGGCAGGGTCCACGCCCAGTCGGCTGAATCGCTCCACCAGGCCCTGCAGGCCGGCGCCAACACGGCGAGGATCTCGGCCGGCCATCACAGCTCCCCGGCGTAGGCGGCGGCCCCGGCGGCCGGGTTCGTCCACGCCCGGTACGTGCTTCCCGGACGGGTACCGCGGGAGGTCAACGCCTCCTGCACGAAGGACTCCAGGGCACTGGGGCCCTTGGGGTTCGCCGCGAACAGCCGCAGGCCAGCACGGACCTGTTCCGGCCCGTAGACAGCCAGCAGCGCCTTGATCTCCCGGCCGAGGTGACCGCGGAACCGCTCGCTGGGCTGCTGCGGGCAGGTCCGGACGTACTCGGCCAGCAGGGCACTGGCTCCGGTGGTGTGCGGGTGCATTGCGATGGCCTGCTCAGCCGAAGGCTCCTGCGCCGTGTCGGACTGGGCGGGCGCGGCATAGCCGCCCCCCGGAGGGGTAGATCCAGGATCCGTGATCCTGGATCCGTTCGTGGAGGGTGTCGTGGAGTCCGCGGCACCGGGGTCCTGGTGGTCGAGGTCTCCGCTCTCGGAGTTGCTCCGGCCGGTGGTCTCGGAGGTGTCCGTGGGGCGCGGTTCGGGCTGCTCCTGAGGCTTCGTCCGGCTCCGCTTGACCGGGACCGGAGCGTCGATGTCGGCTTCCTGGGTCTGGTGCAGGGGGCACGGCGCCAGGCGGCTCGCGCTGGGCCTGTCGATTCGCTGGTGTTTGTTGAAGTTGATGACGTGCAGCAGTTCCTCGCCTTGGTCGGCCGGGTTGAGGTACCGGCACACCAGGTCGGCTTCGGCGAGCTGTCGCAGGTCGTCCTCGACACGGTCGGAGGTGTGGACGCCTCCGTCCCAGGAGCGCTTGCGCTTCCAGATCAGGCCGCGGACGATCCCGGCGTCGTCGAGGTGGCGGCCCTTGTCGTCCACGTAGTTGAGCAGGTAGATGAAGGTCCGCTCGGCGGACAGGGAGACCTCGGCGAGCTTCGGGTCGCGGCTCATCTCGGGCTTGTGGGTGCGGATGCGCCCGTCGTGCGTGGCCATGGTCAGTAACCCGCCGTCGTCTGGGCGCCGGCGACGGTGAGGTGGCCGGTGGCCAGGTCGAGGTCATGCTGGAGCTGCCAGTCGCGCTGCGGCTGGTCAACGGCGATCCACCGGGCGACGGCTTCCTCGTGCTGCTGCGGCAGCGGGACGTTGGCGCCGTCGGCGTCGTAGGCCCGGGCCAGCCAGAGATGGTCGGCCTCGGAGACGCTGACGCGCACGACCGTCACGGCCGGCGCGACGGCGCGGACGCTGCTCTCGATCGCCCGGGCGGTGCCCTCGGAGATCCGGGTGGCCCCGCCCAGGACAACGCCAGCGTTGAGACCCGTCTCGGCCCCCTCTGTGCGTGGGGCTGTACCTGGGGTCGCGAACATGTAACACTTCCTCCTGCGCAAGTGGCGCCGGCCGAGCCTCCTACAGCAAGCTGGCGCACTGGTTTTGCCGTGCGAAGAGCACGGGCATCACGTGGCGCCCGGGAGTTCCAGCTCCTGGGCGCCACGTCGCGTTTCGGCCATCGGGTTGCTACGGCAATCTTCAGCCGCGCATATTTCCGTGGCGCAGGAGTTACTCTATGTTTGCCGCCGGGAATTCGTCAACGAATTCGGTGGATCTACGCGGATAGAAATCCGATTTCCCGTCACGCGGGAAATGATCATGGACTCATTGGCCCCATTTCCTGCCGGGCGGGAAATGGACAAATGAAGCGTGGCGCGAGCATGATCAAGAACGGGTCTCATCTGAGCCCCGGCCTCGCGATCCGACTGACCACCGACTAGCGACCAGCCCTTCCGACCTCGCGACCAGTCCGAATGAAAGCCGAGACTCCCAAGGCTCCGAAAGAGCAATCGGCAAGGAGCCTGGGCACCTTGCCGGAAATAAAAAATATGACCGCCTTGCCTGAATCGGCAACTTTCCCCACTCCTACGCCTCGAAAAGGAGAAGGTTCGAGCGGAAAACTCGCGGAAGGCCCGGGACCGCCGAACTCCGGAGCCGTCAGCCGGGCAGTGAATGGGGACCGTGCCCCCAACCCGGCGGACCCCTGCGCGGCCCGCGCCCGGCAGGCGGCGGGCCCGGGGTGGCAGCCACCCCGCGGCCTGGCAGTGCTCATCCGAAATCCCGGCTACCCCTCAGGCCGCGGGAGCAGGGCATGAGGCGTACTCGCTCAGCATCCGGGCCGCACGGCAGGTGTGCCCGATCAGCCGGCCCAGGTCGGACAGCTCACCAGCCGGCTTGGCGAGCACCACGGAGCCGACGGCCACGTCCGCCCACATGACTGGGGCCGCAACTGCTTCCCATCCGGGCACCACCTCCTCGCGTCCGACGGCATACCCGCTGCGCCGGATCTCGACGAGCGACGCTGCGAGGGCTCGGTCGTCCCTCAGGGCTCCGGGCGCGGCGTCGTCGGGCAGTTCCTCGTCAAAGACGAGCTGCTGCAGCGGCGCAGGGAGATTCGCGAGGATCACCCTCCCGCTCGCCCCCGTGCGCAGGGACCGCGAGTGTGTGACCAGAGGATGGGCGAAGACTCCGAGTTCGCCCGGGTCCATCTGCCCCCAGGCATAGTCGGTGCACAGCCGCCGCAGGCCGCCGAACGGGGCGAGGGCGAAGAGCAGGGCGGCGGCACCGGTGCGCTCGTGGAGGTCGGCCAAGATCCCCTGGGTCGTCGCGGCGCCCGGCACGTGCGCCATGGCGTGGATGGCCGCCTTGATAATGGTCGGCCCCGGCCGGTACTTACCGCGGCGGACCTGGCCGAAGGCGCCGCCGGGCACGCCCGACTGAAGGATGCGGTGCACGGTGGAGTCCGGCATCCCGGTGGCGGCGGCGAGGTCGAGTACACGCTGGTCGCCGCCGGGCAGCTGCGTGAAGGCGTCCTGGAGGGCGAAGACCCGGGCATGGCTTGAGCGCGCGGGGCGCGCGGAGTCGATGCCGCTGTGCTGGTCCTGGCTCATCATGCAGTTCCTACTCGAAGACGGCTGGTGGCGATGCGGAGGCGCAGGGGCCTTCGCGTGGGCAGTCGAGGAGAACCGTCCGGCCCCAATGGCTGGCCGGCGTGATTCACCCAGCCTCACGGCAGGTGCACACGAGCGCCCCCATCAGGGCATCGGCACTTTAGTGCCCCTTTTGGCGTGATCAACGTACACCAAAGCGCCCCCCAGGGGGCACTAGATCGCCCCTTGGGATGTGCATCGGCGCACCAGTAGGCACTAAAGTGCCGTCCCGGGACGATCTAACACACGGGAGGTGCTGCGATGGCCCAGCAGGCAGACAAGGACCAGAGCGGGCTGCCTCAGATCGCCGCGCGACTGACCTACCTCTTCGAGCACCGCCACCCGCGGAACCGCGGCCCGTACTCCGTCGCCGAGGTCGCCGCCGGCACCGACATCGGCGAGAGCACCATCAAACAGCTCCGCCGAGGCACCAAGGCCAATCCCACGATCAACACCCTTCGAGCCCTCTCCACCTTCTTCGACGTCCCCCCGACCTACTGGGTCAGCGACGAAGACCCCGAGCGGATGTTCGCCCAGCGAGACTTGGCCGCCGCCATGAAGGACTCCGGGATCCAGTCGATCGCACTGCGCAGCCAAGGCCTCAGCGCGAAGAACATGGGGCGCATCCTCGACATGCTCGACATGGCCAGGGAGTCCGAGGGCCTGCCGCCCATCCCCCCCGCATGAGAATCCCGACACCCCTCATGCTGTTTATTTTTGAACTGCATCTATGCGCATAGATGCATTGGCGGGCAAAATATGCCCCCCCAGCGCCGTCAATCCACGATTGAGATGCAGGTCACTCTCGGCTTGCGACACCCGTGGATATCTTCACTTTCAGTGATGGGCCAACCGCCCCACCGACCCCACCATCCGGAAACAGCGCGGATGGTCGGTTTGTGGCGGGCACACTCCGTAGCGACCGGTAAGCCCACCCTAACCACTTTTAGCGCCTCTTGATCACAGACATCAAGATCAACTGGGAAACGATCTTCAGCTCTCTGATTACGATCATCCAGCTACTACGGCAAGGGCTCCCCGTGCCGTACCGACAGTGGATTCCTTGATCTTTTTTGGGAGGGATCGTGCATGCCAGTTCACTGCGGGATGCCTGTGAAAAACGCCTCGGGCGCCTGTCTCTGCCTCACCGGTTCGGCGAGGCAGAGCTGATCGATGCGGTCGCCACAGCAGTCGGACGGAAGATCGTCTGCGAGGCCATCGACATGAGAGGCACTTTTTCCTGCGGACTGCGGAAGAGGTACGCCGACCGCGAGGTCATCTATTACGAGAAGAATGCTTCGCCACTTCACCAGCGGCAGATCATCGCCCACGAACTCGCTCACATCGTCTGCGACCACAAGGGCGAACTCGACCTCATCGACGTCATGTCGGACGACGACCTCGCCGACCTGATGGACTGGAGCGTCCTCGGGGTCTCCGCTCGCACCTCATATGAGACCGAGGAGGAAGCCGAGGCCGAGACGACGGCCACCCTGATGCTTCAGCTCATGTACCGCGGGGCCGTACTGCCCCCTTCCCGCCCCAGCGCAGCCGATGAGCGCTGGGACGCGCTCTTCGCCTGATTTGCAAGGAACTCACCAAATGATCAGCGCCATCTTCGGTGGCATGCCCCTGCTGTTGCTCGCCGCGTCGTTCTATTGGGCGTTCAAACGACGCCCGGGCAGGCGTCCCCCCGGCACCCTGAGCCTGTCCGCCCTTCTCGCGTGCTTCGCCGTAGCCTTCAGCGCGTACCAACCATCGGTCCGGGCCCTGGCAGACTCCGCCGTGGCGCTCGACTTCCCCCGGCTCGTGAGCAACTCCGCGACCCTGTCGGCGGCAGCCAGCGTCTCCGCGCTCCTCGTCTACCTCAACTACTCCGCTGCCGACGCTCGTCGCCGAGTTCGCCAGCGGGTGCGGCTCCTGGCCCTGGCCGTCGCGATCATGGCTGCAGCCTTCGCGATCACCCCTTCCAGCTTGGTGTGGAGCGCCGTCGAGCAGCGGGGCGGGCTCAGAACGCTGCCCACGTCCCTGCACGTCTACTCCGTGGCATACATCGCCTACCTCGGATACGCGGTCTACGACTGCCTCACCCAGACATGGAGGCGCTCCAAGGCCTCGACCCGCACCAGCCAGCGAATCGGCCTGCGCATGACGGCCCTGGGCTGTCTCTTCGCCCTCACCTACGCCGCCTACAAGACCTTCAACACCGTTGCGGCCCTGTTCGATTGGGAAGTGCTTCCCGACGGATCCCGGTGCACGAGCCTGGTCACGCCGGTGGACTGCGGGTTCACCGTCACCGCGCCGGCCGTCAGCGTTCTGCTCATCACGATCGGCCTGACCCTCCCGGCCGTCCTGTGGCCGGTGACCCAGTTCCTTCGCCGCCGTTGGGAACGGAAGACAGCCGCCGATCTGTTGCCGCTGTGGCATGACCTGACCGAGGTCTCCCCCAGCGTCGTTCTGAAGACGATCGGCGGGTCCGCCGAGTCCGACCTCGTCCTGCACCGCAGGGTCGTCGAGGTCTGCGACGGCATCCTCGATCTGGACGCCCACCGGTCCCGTGCGGTCGAGCAGCTGGCCGCCGACGCCGTCGCCCACCGAGGGCAGAGCGGTACCGAGACCGGTGCCGCCATCGTCGAGGCCGCGATCCTCGCCGCGGCAATCGAGGCCGCCCGCGCCGGCGCCCGGCCCCAGGCCGACCCGGCTCCGCAGGCAACCGGCGAGTCCGTCCGGGCAGGAAGCCTTCGCGCCGAGGCTCTGTGGCTACGCTCGGTCTCCCAGCAGTACATGGCCAACGACATCGTCCGCGCCGCTGTGGCCGCCCAGCGGCGGACGGCATTTGAAGCGGCATAGGATCGCCCATGGTTTCCTCCCCCTTCACCGACCCGGCGTTCCTCGCTGACCGCTACCCCACCTACGCCGCCCTGCGCGCAACCTCCCCGGTCCTGCAGGTGCCATTGGGCAGCGGTGCCACCGCCGCCACCGTCGTCACCGGCTACGACGCCGCGAGGCAGGCGTTCACCGCCCCGGTGCTGTCAAAGGACACCGAGGCCTACTTCGCCGGCAGGCCGTCCGACCGGTCCCTGCATCCGGCGGTCGCCCGCACCATGCTCAGCGTCGACCCGCCGGAGCACACCCGGCTCCGGCGGCTGGTGACCAGAGCGTTCACCCCGGCCAGGGCCGCCGACCTTCGCCCGTACATCCGCTCCCTCGCCGAGCAGATCATCGGGCTATGGGAACCCGGTAGCGAGGTCGACCTCGTCGAGGAGCTGGCCGGCCCGTTGCCGGTCGCCGTCATCTGCCAACTCCTCGGTGTCCCCCCGGTCGACCGCACCTCGGTTCGCTCCTGGTCAACCGCCCTGTTCGCCAGCGGCGACCACCAGCGAATCGACGACGCCTCCCACGCCTTGGCCACCTACATGGCGGAGCTGATCGGCAGCAAGCGCGCCTGCCCGGACCACTCGCTGCTCTCCGACCTGACCGCGGTCCACGACGACGACGCCGGCCGCCTCAGCGAGGACGAGCTGCTCTCCCTCGCCGTGCTGCTGCTGGTCGCCGGACATGAGACCACCACCGCGGCCATCGGCAACGCCGTACTCGCGCTGCTCCAGCACCCTGCCGAGCTGGAGCGCCTGCGAGCCAGCCCGCGCCGCATCCGGGGCGCCCTCGACGAGCTGCTCCGGTACGACTCCCCGGTCAGCATCGCGACGTGGCGGTGGGCGCCCGACGAGGTGGACCTCGACGGCACCGCCGTGCCCGCCGGCAGCCCGGTCTTCGTGTGCCCGGGGTCGGCCAACCGCGACCCCTCCCGGTTCGCCGACCCCGACCGACTTGACCTCGGCCGTGCGGATGCCTCCGCCCACCTCGCCTTCGGCCACGGGATCCACCGCTGCCTCGGCGCCCCGCTCGCCCGTGCGGAGATCGAGATCGTGCTCGGCGTCCTCCTGGAGCACGCCCCGAACCTTCAGCTGGCCATCCCCTCCGACCAACTCGTTTGGCGGCGGTCTCGGCTGGTCCGCGGCCTCGAAGCCCTGCCGGTGCAGCTGTAGGCATGGCCGGGGTAGATGCCCCGGCAACCGGCCGCACCCGGCTCCCGACAGCCGACCCTGCCCGACGACGACGCACGTGCCCCGACAGCCGCCGAACACGCTGCCCTGCCCCGTGTCCGGCCGACCGCGGCCGAGCGGCGCCGGAAGGGGTCAACGACCCATCGCTGCCCTGACCTTCGCCATCCCCCGAGCCGTCACCTCGGCACCGCGATTCGAGCCGTCCCGCCGAGGAGACACACCTCGGCACAGGCCGGGACGGGACACCGGGTCGCGGCACTCGTCGCACTCGTGCATCCGGTTAGCCGTTCTGGTGCGCTCTGCCGGCGCCGGACTCATCGGGCGCTTGCGCAGCAACCGGCTCCGGGCCACGCCGACCGGCGAGTGGATCGTCTCCGGCAGGCCGGACAGCAGCGCCGATGCCAGCTCAGCCGGACCACTGCCCGCCGCGAGCCACTCCGCCACCAGCGGTGCCAGGTCCACCATCTCCGCCTCGCCCAGGCGCAGACGCCGCTGGCCGTCCAGCGCCTGCTGCAGGGTGTGCGCCGCCGCCCGCAGCGGGCCGTCCAGGTCCTCGACCGAGTTTCCCTCCTGCCCTCCCGCGGCCTCTGGCCGAGGCTCGGCCGAGGTCTTCGGTGGGACTATCTCAGGGGCGGGGAGGGAGGGTTCTTTGACCAGGTTCTTTACAAGATGGACGCCAGCATCACCGGAGCTCGAAGGACCGGACGCCGGATGGGGCACACTCGGCTCCGCCTGCAGGTTTACCGCCTCCAGCAGCTCCCGGGCCTCCCGCAGGCCGGGTATCTGCGGGGTGTCGTAGACGTGGGCCTCGCTGCGGATCGTGCCGTCGGGCATCCGGTTCCTCTCGACCCGGTAGTACCCGGCCTCGATCAGCTCCCGGAGGGCCTTGCGCACCGCCGCGCGGCTGTCGGTGCTGGAGTCCGCGATCTGCCGGGCGTCCTCGCGCCAGCGCTCGGGGCGGGACAGAAGATCGGCGAGAAGGCCACGTGCGGCAAGGCTCAGCCGCCGGTCCTGCAGGACCGCGTTGGGCAGCACGGTGAAGTTTCGCGCGTGGGCGCTACGATGTACGAGCATCGGGAGTGACAGCTCCTCTTGCCAGGCCCCCGACACATGGTGTGACAGCACCGTCGGGGGTTTCTGTGTTCGATTGGGACCACGGAACGTAGCACAGGATGCCGCTGATAGCTGCGAATCGCCGTGAGCGATGTCCATCACAGATAACGGTGTTGCGGCGTAACAACCTTGGCAGCCTCAGATACCGTCATGGCCTCGCCCAGCTCCTGGTCCGAAGAGCCTCATGGAGCGAGTGTTCGTCTCGAAGCCGAGCGAATGGTACAGCCGTGCGCCGTCCGTGCTTGTGTTGAGGCTGACCAGCCCACAGCCCTGGTCCCAGAACCAGGCGAGGAGGCTGGCCGTGACAGCTCCACCGTTCCCCTTGCGACGGTGACCCTGTGTCGTCAGGACAAGATGCACGTACCCGGTCCGGCCGCTGTACGTCGGCCCGGGGGGCGCTCGGTAGATGCTCCCTAGTGCGGCGGAGACGAGGTGGCCGGCTGGCCCGTCCACGATGAATCCGGCCATGTCCTCGGTGCGGGTGAGCCCGTCCGTCAGGTAGGCGGTGAGATCCTCGAACCATCGGCCTGCCGGAGGCGCCTTGATCATCTCCGCACGGAAGCGGGCTATCGACAGCGCATCCCTGCCTGTCGCTCTCCGTACGTCCACATCGACTGGTCCTTCGATCGGGTGGCCTTCCGATACGCCTTTGGACGCCCGGGACGCCGTCCCTGTCCACTGTCAGGTCAACATCGATCACCGTGAACGGCAACTCGAACCCACCCACGCCGCTACCGTATTCGCATGACTGTTGCCTCTTCGTCTGTCCGCGTCCGCTTCGCTCCGAGTCCTACCGGCATGTTCCACGTCGGTGGCGCCCGCTCAGCGCTGTACAACTGGGCGACGGCACGACAGCGCGGCGGCAAGTTCGTCCTGCGGATCGAAGACACTGACGCGGCGCGCAACCGCGAGGAGTGGACCGACGGGATCATCAGCGCGCTCGCGTCCATCGGCATCTCGAAGGCGGACCCGGCGTTCGAAGGCCCCTACTTCCAGTCCGAGAACGAGTCCCGGCACCGCGGGGCCGCCGCCGAGCTGTACGAGGCCGGCCTCGCGTACTACTGCGACTGCACGCGCGAGCAGGTGACCGAGCGCACCGGTTCCCAGCAGCTCGGCTACGACGGGTTCTGCCGCCAACGGGGCCTGGGCTTCGAGGCCGGCCGGGCCCTTCGGTTCCGCACGCCGGATGAGGGGGTCACCGTGGTGGTCGACCTGATCCGCGGCAACCCGGAATTCCCCAACGCGGCGATCGAGGACTTCGTGATCGCCAGGGGCGACGGCAGCCCGGTGTTCCTGCTGGCCAACGTGGTCGACGACCTCGACGAGGGGATCACCCAGGTGATCCGCGGTGAGGAACACCTCTCGAACACCCCCAAGCAGCAGCTGCTGTGGGCAGCCCTGGGCGCCGAGCCGCCGGTGTGGGCGCACCTGCCGGTCATCGTGAACGAGAAGCGGCAGAAGCTCTCCAAGCGGCGCGACAAGGTGGCGCTGGAGGACTACCTGGCCGAGGGCTACCTGCCGGAGGCGATGGTCAACTACCTGATGCTGCTGGGCTGGGGGCCGAAGGACGACGTCGAGATCCGTCCGTACACCGAGCTGGAAGAGCTGTTCCGGGTGGAGGACGTGAACGGCTCCTCGGCGTTCTTCGACGTGAAAAAGCTGGCCTCGTTCAACGGGGAGTACCTGCGGGCTCTGCCGGTGGACGGGTTCGTGGCGGCGTGCGCGCCGTGGCTGTCCGCGCCTCGGGCTCCGTGGCCGGCGGAGGCGTTCGACCCGGCGCAGTTCGCCGCTGTGGCCGAACAGGCGCAGACGCGGATCTCGATGCTGTCGGAGATCACCGCGTACGTCGACTTTCTGTTCCTGGACGAGCCGGTGCGCGACGAGGCATCGTGGGCGAAGGCGATGAAGGAGGGGTCGGCGGACCTCCTTCGGGAGGCGCGGCGCCGCTTGGCCGAGACTCAGTGGGACGCGGCCTCGCTCAAGGCGGTTCTGGAGGAGACGGCGGCCGTCTTCGGTTTGAAGCTGGGCAAGGCCCAGGCGCCTGTCCGGGTGGCGGTGACCGGGCGGACGGTGGGCCTGCCGCTGTTCGAGTCGCTGGAGGTGCTCGGTCGCGAGCGGAGCCTGGTGCGCCTGGACAAGGCGCTGGCCGAGCTGGTCTGAGCTTGACTCTGTCGGGGATCTTGGAGGTCCGGTGTGCCCGCCTGATCAACCGACATGTTCAAAACTCCGCAGTCTCCTTGACGTTCATGAACTGCTGGGCCACGAGCCCTCCTCCGCGATAGCCGACGGCAGCGGAGAGTTTCCCGATGCACACCGGTTTGGCGAGGCCGCAAGCCTCGCCCTCGGCCCCGTCGAGGCCTTCCCGGACGGGAAGCCCGTACGGGCGACGGCCGGCGAACTGGCCGTCGCCCGTAGTCCGCGAGGGCGAGCACTGCCACGCACTGGCCGAGCACTGCGCCCACCTGTCCGGGCCGCTGTCCGAGGGCACCCTCATGGAGGGCTGCCTGCGCTGCCCGTGGCACGGCAGCACGTTCCGGCTCCGGGACGGCGAAGTCGTGCACGGCCCGGCCACCGCACCCCAGCCGGTACTGGAGACCCGGGTGCTCTCCGGACACCTGGAGATCCGGCTCCCCGCAGCCGACTGACCGTCCCTCCGGGCCGGAGCGCGCACGCGGTCCCTGGCGGTCCCGGCTCAGCCCGTACCGTCCGGCAGCGGGGAGCGCAGCGAGTTGCGTCCGACCCGCCAGTGGCCGAGCAGATGGTCCGCGAAGCGTCCGTCGACCACCCCGGCCGCAGCGACACCGAACGCCACGTCCCGGGCGAACTCCGGCTCAGCGGCTACCAGTTCCTCGATGACCCCGCGACGCACCAACTGCTCGTGAACGGCATCCGCCTCGATGTGCTCGCGGTAGAAGAGAGTGCCGTCCGGGCCGCCGCCAAGCCGTTCCAGCGCCGCCGCCAGCCGGGCGGAGCCGGGCGATGAGGTGACCTCCACGGTGGCGAAGTGCCCGACGGCCGCGCCGCGCAGCGCCCGGTGCAGGCCGAAGAGCGTCATCAGGTTGACCACGGCCAGGGTCGGCGCCGGCACGAGGTCCAGGTAGCGCCCGTAGCCGGGGTCGAGGCCGAATGCCGCCATCATCCGGGCGAACAACAGGGCGTGGGCCCGTTCCGGCCGTCCGGCGCCGTACTCGTCGTAGAGGATCGTCATCAGCACCGCCTGTGCGGGCCCGTGGATCCGCGGCAGCATCCACAGCTGCGGGTCCGCCTCCTTGAGGTGGTAGACCGACCGGTGCACCAGGTACTCACGAGCGTGCCGGCGCTCACCCTCGGCGAGCAGGAAGTGCGAGGGCCCGGTACCGTCGGACGGCTCCGCGAGCAGTGTTTCCAGCGCCTCCCGCAAGGGCGGCACAGGCTCCGCCTCCGCGCGCACCACGGCCAGGAACGGGTGCTCCAACTCTCCTCGGAATCTTAGAATTTCACTATCCCACTCCCAGCCGTCCGACACCCCGGGCAGCCCCCGGCCGTGGAGTTCGTAGCACAGGTGCAGGGCCAGCTGATGGTCCTCGCCCCACGGCTCGTCGAACGGGCCGGGCGGCGTGAGCTGACGGCCGGCACCGGGCGGTCCGGAGGTGAGCAGGGCGAGCACCGCCGCCGAAAGCGGACCGCGCGGCGCGGGCAGCACGCTCATTCTTCCTCCCGGCGGCCGTCGGCACAGGCACAGAGCACCGCGAAGGCGATGGTCAGGGTCAGGGCCCAGCAGCCCGTGAAGATCCACAGAAACGGTGCCTCGGACGTTCCCAGGCCTGCCGCGAGCAGGCCCAACGACAGCAGCGCAAGTGCCAGGACGATCCTTGGCCGCACGCCGCGCAACACGTCCCAAGCCCGGCCGCGCAGACAGAGCCCGAGGAGGCGCAGCCGCAGCTGCAGCACGTGGTCACCACGCAGCACGCGCTCGATCCCGCGCAGTTCCACCCGCTCACGCCCGTCCATTCGTCCGTCTCCTCACAACGCCGTCCCCCGAGATCCGCCGCTGCGGCTACCCCGGATCGGCGGCCGCTAACGCCCCGGCCCCATCCGGAGCCGGACGGCCGGCAGGCAGCTGTCGGCGGGATTGCGCCCGCCGAGGCAGCCGCCCGGGGTTCCTTGCGGTGAAGGAGGGCCCGTGCGGCCTTCGCGGCGTCCTCGGGCCCTCAAGGGGTCAGTGCGGACCACCCGAAGTCAGGAAGTCCCGCATCCGCTCGGAGGCCGAGCGCTCGGGGGGCGGCAGGCGGTCCGCCGGACGTGCGGTGGGCGGCTGGTGACGGGGCCGGCCGGTCGAGGACTCCTTGGTCTCCCGTGCCCTGACCGCGAGGTCGCAGAGTTCGGCCTCGCTCGCGACTGCCCTCACGGCCGGGAAGAGCCGCGCCTCCTCCTCGCCGGCATGCCGGGTGACCTCCTCGACCAGCCGGGCGACCAGCCGGTCGAAGCGGGGCGAGGTGACGTGGGTCGGGCGGAGCTCCTCCAACAACGCCTCCACCGCCCGATGGTCGGCGAGTTCGCGTTCCACCACGACCGGCCCGTCGGGCAGCCGGTCGCGGGCGAGCGGATAGAGGTGCTGCTCCTCCGCCCGGGTGTGGCGAACCAGTTGATCGATCACGAGGTCGGCCAGGTCCTTGCGCTGCGGGTCCCCACTGGGTATGCCGCTGAGTTCGCTGAAGTGGACCAGCACGGACCGGTGGTCGGCGGTCAGCTGCTCCAGCAGGTCTTCGTCGTGGTACACGGCAGATGCTCCGTTCTGCGTCCTTGCCGGGTGCGGCGGCCAGCTCGCCGCCGGTGCGGCGAAGGCCCGTCTCCATGGCGGACTTCCGCCGCCCCTGCGTGTCCCCGGGATCCCCGGAGCCAAACGGTCGTCCGTGACTCAGTGCACGTCGGCGGCCCCGACCTGGGTGCGCAGCGCGGTGTCGATGCCCCGGAGGAAGTGTTCGAGGTCGCCGGGGTTGCGTGAAGTCACCAGCCGCCAGTTGTCGGCGTCGTCCGTGACCAGCGGTTCGTCGGTCCAGGTGGCGCCGGCGTTGGCCAGGTCGGTGCGCAGGGACGGGTAGGACGTGAGCTGCTTACCGTAGGCCACGCCCGCTTCGGCCAGCAGCCACGGGCCGTGGCAGATGGCGGCGACGGGCCGTCCGGCGGTGGTGAAGGCGAGCACCGTATCGACGGCCGCCTGATGAAGTCTGAGGGTGTCCGCATTGATGGTGCCGCCCGGGATGAGCAGCAGGTCGTAGCCGGCGGCGTCGATCTCGTCGAGGGTGAGCGTCGGTTGGACCGTCTTGCCTGGATCCTTGTCCCCGACCAGGGTGCGGATCTCGTTCCGTTCGGGGGCGGCGATGTCGACATGGACGCCGTTCTCGCGCAGGTGCCGTACGGGCACGAGCAGTTCGTCCTGTTCGACGCCGTAGTTCGTCACGATCGCCAGGACCTTGCCGTGCTGGGTCATGTCTCCTCCTGGTCGGCGGGATTCCTCGGTCGGGTGCGCGAACGCGTACCCCGAGCACGGCGGGTACCCGCCGCACGCCGGCCATACCGGGCCGATCGTTCCTGATCCGGCATGGCCGCGGACGTCGACCGGCCGCCGAGGGGTGTCCCTGGCGGCCGGTGGCGCGGATGGTCGACAGCGGATTCAGCCCGGACTGATCCGGCCGCGCCAACCGCCTTCCTCCCTGCCGCGTTCCTCGATGTACTCCTTGAACCGCTTCAGGTCCCCCTTCACGCGGCGGTCGACCATTCCCGTGACGTCGGCGGTCTTCTCCACCATGCCCTCGGGCCGGAAGTCGATGGCCATGGCGACCCGGGTGTGCCCCTGGTCGATCTGTTGGAAGCTCACCACGCCCTTCTGGTCCACCTCGCCGTCCACGGTCCGCCAGGCGATCCGCTCGTCGGGCTTCTGGTCGACGATCTCGGTGTCGAACTCGCGGGTGACACCGCCGATGCTGGTCCGCCAGTGGTTGTGGCGGTCGTCCAGTTGGGTCACCGAGTCGACGCCCTCCATGAAGCGCGGGAACTCCTCGAACTGCGTCCACTGGTTGTAGGCGGTGTGCAGGGGCACGGCCACGTCCACGGACTCCTTCACCATGCTCATCCGAAACTCCTCTCACGGTTAGGCCAGGGCCGTCCCGGCCGTACCGTGCGCCTGCCCCTTCGGTACCGGCCCAACCATCTGTCCCGGTGGTCGCCCGTCGGAACGCGGGCACGGACGACGGCGGACAGTGGTCACCGCGGGGCGGGGTACGCCGTGTGCGGCAGTCGGTGTCGAAGGGCGTCCTCGACGGTGGCGTGGACGGGACGCCGCCCGAGTGCGGCGGTGAGTGCCCGGGCCGCGACGGGCTCGCTGTCCAGGATCATGTCGCCGATGAATGCGCACACGAGGACATCACCGACCTGGACGGTCTCCGACGTCAGACAGCGCAGCACGGTCCACTTTTCGGGCCGGGGGTTCGACGGCACGGACACGCCGACGGCACCCTCGGCGATGTCCCGCTCCGGTCGTACGGAGGCGATGTGTTCCAAGTCCCGCCACAGATCCAGGGCCTGCTCGCGAAGGCCCGCCGCGGTGCGTTCGCCAGCTTCGCGGCTCCTCCACTCTTCGCCCGTCCGCCAGACATGTCAACCATTGCACGAATCCACTGTCATGCTTCGGTGGCCGTGAAACAGCGGTCCTATCGTGGAGGAATGGACAACAGCACGACGACCGAGCACCAATGGACCTTCCTGACCAACCACGCCCGCGTGCTGGTCCAGATTGCCCGTGACCCGGGCATCCGCGTGCGTGACATCGCCGCCAGCTGCCTGCTCACCGAACGCGCCGTCCAACGCATCATCGTCGACCTCGAACAGGCCGGGTACCTCACCCACGAGCGTCGCGGCCGCTCCAACCACTACAGCGTCATCACCAGCAAGCAGCTGCGTCACCCTGCCGACGCCGGCCCCACCATCGCCGAGCTCCTCGCCACCCTCCTGCGCTGAGGCCGCCCATCCTTGAATCCGCGCAACAGCGGAGAGTAACCGGACCTGATCCCGGCGGGGCAGGACGTCAGGCCGCAGTCAGCGACAGATCGGCGCGAAGCCGAGAATCCAGCCCAGGGCATGGGCCGCTCCCTCCGCGCGGGCTCGCTCGGGACCCGGGCGGTCACGGTCGCGCCAGAGCTCGATCGCCGCACGCTCCTCCACCGCGAGGTCGACATCGGCCGGAGGGCCATCCAGGACGCGGCCGGTCACCGGCGCCGGCCCCACGGGATCCAGCGCCCACCGGTAGACCGCGAGGCCCCCGGCGTCCGCCACAGCCACCGCCCCGGCACAGCGCCTGGCCAGTTCGTCCGCGCTCGCGGCAACCTGCGCACGCGGACGAACCGCGATGAACGTCTCCACCGGTTCACCGGACACTGTGCCACCTCAGGAGGGCGGGGCCCCGGCGCCTGGCACCGGCCGGCCCACGATAGATCGGGTCCGCACCACCCTGCCCCGTTCCCCACCAGTACGCACCGCGGCACTCCGGTCCGCTGCCCCACCCGGACGACACCGCGTCCACCGGCAACTTGAATCGGGACCCGCCGACGGGTACCGGGCACCACGTTCCCTCACGCCGCTTGAGCGCCGGCTCGACGATCCCCGCCCCGTGCTCCGGCGCCCGTTTGACGCCCGTGCGGCGGCAACCCGCAGGAGCACGGCGTACCCCGGAGAACCCGTACGCGCCCAGGGGTGGAGGCCGTCCGGGCCGCGAAACATTGCTGGGCCGCTCGACGTCTGGGTCGGCTGCCCGCACAGTCCGCACGAGGGCTGCGGCTGCCGGATGCCATCTCCCACGTTGGTGACGACGGCCGACCGGGTGCTCAGCGCTCCGTCCGCACGGGTCACCCTGATCTGCTCCACCGACGCTGCTCTCGCCGCCGGCGGTCACCCGATCCGCGTCAACGAACGGACGGCCGAGGCCGGTTGCCCGCCCTGTCCACCCTCACTACCCACCGGACAGCCGGGGGTATCCCGTGCAGGCCGCTGAACGCCTCCTGCGGCGCTGAACACCCGTCGTGGCCGTCGCCCCCATGGGGCCCGCCCCGCAGCTCACGCGCAGCCCGGATCGCCGTACTGTGCCCGCCACTCCCGTGCGCGGGCGTTGTGCCATTCGACGCCCTGGACCGCCTCCTGGACCGACAGGCCGCTCAGCCGGGCGACCAGGCCCAGCGGAACCGGCCCTTCGCGGCCGGCGAGTGTCCGGCACACCTTGCCGGCCCACTGCTCCTCGGGGATGAAGGGGCGGCGACGGTACCGGTCGATCAGGGCCGTCAGGTGCTCGGCCGAGCACGCCCTGAGCACCCGCCGGCCGTCGAGCGCCGGATCGCTCCTGTGCAGAGCGGAGGAGTCCGGCACCAGCACGCTGACCAAGTCGGCCCTCGCCACGGCCTCGCCGCAGTGATCGCACAGGTCCAACGCTTCCGCGTCGTCGCCGAGCGGGCCGTCCGCCGATCGTCCGGTGTCCTTCATGCCACGCGCCTACCCGGTCGAGGTCCGCACAACCGTCACGCCGGAACCCGCCCCAGGGGACGGCACCACCTCCGCTCCCGGCCCGGAATCCCGTGTGCACCGGGCCCGAAGGGGCACACGCAGCTGCCGAGAACCCACTGAACCATCAGGAGCATGCTCGCCTTCATCCTCGGCGGCGCAGCTTGCCCCGCTCCGGCACGATCGTCCACTGTCTTGAAGGCGGGCGTGCTCCGGCGGGCTGTAGTCGAGCTCCTGGACGTGGGGGGCACGATCACCACGGTCACCGTGCGCTGGCGGTGCGCATCGCCCGGTCCAGGACGTTGGGCGGCTGCTCGGGGACGGTCACTATCTGGCAGTACCCGGCGGCGACATCCTTGACAGGCTGAGCAGGTCGACCTCCTGCTGGTAGGAGCCCCCATCGCGCTCCGGTCGGTCTGCCCGACGATCGCGACCACCGGAACATGGTCCGGCTTGGCGTCGTACAGCCCGTTGAGCAGGTGCATCGCGCCCGGGCCGGACGTCGCCGGGCGCACACGCCGGTTCGCCCGAAGAACTTGGCGTAGCCGACGGCCTCGAAGGCGGCCATCTCATGCCGGACCTGGACGAAGACCAGGCGGTTGTCGGCCTGGTCCCAGGCCGCGAGGAGCCCGTTGATGCCGTCACCGGGGTAGCCGAAGACGTACTCGACGTCCCAGTCGCGCAGTCGTTCCAGGATCTGGTCGGAAACCTTCGGGGAAAGGGTGCTCCTCCTTCACGTCCTTTACAGCGCCCCCCGCAACGCGGCTGACCGCTGCAGGGGCCGGAAACGCCCCACGGCGGGAGAGTCACTCCGGTTCCTCCGGTGCGTCGGTCCAGCCTGGCGCGTCCCGGTCCTCCAGTTCCTCCCGCAGCCAGGCCAACGTGGTACTCAGCAGCCGGGAGACGTGCATCTGGGAGACGCCGATGCGCTCCGCTATCCGGGCCTGCGTCCAGCCGTCCCAGAAGCGGAGTTTGAGGACGGTCTGCTCGCGTTCGGACAGCCGGGCCAGCAGGGGGCGCACCGCGGTGCGGAAGTCGGCGAGTTCGATGCCGGGGTCGCAGCCGCCGAGGTGGTCGAGCAGGGCGCTGCCGCTCTCGTCGGTGTCCTGGTCGCGCAGGGCGTCCAGGGAGTTGGGGCGGTAGACGCGGCCCGCCACGATCCCCTCGGTGGCCTGTTCGACGGTGAGGTGCAGGTCCTCGGCGATCTCCTCGGGCTGCGGGAGGCGGCCGAGTTCCTGTTCCAGGCGGTCGGAGCCGCGGGCGACGCAGAGGTAGAGCTCCTGAGTGCTGCGCGGGACCCGAACCGGCCAGGAGGTGTCGCGGAAGAACCGTTTGATCTCCCCGGTGATCGTGGGGATGGCATAGGTGACGAACACGACCCCTCGCTTCGGGTCGTAGCCGTCGACGGCCTTGATCAGGCCGATCGTGCCGACCTGGAGGATGTCCTCCATGTCCTCGGCACGGTGCCGGAAGCGGGCCGCGATGAACCGCACCAGTGGCATGTTCAACTCGATGATCGTGCCGCGCACGTAACTGTAGGCGTAGGTCTCCCGGGCCAGCCCGGCCAACCGCTCGAACAACGCGTCGCTCAGCTCCCGCGCCTCGTACTTCCCCATCGCCCGGCACTCGGCCGGAGTCGGTCTCGCCGGCAGATCGAGTGACGGGTCCGGGGTCGTGTCGGCATGGTGGGGTTTTCCCAAGCGGATGGACACTGGACTTCTCCTGGCATCGGGTGGACCCCCTGGACCCGTGCGCGCGAATCCTCACACGTCGCGGGTTTGTTCCCCCGGGGGCGTGCCCGGCATCTTCAGGCACGGCCCTGGTGGCACCCGTCGGATGCCGGAGCGGCCCTGGATCGGTCAGCAGCCGCTACATGAACTCTTCTACCCCAAACACGACATCGAATTCGTGTTTCATCGGTCTTTCTACCGTTTTCTCCATATTCGTTCGAGGTTCGTTCGGGTAGCCGTCCCGGCTCCTCCTGCTGGCGCTGACCATCAGCTGGGCCCTGCTGCTCCTGCTGCGGGTTGCCACCGGATAGGCACTGGCTGGCTGGATCACCCGGGCCCTCACAGAGCCACAGCTGGCATCGGCCGGTCCTGTGCCCGGGCTGCGGACCGCCTACAGCGGCGCCAAGCACGCCCTCCAGGGCTGGCACGAGGCCCTGCGCTGCTACGAGCTGCTCGCCAGTGGAACGGCGGTCCGCGTGACGATGGTCCAGATGCCGGCCGTCAATACCCCGCAGTTCGACTGGGTGCTCAACCGGCTGCACGGCCACGCTCGCCCCGCCGCGCCCGTGTACCAGCCCGAACTCGCCGCCCGCGCCGTCCGGTTCGCCGCCGACCACCCCCGGCGCCGGGAGCACTGGATGGGGGGCAGCACCGTTGGCACCCCTTCGTCCTCCCCACCAGGCAGAGACACCTGAGGACCGGGAGCACTGGATGGGGGCAGCACCGTTGGCACCCTGGTCGCCAACACGCTCGCACCCAGCCTTCTCGACCGCTACCTCGCCTGCACCGGCATCGACGCCCAGCAGGAGGATGACCGGCCCCGCCGCGGCGACGAACAAAACAACCTCTTGTCCCCGGGCGACTCCGAAACGAACCACGGCGCGGCCGGCGGTGCGGCACTGCTCGGCGCCGCGGCCGGTGCGGGACGCGCGCGGCGGCCGCGGTGAGCACTGCGGCCGTCCATCCGCTTACCTCTCACCGGCCGCACCGTCCGACGTGCCCGGGCCCCGCTCCCGAACCCCCTGCGGCCGCCCGTGCCGCCGGTGGCTGGTGTCGCAGAACGGGTACGTGCGGCTGCGCCGGCAGGCGCACAAAGCCACCACCGGACGGTCGGACAGGCGCCGGGTGCCGTCCGGCAGGATCACCTCCACCGGGCCCTCGACCAGCAACGGGCCGCCCGGCACGACGACCAGCCGGGTGGCGTAGCGCTCAGCGCTCGCGGACACCGCGCACCACCACCAGTTCCTCCTCGCGCTCGCCCGGCCGGATCAGTCCGAGCCGCTCGAACAGGGCAGCCCGAGCCGTCATGACGGGCCCGAAGAGCTGCCGCCGTCGCGCCGCCACCTCCGTACGCAGTGCGGCTGCGTGCAGGAGCGCCAGGGTGGCCGGCACGTCCGCGAGTGCGGACTGCACGACCAGCAGCACGCCGCCCTCGGCCAGCGCCCCGGGAACGGTCCGGCAGATCCGGTCCAGGACCAGCCGTCCGTCCGGTCCGGCATCCCAAGCCAGCGCCGCGCCCCGGCCGGGAGCCGCCCCGGCCGGGTCCGTCGGGACGTACGGGGGATTCGCGGTCACCAGGTCGAAGCGCTCACCGGGCAACGGCGCCAGGAGGTCGCCCCGGCGCAGCCGGACCCGGTCGCGGTGCAGCCGGGCGTTGCACCAAGCGGCGGCCACCGCTCTGGCGGACAGGTCCACCGCCGTGACGAGGGCCCCGCTGCGCGCCGCCGTGATAGCGACGGCCCCGGTCCCGGTGCACAGGTCGAGCACCCGGCTGGAGCCGTCCAACGGCTCCCGGCGCACACAGGCGGCCAGCAGTTCGGTGTCGCCCTGGGGCGCGTAGACCCCGGGCGGGCGAATCAACAGCATGTCGAGCGGCTGCCCGACGGGACACGGTTCACACCTGCTGCACCGGGCACCGCAGCGGTGAGCACGGCACCCGTACGCGACGGAGCCGGGGCGCACACTGAGGCCGAACATCTGACGCCGCGCCCGCCGGACCCACGTGATGCCGACACAACCAAGGAGAGGGAGCCTGGTGAGGTGGACGACAGCGGCACCCCGGGCGGTACGGGCCACGGCCACGAGCTGCCGCCGACGGTAGGCGTGGAGGAGGAGTACTTCGTCGTGGACCCCGCAAGCCGGGCCGTGGTTCCCGGCGGCCCGCGGCTGGCCGCCCGCTCCGCGGGCGTGCTGGGGGACCTGGTGTCCGGTGAGTTCGCGGACCTCCAGATCGAGGTGCGGACTCCGCCGTGCGCCACGATGGGCGAGCTGTCCGCCCAGCTGGTTCGGTTGCGCCGCACGCTCGCCGCGTGCGCCGAGGCCGAGGGCCTGACGGTGTGCCCCAGTGCGGCACCCGTGATCGGAGGCGGCGACGCTGTGCCGGTGGGCGACCACCCTCGGTACCGCGACGGGGTGAGGCTGTTCCGCACCTTGATGGACGACTTCGCGGTCTGTGCCCTGCACGTCCACGTCTGCCTGCCCGACCGCGAAGTGGCGGCCCTGGTCGGCAACCACCTGCGCCCGTGGCTGCCGCTGCTGGTGGAGATGAGCGCCAACTCGCCCTTCCACGCCGGACGGGACACCCGGTTCGCGAGCTGGCGCTCGGTGCTGCGGCTGCGCTTCCCCTCCCTCGGGCCGCCACCCTGGGTCGAGTCCTTCGACGACTACCGGCGCGTCGCCGCCTCGATGGCGGCGGTCGGCGGGAGTTCCTTCGCGGAGCTGCCGTTCTGGGACACCCGCCCGCACCCGCGCCTGCCGACGCTGGAAGTGCGGTGCATGGACGTTCCGGCCGAGTCCGCCGACTCAGTGGCCCTGGCGGCCGTCGTGCGCGGTCTGGTGGTGACCTCCGCCCGCCTGGCGGAGCGCGGCGACAAGGGCCCGCAGCTTCGCGGTGAGCTGTTGCGCGGCGCGTACTGGTACGCGACCCGCGACGGCTGGCCTGGGCCGGGGGCGGACGCGCTGACCGGGCGCGTCCTGCCGGCCCCGGAGCGTGCACGGAGGCTGGTCGAGCACATCGGCGCCGCGCTGGAGGGCCTGGGGGACCTGGAACGGGTCACCGCTTTCGTCGACCGGCTGGCCGCCCGGGGCAGCGGCGCCCACCGCCAGCGTGCCGCGCACCGGGCCGGTGGCCTGCCCGCGGTCGTGGACGACCTCGCGAACTGCATGACCACCCCGCAGGCCGTCCCGCCCCGGTCATCCGCACGGCAGAACCCCCAGGGGCACGACCCCGACGGATGTGCCAGCGTGGAGGAAGCCGGAAGGGCACGCGGACCCATGTCCACGGACGCCCGCGAACGCCCGGAGAAGCCGATGGACGACAGCACGGAACAGCACGGACGCCCGCCGGAGCGCGGCGGGCGGGTGCGCCGTGACGGGTACGTCCGCCTGAACGCTGCCGACCTCGGCATCGACACCGCGGCACTGGCCGAGGACTTCACCCGGCTCGCCGACTCCTACCAGGACCTGCCGCCGGACCCGTACGCCCGTGAGACCCACCGCTTCCGCCGCTACTCGCACGCCGTCCACCTGCCCTGGACCGGCGAGCTCTCCTACATCCCCGGCGCCCCCGACGAGGAGTTCGGCACCGTCACGGAGTACTCGCAGGACGAGCACAACCCCGAGTACCCCCGGGTGCGGCGCCGGCTGCCCGACATTCCGGAAGCCTTGCACCGCAACCGGCTGCTCGACGCCCTCGTCCGCGCCGACCTGGACCGCGCACTGTGGCTGGAGGACCTGCACCGCGTCCCCGTCTACGTCGGCATCCATCTGATCTCGCTCAGCGTCCACGACCAGGAGCAGGAGGCGGTGTCCTCACCGAATTGCCTGCACCAGGACGGCGGTTCACCGGCCACCTTCACCTTCGCCCACCTGATCGGCCGCCGGAACGTGAAGGGCGGCGAGAACGTCATCGCCACCCCGGAGAGCGCCGGCCGGCAACCCGACGCGCTGCCCCCGGAAGCGATCCACGACCGCTTCGTGCTGACCGAGCCGCTGGACGGCTACGGAGTGCACGACCGGCGCGTCAGCCACTACGTCGGCCCGGTCCGCCTCGGTGACGACGGGGACGAAGGGCGACGCGACATCCTCATCATCGGAATCGCCCCCTATGCACCCGGGCTTTGACCGGGGGGATCCACTCCCTGAACCCGCTGGGCGCTTCGTACTGGAGCATCGGGACGCGGTCCCCTGGTGGCGTGCCTGCGGGGAGCAGCTTCAACGCACCACAGGAGCTTGAAAGGAGGATGATCGCGCGGGCACGGCCGCGACGTCCCGGCCGAGGACGGGTGGGAATGCTGTGGTCAGGGCAGCGGGGTGGCTTGCAGGCAGGTGTGCTCGCCGAGCCCTTTCGTCGCGGCGTCCAGGGGCCTGGCCACACTGGCTTGGATCTCCACCCGGAAGGTTCCGGTGTCGTCGACGTAGATCGGGACGCCGTCGGACGTCCTGTCGCCGGTGGCGTGGACAACGACGATCTCGGGCGGTCGGTGCGCGCCTGGTGGGCCCGGCATGGTGATCGCGTAGCGCTCGGCGGTGTCCATGGCGGGCCTCATTCTGCAGGTGCGGCACCGGCGTCGCTGAGGGCGGCGCGGACGGGGTCGCGGACGGTGAAGACCTCGTGGGTGTCGGTGATCTCCAGCAGGCGCCTGGTCTGCTCGAACGGGGCGGCCAAGACCAGGGCGGTCGCGGCAGCGTAGGCGGCGAGGCGCGCGAGGGAAGCTGTCCGCCCGCTTATGATCCTGCCCCGCCGATGGGCTCGGAATCCACCCGGCCGCGGCCGCCGGAGTCGACCGCTCGACCGGCCTCGGCGACACTCTTGAGGATCATCGCGCCAGTCGGGGTAACCCACCAACCCGCATGCTCGTTGCCCAGAGGCCTCGCCGCCCCGGCTGTCCGCAGGCAACGCCGTGGGCGACGGGCTGATGGCGATCGTCTTCTGCGGAGGGCACCCGTGTGGCGTGTTGCTATGCCCGCGGCCCACCGAGGACGGTGTCGGTGGACAGTGGAGGCGGCTGTCTTTGCGCACCGGACGGAGAGGGCGTCGGCATGACGTTTCAGCATCCTGCTCGTAAGCATGGGAACGGTCGGCGCGGGCGGTTCGAGGAGTTCGCGGAGCTGGCGTCGAACTTCACCAGCTCGCCGCTGTTCGCGGCGCTGTGCCTGTGCTTGGTGGGGGCGGTCGTCGTGGTGCACGTGGCCGGGCTGCCGATCGGGTGGCAGCTTCTGGTGGGCGATGCGATGGGCGCGGTGACGCTGTTGCTGCTGGCGATGCTGAAGAACTCCGAGCGGCGGGCCGAGCATGCCATCCAGCGCAAGCTGGATGCGATCGTCCGGGCGATGCTGGAGCAGCACGAAGGCAAGCGCGGTCAGGCTTACGAGGATCTGAAGGCAGCCATCGGGATGGAGGAGCGGCTGTAGGGGCCTGGGAGGATTCAGGTCTGGGCGGCGATCGCGACGCACAGCACCGCGACGCCGAGGGCGAGCCAGGCGAGGTAGTCGCCGACGTGTCCGGAGTGCAGGCGGCGCAGCGCCCGCAGGGCTCGGGCAGCCACGTGCCGGTCGGCGGCGGGCCGGTGGAGGGCGGCCGTGGCCAGGGCGAGAGCGACGGCTGCGGACAGCAGGCCCAGCAGCACCCCGGTCACGGTCCAGTCTGCGACCGGCACGGGTCCGGGCGGCGTGTTAGCGTGGGTGAGGACGACGGCGGTGTAGCCGTCGGGGTCGGTGAAGACGGCCGCCCCACGGGCCAGGGCGGCGGGGATGGCGGGCAGGGAACCGACGAGGGCGGCGAGGCCGATCAGACCGGCCGGGACGACCGTCATGGTGTGCGGCAAGGCGCGCTGCGGGGAGCGGATCTCGGGTTCCTCGCCCTCGCCGGTGGTCTCGTCCTCGTCCGGTCGGCTGTGTGGGGCCGGGCCGGCGCCGAAGAAGATCCGCAGGGCCGCGCGGAGAGCGGCTGCGCCGGTGGCGGCGGAGGCCGCGACGAACACGGCGGGCAGCCACGGCTGCCAGTGGGCGGCGGCGTCCTCGCTCAGGGCCTTGCCAAGGCCGGTACCGAACGGCGGCGTGCCGGCCAGGGCCAGGGCGCCGGCCACGAACAGCACGCCGACGGTGCGCAGGTCGCGCGCCTTGCCGTGCAGGCCATGTTCATCGACGGAGCCGTAGCGGTCCAGAAGTACACCGGTGAGGGCGAACAGCGCGGCCTTCACCAGGCCGTGCGCGGCGACGTACACCGCGGTGCCGGTGGCGCCGTCGGGGGTGAGAAGGGCGATGGCGATGAGGAACAGGCCGACGTGGCTGATGGTGGAGAACGCGAGCAGACGCTTGAGGTGGCGCTGCTGCCAGCACATCAGGGCGCCGAGGAGTGCGGTCAGCACACCGATCGCGGTGAAGGTGGTGCGGAAGGCCTGGTGGGGGATGCCGCCCGGGCCGGAGAAGACGGTCCAGTAGACGCGGGCGATGCCGTAGACGCCGAGTTCGACCATGGCGCCGGACATCAGCATGCACACCGGGGTGGGCGCCACCGCGTGCGCGTCGGGCAGCCAGAAGTGGAACGGCACGGCGGCGGCCTTGACCAGTAGGGCGGTGGCGATCAGGGCGAACGCGGCCACGGTCAGCACGTCGGTGTGGTGGCCCGCGAGCTGCCGGCCGAGGCGGGCGAGGTTGAGTTCGCCGGTGCGGGCGTAGAGGAGGCCGATGCCGAGCAGGGAACAGTAGGCGGCGAAGGAGGTGACGATACCGAAGGTGAGCGCCCCGTGGAGCGGGCGGGGGTCTTCGATGCGGTAGCCGGTCAGGGCGTAGGCGGCGGCTCCCATGAGTTCGAAGAAGACGAAGGCGTTGAACAGGTCACCGGTGAGCGCGAAGCCGGCCATGCCGGCTTCGAACAGCAGGATCAGGGCGGGGAAGGTGCCGGCGTGCTCGCCGGTGGGTTCGTCGAAGTAGCGCCAGGCGTAGATGACGACCGCGAGGACCAGGACGGCGACGAGCAGCGCGAGTCCAGCGCCGATGGGGTCGGCGGCGAGCACGATTCCGAGGCGGGCGGGCCAGCCGCCCAGGTCGGCGGTAACGAGGCGCCCGTCGGTGCGTGTCCAGAGCAGGGCGAGGCACACTGCCTCGGCACCGGCGCAGGTGGTGGCCAGGATGTCGCAGCCGACCCGGGGTAGTCTGCGGCCGGCGACGGCGAGCAGGGCCGCCCCGAGCAGGGGAATGGCCACCGCGAGCGGCAGCAGGGCGGCTTCGGTCACGGTCAACCCTTGAGGCCGGTGAGGGCCTGCGGGTCGACGGTGTGGTGGCGTTTACGCAGTTGGATGGTGAGGGCGAGCAGCAACGCGGTGACGGTCGCGCCGACGACCACGTCGGTCAGGGCGAGGGCCTGCACGACGGGGTCGACGACGGGGCGGGTACCGGGGGTGAGGTCGGAGTAGACGGGGGCGGTCGCGCCACGCCGGTAGCCGACGGCGAGAAGCAGGAGGTAGGTGGAGGACTGGGCGACGGCGAGGCAGCCGATGGCGTGGATGAGGTTGCGGCTGGTGACCAGGCCGTACAGGGCGATGAGCAGGACCCATCCGGCGGCCAGGAAGGCCCACGTTCCCATCAGGTGTCTCCGTCTCTCTGCTGGTCGGGGTCGGTGAGTTCGACGGCCTGGTCGAGGAAGTGTGCGAGCAGGGCGATCAGGGCGCAGGCGACTTCGACGCCGACTGCGGCGTTGAGGACCGGGACGGTGCCGCCAGAGGTGATGGTGTTGAAGGTGCCCAGCGGCAGCACGTTCTTGAGGAACGCTCCGCCGGCGATCAGGCCGGCCAGGCCGACGAGGCTGTAGGAGGCGGCGGCGAGCGAGTCCGCGACGTCGAGGACGGCCAGCGGGCGCAGTTGCTTCAGGGCCCGGTAGTCCGCGGCCACGTAGGCCAGGTGCAGAGCGGTGGCGAGGACGACGCCGCCCTGGAAGCCGCCGCCGGGGCTCAACTGGCCGTGCGCGACGATGTAGACGCCCACGACCAGGGTGACCGGCAGCAGCAGCGCGCCGAAGAGGCGGGTCGTGGGCGTGACCCGCTCCGCTTCGGCGCGTCGGTGGCGTTCGTCGCGGGCCCGGCGCAGCAGCAGGGTCGCCCCGAGCACGGTGCCGAAGAGGATGGACTCCTCGCCGAGGGTGTCGAAGGCCCGGATGTCGAAGTTGACGGCGGAGACGACGTTGGCGGTGCGCCGGTCCAACGCCGCCACCACCGCCCGGTCCCCGTAGGGGTGGCTGTCCGTTCCGAACGGCGGGAGGTGAGTGCACGCGGCCGTGAAGAACGCGGCGATGACGGCGGCCGCTGCCAGGAACATCGTCAGCCGGGCGCGGGCCGTCACTCCTGTTCCCGTCCGTTGTCGCCGGCACCGGCCCGGTCGTTGGTGCGGGTGGGGCGGCGGGTGACCTTGCGTACGGTCAGCAGGATCAGCAGCGGGGTCAGCGCGGTGCCCACGGCGAGCTGGGAAAGGGCCACGTCGGGCGCCTGCAGCACCGCGAACAGCACCGCCAGGCCCAGACCGAGCACGGAGAGGACGACCGCCTGGCGGGCCGGGTCACGGGTGAGGACCGCCGTGGTGGCGGCGAGGACGACGAAGGCGACGACAACTCCGATCAGCCATGCGTTCACGGCCTGCTCACCTCTTCGGCCTCGGCTTGGCGGGTAGCACGGCCGATGGCAATCGTGGTGACCGTCCCGCCGACGGCGAAGACCAGGCCGATGAACAGCGTCTTGGCCGCCCCCCGGCCCGGTCCCTGGTCGACTGCCACGGCCGCGGCGATCAGCGGCACACCGGCCACCGAGGCCGGGGCCAGGGCGTGCAGGCGCGTCAGCGCTCCGCGCAGCCGTAGCACCGCGGCCGCGGACAGCAGCACGCACCCCACTCCGGCCCACAGCAGCACGAGCACGATCACATGGCGTGACGTCAATCCGAACTCCCTCCCCCGCACCCGGTGTGGCCGGCCGGGCGGGGCGCGGTCTCATCAGTTTTCGGGCGTGGAACCGTGCGGGTGGGCGTCGTGGGGGCGGCCGGCGACGAAGCGGGCGAAGACGAGGGTGCCGGCGGGAGCCAGGACGGCCAGCATCAGCGCGAGATCCTGGTAGGAGGACCGGTCGTACGCCATCGGGAGCAGCAGGAACACCGCGCCGGCCACGGTCGACAGCATCGACGCCCCGATCAGGCGGCGCACCGCGGTGCCTCGCGTCGCGACCCACAGGCATGCCGGCGCCGGGATCGCGAGCAGGACCAGGGCCGCCGCTGTCCAGGCGTTCACCGCGCGTCGTCCGTGCGGGCCACGGCCTCCTCGACCGGTCCCGGGGTCGGGCGCAGGGCGTGCACGATGACCTCGTCGTCGCGGGGCACATCGATCACGCAGGTGTCCGGGGAGGCGGCGAGCAGCGTGCCGGCCCACCCGGCTCCCGCTCCGGGGCGCAGCCGAATGCGCCGAACTCTCCCGCCTCGGTGATCAGGGGCCATCGCGGCCGTCAGCACGGCCAGACCGCGCACGACCGAGCCCGGCAGCGCGAGGAGCGCACGCACCGCGCCACGCCCTCCTCCGACGCGGACGCGTGCAGCCAGACGCATCCTGCGGGCCGCGACCGCCCCGCCCAACGCGGTAGGAACGGCCACCAGCAGCTCGACGGGCGAGACGGAGCCGATGAACACCACCGTCAGCCCCGTCAGCACAGCACCCCACATCACGATCTCCACCAGCCGGGCGAGCACCGGACCTCCTGTAGTCCCCGGGCCATTGTTCGGTTGCCGGCCACCCGGCGGCTCCGCGACGCAGACGGCGCCTCCACGTGCGCTGTCCAACGCCGGCCGTGTCATGGCCTCCGGGTCAGTCGGGAGGCTCCGACGGGCGGGGGTGGCCGGGCTCCGGCGAAGCAGGCTCCGTGGGCTCGCCCGGGCCGGGCGGGGCCGGCGGTTCAGGGGGTGGTTCGGGCGAGCCGGGAGGCGCGGGCGGATCCGGCGGCACCGGTGGCTCCACCGGTGCCGGCGGGCTGGGCGGCTGCGGCGGGGGCGACGGCGGAACCGGGGTGACGTCGGGGTCGGGCGGCACGGGAACAGTACCCACGTTCACCAGCTCCTATCGGCCCAGGGCGTGTTCGAGTTCCTTCTTGTTCATCTTCGAGCGCCCGTGGATGTTGCGCTGCCTGGCCTCGTTGTAGAGCTGCTCCTTCGTCGGCCCCTGGGCGCCGCTGTGCGACCGCAGCCCACCGCGACGGGAGGAGGACATGTCCTTCACCGAGCTGCGGCTGGCGGTCTTCGACTCCCCGTGCCGGGCCCGCTCCTTGTTCACGGTGCGGGCAGCGATCTCCTCGGCACGCTTCTCGCTCTCACCGCGCTCCAGCGCACTGTCCTTGATGTGCTCGTACTGCCGCTCCCGCTTGGGACTCGATCCGCGAGGCATGGTCACACACTCCTGTCCGATGACTGCGGGGTGCGGGTTCCCCGCATCCGTGAGAGGAACCCGCTACCGGCACCGGGCAAACCGGCTTGCACCCGTCCAGCCGCGCGCCCCAGCGCGTCGGCGAGGGCTCCGAGGGCGTGCGCCGCCTGCTGCTGGCGGCTGCGGTCCCGGGCCCGGCCATCGAACCGGCCGTGCGCCCCGAAGTCCCGCCGGGCATCCACCGGCTCGAACAGGTTGTCCGGGTCCGTGGCGCGGCGCCGACGGTCCTCCTGCTGGGAGTCGAAGCCCGTGCGGGCCAGGTAGCGGTCCAGCAGCCCGGGCACAACGGCGTTCGCCACCAGGGTCGCCACCGTGCTGCCGCCGACCCAGTACTCCCGCCGCCCGGGGTGGTCGGCGGCGAACAGCACGGCGCGGGCAGCGACCTCGGGCTGGTAGATCGGCGGAACCGGCTGCGCCCGACGGGGCAGGCGGGACCGGACCCAGTCGAACTGCGGGGTGTTGACGGCCGGCATCTGCACCATCGTGGTCCGCACCCGAGTACCGGAGGCGAGCAGTTCGCAGCGCAGCGCCTCGTTGAAGCCCTGGATGGCGTGCTTGGCGCCGCTGTAGGCGCTCTGCAGCGGGATGCCGCGGTAGGCGATCGCCGAACCGACCTGCACGATCGCCCCGGCATCCCGGGGCAGCATCCGGGCCAGGGCGGCCCGGGTGGCGTAGACGTAGCCGAGGTACGTGACCTCGGTGACGCGCCGGAACTCCTCCGGGGAGACCTCGGTGAACGGGGCGAAGACGGAGGCGAACGCGTCGTTGACCCACACGTCGATCGGCCCGAGTTCTTCCTCGGCCCGTTCGGCGGCGGCCTCCACCGCGTGTGCGTCGGCGACGTCGGCCTCGATGGCGATGACCTTGGCAGCGCCGGCCCGCTCGGCCTCGCGCACCGCCGCTTCGAGGCCGGTCCGGCCGCGGGCGATCAGCGCGAGCCGGTCCCCGCGGGCGGCGAACGCCTCGGCGGTCGCACGGCCGATGCCGCCGCTGGCCCCAGTGATGACGACGGTCCGGCAGGCAGTTTCCATACTGCTTCGGGTTTCCCGGAAACAGCGGGGCAAACGGCCCGACGCCACGTGCGTGGCCGGTCGTCGGGCCGTAGCGTCGACAGGGTGGACATGCCGGGGGCGTGAGTCAGGGAGGCTTCGATGCCGGCCGCAGCACTGTTCGATGTCGACGGCACACTGCTCGACACCAGTTACTGGCACACCGTCGCCTGGACCGAGGCGCTCGCCCAATTCGGCCACGCCCCGGCGATGGCCCGCGTCCACGGGGCGATCGGCATGGGCGGCGACCAGCTCCTCGACCACGTGCTGGGCGACCGCCGCGACCACGGCCAGGACGAGGCGATCAGCGCGGCGCACCAAGCGCTCTTCGCCCGGTTCTGGCCGCGCCTGCGGCCGTTCGACGGCGCCGGCGACCTGCTGCGGGAACTGAGACGGCGCGGCTGGACGATCACCCTCGCCTCCTCCGCCTCGGGGCGTGACCTGGAAGCGATGCGCAGGGTGCTGGCCGCCGACGACGCGATCGATCACGCCACCTGTGCGGACGACGTCGAGGCCAGCAAGCCCGCCCCCGACCTCGTCCACGCTGCTCTGGCCACGTCCGGCGCCAGGCCGGGCGAGGCGCTGTTCGTCGGCGACACCCCGTGGGACGTCCAGGCCGCCGCCGGGGCCCGGGTCACCTGCGTGGCGGTGCTCTCCGGCGGCTTCGGCGAGCGGGCCCTGCGCTCGGCCGGAGCCCTCGAGGTGCACACCGATGTCGGCGAACTCCTCGCCCGCCTCGATTCCAGCGCCCTCGCGGACCCGACGCACTTCCAGCCCGTACGCGGCTGAGCGCACAGCCGTGGACGACTCCCCCGACGGCGGGTACGCGGTCTCCGCAGAGTTCTACGATCTCCTGCAGGCCGAGACCGACCGCCGTCTGGCCGAGCGGCGCTTCGCCGCGGCCGCCACGCGGTCCTTGATGTCGGCGCCGGGACCGGCACTGCCACCGAAGTCCTGCTGCGCGCCTCCAATGTGCCCGTCCACGCCGTCGAACCGGCCCCGGCCATGCGCGCCGCCCTTCTCTCGCGCCTGGCCCACCTCGGGGCGGACCAGCGCGCTCGTGTCACCGTGCACCCCGAGCCCCTCGCGGCGGCAGGCCTGACGGCCGTGGCGGACCTGGCCGTCGCCTCCAACGTGATCGCCTGTCTGGACCCCCCGACCAGGCGGGCCACGTGGAAGGCGATCTCGGCAGCCCTCCTGCCCGGTGGCCTGCTCCTGTTCGATCCGCCGCCCGCCGGCCTGCCGAGAGGGTGCGAGGCGGCGGGACGGCTCGGTCCGGTGCGGGTCGGCCCCGACCTGTACAGCGCCGACGTCACCCGCCGGCCCCATCGCGGGGTCCTGCGCGTGGTCTTCACCTACCGCGTCGAGCGAGAGCGGGCACTCCTGCGCGAGGCCCGGGAGGCGTTCGACGTGTGGCCTGCCCCGCCCGAGCGGCTCACCGAGGAACTCGAAGCCGCAGGACTGCACGTTGTGCAGGCGCCCGGATCCGACCTCGTGGCGGCTCGCCGCCCCGCTCTCTAGATCCGACCTCGCCCGCCTGCGGGCATCACGTTCCGGGTGCCACTGCTGCTGGACGGCCCACAGCAACGAGCGTTCGACCGGAACTCGGATGAACCACAAGCCCAGCTCCGGTCACTCACCACCGTCATCGGCGGCTGACTGGTCGCCGCCGGCCAGCGCCCACCCCACAATACTTCCGCCGTACACGGTGAAGCCCACCCCGATCAGCCAGGACTGGACCACCAGGACCGCGCCGACCGTGCCGTAGGAGACGGCGTTGGAGACCAGCAACGGGGCGAAGACCAGCCGGGAGAACAGCCGGAGGCCGGCCAGGGCGACCATCGTGGCCACCGCCCCGGGCACCAGTCCCCGCCGCGGGGCTCGGGCCCCGAGCAGAAAGCGCGGAAGCCACCAGAACAGCAGCAGACCTCCCAGCACCGTGGCGAGGATCCGCAGGGTCGGTTGGACGGCAGCATGCCGCCACGGCACGCCGCTCCACGCCGCGAGGACGAGATAGCCGGTCAGCCCGGCCAGCGCGACGACTTGGCGCCACACCCGGTGCCACGGTCCTCGCGGCAGGCCCCAGATCCGCTCGTAGGCGCCCTGCATCGCACCCGTCAGCGAGACGCCGAAGAAGGCCAGCGCGGCGAGGCTGAACCCGGTGGTCGTGCTGAGGACCTGCCCGCGTGAAGTGAACAGCGTCTCGACGGCCTGGCCACCGCGTGGCGACAGCCCCAGGCCGTCGGTGA
Source organism: Kitasatospora sp. NPDC058048 (assembly GCF_042885555.1). Classification (NCBI taxonomy): domain Bacteria; kingdom Bacillati; phylum Actinomycetota; class Actinomycetes; order Kitasatosporales; family Streptomycetaceae; genus Kitasatospora; species Kitasatospora sp. NPDC058048. The sequence continues at coordinate 115,385 of NZ_JBHVRT010000017.1, read as the reverse complement.
TCCACTGGGCGATCCCGTTGCCGCGGGCAGGGGAGGCCGCCGCGATGACCATGAGCAGCGGCACCAGGGTCACGAAGAACAGCGCGGCGAAGGCCAGCGAACGCTGCATCAGCTCGATCTCCCGCCCGCGCCCCCACGCGCGCCCGCACACAGAGCGCAACCGGTGCCAGGCCGCTCTCACAGGGCACGCCTTCGCACGCCGGTCAAGCGCCAGAACCTGAGGCATCCGGCCAGCGCCGAACGTCCCGGCGCCGCGAAGTACCTTGCTGTGCCACCGCAACCACCTCGGCCTCCCGAAGGCGTCTGCGCCCGAAGGGGGCACCTGCCGGGGCCGGACGCCATAGATTGGACGGCCCCGGTCAGCGGTTCAGGGCGGGCAGGACCAGCTCACGGTAGGCGTCGAAGAAGACCTCCTGATCGGGGCCGATCTGTCCGACGTAGACCTCGTCGAACCCGGCGCGCGCATATGCACGCGTTGTCTCCACGTGCTCCTCCACATCGTCACCGCAGGTGACCTCGTCGGCGACCATGTCGCGGGTGACGAGCTGACTTGCCTGTTCGAAATGCGCCGGGGTGGGCAGGAGCTGGGCGAGTTCGCCGGGCAGCAGCTCGGTCGGCCACAGCCGGTGCACCACGTCCACGGCCGCTTCCCGGTTGCTGCTCCAGCACACCTTCACGCCGCCCACCACCTTCTTGCCCTGGCCCCCGGCCTCCCGGAACGCACCCACGAGGTCGGCGTCCGGGGTCATGGTGACGAACCCGTCCCCGATCCGGCCGGCCAGTTCGGCGGCCTTCGGCCCGAAGGCGGAAACGTACACCGGTGGCTGCTGGTCCGGGGCGGTGTAGAGGCGGGCGTTGTCGACGGTGTAGTGCCGGCCGCTGTGGCTGACCGGTTCACCGGTGAACAACTTGCGCATCACCTCGACGGCCTCCTCCAGCATCTCGGCCCGCACCTCGAACGACGGCCACGCATCGCCGTGGATGTGCTCGTTCAACGCCTCCCCCGTCCCGACACCGAGAGCGAAGCGCCCATCCAGCAGAACGCTGGAGGTGGCGGCGGCCTGCGCGGTCACCGCCGGATGCAGCCGAACCGTCGGACAGGTCACCAGCGTGGTGACCGGCAGCGAGACGGCCTGCGACAACGCCCCGATCACCGACCACACGAACGCGCTGTTGCCCTGTGCGTCGTTCCACGGATGGAAGTGATCGGAGACCGCCAATCGGGTGAACCCGGCCTGCTGCGCACGGCGGGCCTGGTTGATCAGCTCCGCTGGGGAGAACTCCTCACACGACAGGAAGTAGCCGTACTCGGTCAATCGGAATCTGCTCCTTCGTGAACGTCCTCCCCCGTTCGGGAGGCGGCGGCCACCCGGGCACTGCCGCCACCACGCTAGGCCGAAGGTCCTTCGAGTGGTCCCTGACAGCGCCGCACGGCCACCGGACTCGACCGCGAACGGGTTAAGCCGGCGAACGGGCAGAGCCCACTGGCCTCGCCCCGACGAGTACGGACGGCCAGTTGGCGCCATACGTCCAGGCCTGCCCGCGCAGCGGGACCGGGACTCCTCCAGGACGGGCGGGTCTCCCAGGCGATTCGGCTCGGGTTCAGCGCTGTGGGAACCGGTGCTGTTCGATCAGGCGGACGAAGTCGTCCCAGTACAAGGGGCCGGGCTGCCGGTCCGGGCCACCGAGGGCAACTCCGGCGATGTGCTCCGCGCCGGGGGCCCCTGCGGCCCGCACGAGCGCCGCGCCGGTGCCGAGCGCGGCCACCGGTTTGCCGTGCCGCAGTGCCTCGTTGACGAACCGGACGGCGTCCGGATTCACGACGAGCGCGTCCTCTGTGCCGTCCGGGACGACCACGGCGTCGTACAGCACCGAGGCAGTGGTCGCCAACGCCCGGTCGACCTCCACGTCTTGGCCGTTGCTGCCGCCCACGCTCCCGCCGTGCCGGGCCAGAGTCTCCACCGTGGCACCCTCGGCCTGCAGGCCGGTGCGCGCGGCACGCACCTGGGCGGCGTCCACGCCCTGCGCCACCAGGACGGCGACCTTGCGGGTTCGGATGCCCGTACCGCGCAGGTTCTCCAGGCTCAGCGCGGGCGAGACCCGCTCCCCTGCTGCTGTTTCGGCCTCGCCCTTCTCGCGGGACCGATCGGGCGCGGGCTCGCCGATACGGCAGGCGACCTCCACAGCAAGCTCCTCGTCCACGCGGGTCAGATTCGCAACCATCCGGCGCCGCACGACCTGGTCCCCGACCTTGCCGAGCTCGAAGGAGAACACGGCGATGATGTGCTCCCGCTCCCAGTCGGCCATACTGCGCCAGAACAGCGCGGCCTGACTGTAGTGGTCGGCGAAGCTGGGGCTGCGGCGACGGATCGCACGGCCGTCGACCTGCTCCTGGTAGTGCTCGAACACACCCTCGGACAGTCGGCTGCCACCCAGGGTGGCCGGGCATCCACCGCCGACCGAGTTCGGCGCGTAGCTCGTCCCGGGGTGGATCACCTGCTGGCCGTAGCCGTCGCGCTGGTTGGTGTGCACCTCGGTAGTGCGCCGAACCCGGGAGTCGCGCCATCGCGGCTGATATCCCGCCCCCAAACCGGGCACCCGCGAAAGCAAGTGCAGCATTTCCTCCGCATCGGCGAAGGACCGCATCGGAGGAGGGGGAAGAAACGGAGGTCATGGTGATCGTCCTCGGAGTCATCCTCCTTGTCATCGGATTCGTCACCGGAATCGGCATCCTGTGGACCATCGGCATCGTCCTGGCCCTCATCGGCCTCATCCTGTGGATCATGGGCGCGGTCGGCCACGAGGTCGGCGGCCGCCGCCACTACTGGTAGGCACCAGCGAACCAGCCACTGGCCCTGTGGAGGCAGCGCAGCCCTGCTGGGCCACGACACCAGCCATACGCCGCACACGTGGACGGTTCGGTTCAGGCCGTGTGCCTGCACCGGTTCTCCGTTGGTCAATGACCTGGCGTCGACGCCGGCCGTGCCGACTCCGGTCGCCTTGCTGCCGGTGACACGAGCCTTTCCGCATCCGTCAGGGGCGCAGGCAGGACGATGCCGCCGCAGGCAGGACGATGCCGCCGGGACTCGCCAGCGGCACCGTCGCTGCTGCAGCGTGCGGGTGAGGCGGATCACAACGGGCTCAGTGACCGGGTGCGAGCGTGGCGGCGGCTTCGAGCATCAACCCGTGAACGAACGCTTGGGGCAGGTTGCCGCGCAGCTGGCGTTGGGCGACGTCGAACTCCTCCGCATAGAGGCCGGGCGGACCGCAGGCTGCACGGTTGCGTTCGAACCAGCGCACCGCATCCACGTCGTTGTGCTGCTGATGCTCCGCCAGGGCCATGACGAATCCGCACAGCAGGAAGGCGCCCTCGGCGTCCTGAAGAGGCCTCCTGTCGTGGCGGAACCGGTAGACGTAGTGGTCCTGCACGAGATCGGCGCGCACCGCTCGCAGGGTAGCGACGGTGCGCGGGTCTTCGGGAGGCAGGGCGCCGCGGATGGCGGGCAGCAGCAGGGCCGCGTCCACGCCCGTCCGGGTCGGGGAGCGCTGCCACCGGCCGGTGGGATGCAGGCAGTCGGCGGAGGTCTCCGCGAGGATCGCATCCGCCAGCGCCTGCCAGCCGGCGGCGCGCCCGCTGCCGGCCCGGGGTGCTGCGGCGGCGATCGCTCGAAGGGCGGCCGCGCAGATCAGGCGGCTGTGCGCCCACCGGTCGTCGTGCAGTTCCCAGATCCCGGCGTCCGGCTCGCGATGCCGGGTGGCGATCACGTCGGCGGCGGTGAGCGCGGCGTGCCAGCCGTCGGGGTCGAGCCGGTCGTGGCGGGCGGCGGCGGCAAGCAGCAGCAGGCTCTCCCCGAACACGTCGAGCTGGAACTGGCGGTTGACGTGGTTGCCGACGACGTCGAAGCCACCTGGGTAGCCGGGCAGGTCGAGGGTGCGCTGGTCGGGTACCGCCGCACCGGTCACGGTGTAGGCGGGCGCGAGAGCCGGACCGTGTTCGAGCAGACGGGCGGTGACGAACCGTACGGACTCGTCCAGCAGCGCGTGCGGCCCCGCGGCGGCGACGGCCTGGCCGATGTAGGCCTGGTCGCGGATCCACACGTACCGGTAGTCGTAGTTGCGGCCCGTCTCGGCGCGTTCGGGCAGGCTGGTGGTGGCCGCTGCCACCGTGCCGCCTCCGGGACCTGTGAGGCCGGCCAGGACGCTGTAGGCGTGCCGGGCGTCGCGCCGGCCCAGCGTGTTCGCTAGGTCGGGCACGCGCGCGGTCCAGGCCGCTTCGGTGGACCGCCACAGCACGTCGGCCGCCTCCGGTTCGGGCAGGGGCCGATCGGAGATCTCCAGGACGAGGTCGTGGTGCTCACCGGTCTCCAGACGCATCATGGCGGACAGCGCCGCATCGCCCGGCCGGGCGTCGGGCGCTCCGCTCCAGCGCACATACAGTTTTCCGGCCCGTGCCGTCCAACGCCCCTGCCCGTCCCGGCGCACCTTGCGCAGCCGGTGTGTGCCGAATCCGGGGGCCGGGTGCAGGTGGACGTCGAGGCGGGCGTCGCCGTCGACCGCCAGGATCCGGCGCAGCACCACCGCACGGTGCCGGTCGCCGGGGTAGGCGAGGGCTTCGCGGCATTCGACGACGCCGGTGATGGTGATCCAGCGGCTGCGCCAGATGAGGCTGCCGCTCTCGTAGTAGCCGCCCCAGACGAACGGGTCCGTGGGGGTGACGGTGTACCAGCCCGGGCCACCGATCAGGGTGGCGAAGACGGCGTCGCTGTCCCAGGTGGGTGCGCACATCCACACGATGTCACCGCGCGGTCCGACCAGGGCGCCGCGCTCGCCGTCCGCGAGCAGGGCGTAGTCACGCAGGGCGTGAGGGGCGGGAGAGCCCTCGATGGGGGCGGTCACGTTCTCGTCTCCTGGGGTACAGCGGTGCGGGCCGCGTGTCCGCGGCCGGATGGACGCGGAGCGCCGGGAACGTGCACGGTCTGCGGAGGCCGGCGGCCGTCGTCGAGAGCGAGCCGGGTCTCCTCAGGCGCGGACACGGTAGCGCTCCGCCACCTCGGTGCGGAGGGCCAGGCCGAGGCCTGGCTCCCCGCTGTGGCCCGGGCGGACCAGTCCCCCGTCCGGGCTGAGGGTTCCCTCGAAGAGGAGGTTCTCGATCCGGACGTGGTCGTGGAACCATTCCAGGTGCCGCAGGTTCGGCACGGCGGCCGCAGCGTGTGCGTGGACGTGCGGGGCGCAGTGTCCGGACAGTTGGAGTCCGTGGGCCTGGGCCAGGGCCGCTGCGCGCAGCCAAACGGTGATGCCGCCGCAGCGGGTGACATCCGCCTGCAGGCAGTCCACGGCCGAGGCCATGCGGGCGAAGTAGGGCAGGTCGTATCCGTACTCGCCGGCCGCGACGTCGCAGGTGACGGCGTCGCGGACGTGGGCGAGGCCGGTGAGGTCATCGGAGGAGACGGGCTCCTCGAACCAGCTCGCCCCCAGGCCGGCCAGCGCCCGTCCGACGCGGACGGCCTGTTTGCGGGTGTAGGCGCCGTTCGCGTCCACGTACAGGGCGGCGTCGTCGCCGACCGCCTGCCGGGCCTGCTCGGTGCGTTCCAGGTCGCGCCGTTCCCGGCGACCCCAGCTCTCGCCGATCTTGATCTTGAATCGGTGGAAGCCCTGTTCGACCCAGCCCGCGAGCTGCTCGGCGAGTTGCCGGTCGGTGTAGGTGGTGAAGCCACCGCTGCCGTAGAGGGGAACCTCGCGGCGGGCGGCGCCGAGCAGGTCGACCAGGGGCAGGCCGAGCAGGCGGGCCTTGAGGTCCCAGAGGGCGATGTCGACGGCTGAGATCGCGCCGGCGACCAGCCCCGGGCGGCCGACGTTGCGCACCGTGCGGCTCATCGCCTCGTTGGCGGCCGGGACGTCGAACGCCGGGCGGCCGATGACCGTGTCCCGGAGGTGCCCGGTGATCACCTGGGCGGTGGCGGGGGCGCCGTAGGTCCAGCCCAGGCCAGTGGTGTCCCCGCTGCGGGCACCGACGAGGATCATGGTGGTGGAGTCCCAGGCGAGAGTGCCGTCGGCTTCCGGAGTGTCGGTGGGGACGTCGAGGACCTGCACGTGCAGGGCCTCCACGGTGTCGGCGACGGTCATGGCGTCTCGTCGGCCGCGTGCTGGGCGGCGGCGCGGGCGAACTGCAGGAAGTCGGCGCCGGCCAGGGCGGCCAGGGTGGCGGTGGCGAGCCTGGTGGCGCGCGGGGCGAAGACGGACCCGGCAGTGCCTGCGGTGGCGACCCACAGGCCGGTGCAGAACGGGCAGGTGACCAGCTCGCCGACGGCCTTACGGGCTCCGGTGCCGCGCACGTCCTCCTCCAACTCGGCCGGGCCGGATGTGCCTTCGAAGCGGGTGAACGGCGCGCGCAGCGGGCTGGTGACCGGGTCCTTGGCGATCAGGCGGGAGAGCTGATGGGTGGCCAGCGCGTTCAGGGCGACGTCCCACGGAGTCGGGCAGGGCAGCTCTCGGCGAAAGACCCGGGCGGCTGCGGCGGTGCCGAGCACCGCGGTGGCGTAAAGGGCCATGAGACCGGTGTAGGCCGCGAGCGGGCGGTCGTTGTCGCCGGTGTAGGCGCGGGCTTCGCGGTGGAGCCGCTCGTGCAGGGACCGCATGGTCTACCTCCTCCTGGCGCGATGGCGCCGCACGGCGGCAGCACCGGCCGCCGCCAGGCCTGTCATCGCGCCCGCGACACCTGCGGTCAGCAGGCCGGCCACCGCGTCGCGGGGTTGCGGGCGCGGGATCGTCTTCTCGGGATGGTCGGCGGGCAGCGGCCCGTCCAGCGCCAGGGCGAGGGCCTCGGCCACGTGCACGGCCAGCCGTCCGGTTGAGGACTGTTCGATCTGGGTGCGGCAGCTGAAGCCGTCGGCCAGGACGAAGGCGCCGGGGGCGGTGTCGCGCACGGCCGGGAGGACGCCTTGCTCGGCAATGGCCTGGGACAGGTCGTAGTGACCTTGCTCAAAGCCGAAGTTGCCGGCCAGGCCGCAGCAGCCCGCGTCGAGCACATTCGCGTCCAGGCTCGCGCGGCGCATCAGCTCCCGGTCGGGGTCGGTGCCGAGGACGGCGTGCTGGTGGCAGTGGGTCTGCACGGTCGCCGCCCGGCCGATCCGGGGCGGTTGCCAGCCGTGGGGGGTGTGGTTGACGAGGTGTTCGGCGAAGGTGCGCGTCTGCGCGGCCAGGCGGGCGATGTCCTGGTCGCCGTCGAGCAGGTCGGGGGCGTCCGCGCGGAAGACCGCGGTGCAGGAGGGTTCGAGCCCGATGATCGGGGTGCCGGCCTCCAGCCATGGGCGCAGGGTCCGGATGGTGCGTTCGAGGACGCGACGGGCGGTGGCGAGCTGCCCGGTGGAGATCCAGGTCAGGCCGCAGCACACCGGCCCCTCGGGTACGGCGACGTGGAAGCCGGCGTCCTCCAGGACGCGGACGGCGGCGTCGGCCACGTGCGGCTGGAAGTGGTTGGTGAAGGTGTCCGGCCAGAGCAGGACGGTGCGCGGATCGCGCGGATCGGGCTCCGCCCAGCCCTGCCGATGCCGGATTTCCTGGAACGATTCGGCGGCGAAGAGAGGTGCGGCGCGGCGCGGGTCGATGCCGGCCATCCGCTTTCCCAACCGTGCGAGGCCGGGGGCGTGCAGGGCGGCATTGGCCAGGCCCGGCGCCGTGCGGGCCAGCCGTGCCCACAGCGGGAGCCAGCCCATCGCGTAGTGGGCGGCCGGGCGCACGCGGCCCTGGTAGTGGTGGGCGAGGAACTCGGCCTTGTAGGTGGCCATGTCGACGCCGACCGGGCAGTCGGACTTGCAGCCCTTGCAGGCCAGGCACAGGTCCAGTGCGTCGCGGACCTCGGTGGAGCGCCATGCGCCGGTGACCGGGGAGTCGTCGTGGCCGCCGAGCATCTCGAACAGCAGCCGTGCCCGGCCGCGGGTGGAGTGCTCCTCCTCGCCCGTCGCCCGGTAGGAGGGGCACATCACCCCGCCCTGGTGGGTGCGGCAGTTGCCGATGCCCACGCAGCGCAGTACCGCGCGGGTGAAGTCGTGGCCGTCATCGGGATACGCGAAGTGCGTCCGCTGCGGTTGGGGCCGCCAGCCGGCGCCCAGGCGCAGGTTCTCGTCGACGCGGTGGGGGTGGACCACCTTGCCGGGGTTCATCCGGTCGCCCGGGTCGAACAGGGCCTTGACCTCGCCCATCGCCTCCACGAGCGCGGGGCCGAACATGCGGGGCAGGAGTTCGCCGCGGGCCTGCCCGTCACCGTGCTCACCCGACAAGGAACCGCCGTAGGAGGCGACCAGGTCGGCCGCGTCGAACAGGAACGCCCGGAACGCCTCGATGCCCTTGCCCTCGCGCAGCTCGAACGGGATCCGGGTGTGGACGCAGCCCTGCCCGAAGTGCCCGTACAGGGAGGCCTGCTGGTAGCCGTACCGGTCGAACAGCCGCTCCAGGTCGCGCAGGTAGTCACCGAGCTTCTCCGGGGCGACGGCGGAGTCCTCCCAGCCCTCCCACGTCTCGGAGCCGTCCGGCGGGCGGGCGGTCACGCCCAGACCCGCCTCGCGGGCCCTGAGCATCTCCTGCTCCCGCGGGGGATCGTCGGACAGCGCCACCGACGGGTCGCCCTCGTCGCGGCCGATCGCCCCCAGCAGCTCGTACGCCCGCGCGTCCGCCTCCTGCTTCGTGTCGCCGGTGAACTGGACCAGCAGCCAGCTGTCGCCCTCGGGCAGGCTCTCCAGCGAGTCCAGGTAGGCGTGCTCCTCGCGCATCAGCTGCGCCATGCGCCCGTCGATGGCCTCCAGCTGGGTGGGGCGGCTGTGCTCGAGCAGGTCGGGGACGGCGTCGGCGGCCTTGTAGATGTCGTCGAAGCCCAGGACCAGCAGGGCCTCCGCCGCCGGCACCTCGACCAGGTGCAGTTCGGCGTGCAGGAGCGTCACCAGGGTTCCCTCGCTGCCGACCAAGGCGCGGGCCACGTCGAAACCGTGCTCCGGTAGCAGGGCGTCCAGGTTGTAGCCGGAGACCCGGCGCGGGATCTTCGGGTACCCACGCCGGATCTCGGCCAGGTGGCGCCCGGTGATGTCCCGCAGCCCTTGGTAGAGCCGGGCGCGCGGTCCGGCTTCGGCCGCGATCCGCGCGTACTCGTCCTCGCTGGTGGGGCCGGCCCAGAACCGGGTGCCTTCGTAGGTGAGGACTTCCAGGCGGTGGACGTTATCGGCGGTCTTGCCGTAGGCCTGGGCGGACGCCCCGCAGCTGTTGTTGCCGATCATGCCGCCCAGCGCGCAGTGGCTGTGCGTGGACGGCTTCGGCCCGAACATGAGCCCGTGCGGAGCGAGTTGGAGGTTGAGTTCGTCCAGGACGATGCCCGGCTCGACCACACAGGTCCGTGCTGTGGGGTCCACCGAGACCAGGCGGTTGCAGTACTTGGTCCAGTCGATGACCACCGCCTCGTTGGTGCACTGCCCCCCGAGACTGGTACCGCCTCCGCGGGACAGCACCGGGGCGGCGAACCGGGAGCAGACACCCACTGCGGCAGCGCCGGCCTCGACCGTGCGGGGCACGACCACGCCGAGCGGGACCTGGCGGTAGTTGGAGCCGTCGGTGGCGTACGCGCCGCGGCTGCCCGCGTCGAAGCGGACCTCGCCGTCCACCTCGGTCCGCAGGGCCCGCTCGAGTGCGGCCAGATCCACCTCCTGGCGCCCGGACACCGGTCAGCTCCGTCCGCTGCCGGGCAGAAACTCCTGGACCTTCGCCTTGACGCCCTGCTGGACCACCGATCCCCGGTCACTGTCGCCCCTGAGCACCGACAGGGCGGCAGCCTTGATCTGGTCCCAGGTGGCGTGCGGCGGGATCGGTGGCACCGCCGGGTCGGTGCGGAAGTCGATGACGAACGGCCGGTCCGCAGCCAGTGCCTGGCGCCACGCCGGCTCCACGTCCTCCGGCTTCTCCACCCGTACGCCGCCCAGACCGAACGTCCGGGCGATGTCGGCGTAGCGCACGTCCGGAAGGCTCTGCGAGGGTTCGAACTGCGGCGCGCCCTGCATCGCCCGCATCTCCCAGGTGACCTGGTTCAGGTCGTGGTTGTTCAGCACCGCGACGACCATGCGCGGGTCGGCCCACTCCCGGTAGTACTTCGCTGCGGTGATCAGCTCCGCGAGGCCGTTCATCTGCATGGCGCCGTCGCCGACGATCGCGATCGCGGGCCGGTCCGGGTGGGCGAACTTCGCGCCGATCACGTAGGGCACCCCCGGCCCCATGGTCGCCAGCGTGCCCGACAGCGAGCCGCGCATGCCGCCGCGCATCCTCAGGTGGCGGGCGTACCAGTTCGCCGCGGACCCCGAATCCGCGGCAAGGAGCGCGTTGTCGGGCAGCAGCGCGTCGAGGGTGTGGACGACGTATTCGGGGTTGATCGGGTCGGCGGACACATCGGCTCGGCGCTGCATGACCTCCCACCAGCGCGCCGTGTTGTCCTCCACCGTCTTGCGCCATGTGCCGTCCGACTTGCGCTCCAGCAGCGGAAGCAGCCGGCGCAGCGTCGAGCCGGCGTCGCCGACGAGGTTGACCTCGAACGGGTAGCGCAGCCCGATCATGGACGGGTCCAGGTCGATCTGCACCGCGCGTGCCTGGTCGAACTCGGGCAGGAACTGGGTGTAGGGGAAGCTGGAGCCGACCACGAGGAGGGTGTCGCAGTCGCGCATCATCTCGTAGGACGGGCGGGTGCCGAGCAAGCCGATCGAGCCGGTGACGTACGGCAGGGTGTCGGGCAGCGCGTCCTTGCCGAGCAGGGCCTTCGCCACCCCGGCGTCGAGCAGGTCGGCGACCTGCTCGACCTCGGCCCGGGCCGAGCGGGCGCCCTGCCCGATCAGCATCGCGACCTTCTCCCCGGCGTTGAGGATCTCCGCCGCCCGGGCGAGGTCCGCCTCGGCCGGTACCGGGGCGTAGTGCGGGACGCCGAGGCTGGAGGGGACCTGCTTGAACGCGTGCGCCGGCGCCTCGTAGTCGAGTTCCTGGACGTCGGCAGGGATGATCACCGCGGTGACCGTGCGGCGGGTCGCCGCGATGCGCATGGCGCGGTCCAGCACGTTGGGCAGCTGAGCCGGCACGGTGACCATCTCGCAGAACTCCGAGGCCACGTCCTTGTACAGGCTGAGCAGGTCGACCTCCTGCTGGTACGAGCCGCCCATGGCGCTGCGGTCCGTCTGCCCGACGATCGCGACGACCGGGACGTGGTCGAGCTTGGCGTCGTAGAGGCCGTTGAGCAGGTGGATCGCACCCGGCCCGGAGGTGGCTACGCACACCCCGGTGCGGCCGGAGAACTTCGCGTACCCGACGGCCTGGAAAGCGGCCATCTCCTCGTGCCTGGCCTGGATGAACCGCGGCCGGTCCTCCGCCCGGCCCCAGGCCGCGAGCAGCCCGTTGATGCCGTCCCCGGGATAGGCGAAGACGTACTCCACCTCCCAGTCGCGCAGTCGCTCCAGCACGTAGTCGGAAACCTTCATCACCGAACTCCTCCACAGCGCGGGCTGGCTCCTGGTGGGCGGACGAGCCCCGGAGAGCGGCTAACCGCTCGCGCCGCGATGAAACCGCCGTGGGTGAACCGCCCGGTGTCCCGCGCAGTATCACCTGCCGGCCCGCAGGCCGCGGGCAGGCATGCCGGGCACAGCACAGTCGCTGCCCCGGACGGGGGCCCGGCGGCGACCGGTCGAGGTTCCGGTGGAACGGATGGCCCAGCCCCACGGCCGAGAACAGGCGGCTGCGAGTGTCGCGTTCAGGGCCATTCGCCGGGTATGCGCCTTTTTGAGATACGGGTGGTCCGTCAGGGACCGGACACGAGGAGGCGAAGCCGATGGCTGTGAGACACGTCCTGATCGAGCGGGCTCCGCAGGCGGTGTGGAGCGTCTTGGGCGATCCGACCGCGTACGGCCGGTGGGTGCCCGGCACGGAGCGAACCCGCCCGGGTGAAGGCCGATGGCCTGCAGTCGGGTCGAGCCTGCGCTACACCGTCAGCGCCGGCCCGTTCCGCTTCGAAGGCCACACCGCCGTACGTGTGTGCGACAGTGGGCACCGGCTGGAACTGGAGGCTTTCGCCGGACGGCTCGGCACCGTCCGGATCGCCATCGAGCTGATCGCGTGGGGCGACGCCACCCTGGTGATCGTCGACGAGCACCCGCTGCGGGGCCTGGGCGGGAGCCTCCACACGGCCCCCGCGGACCTGGTGCTGGATCTGCGCCACCGTCGGCTGCTCGCCCGCCTCGCCCGCACGGTCGAGCAGGCGCCCCGGGCGGCCGACCTGGAAACGTCCGCGCCGGGGGGAGGTCCGTCATGGCCGACGCCGTCGTGATCGGGGCCGGGCCGAACGGTCTGGTCGCCGCGAACGTGCTGGCCGACGCCGGCTGGAAAGTAGAGGTGCTGGAGGCCCAGGATCAGGCCGGCGGCGCTGTCCGCAGCGACCGCGGCGTCCACTCCGACTACGTCAGCGACCTGTTCAGCTCGTTCTACCCGCTGGCGGCCGCCTCGCCGGTGATCGCGGCCCTGCGCCTCGAAGAGCACGGCCTCGCCTGGAGCCACGCGCCGATCGTGCTCGCCCATCCCCTGCCCGACGGCCGCTGCGCCCTGCTGCAGCGCGGGCCGGAGGCCAACAGCGACGACATCGGGCGGAACTTCGGCCGGCCGGACGCACTCGCCTGGCGACGGCTGTCACAGCTCTGGCAGGACCTGGACCCGTACCTGGTGAGGGCGATGTTCGCGCCGTTCCCGCCGGTACGCGCCGGCCTGGCGCTGGCCTCGCGTCTCCGGGCGCCGGGCCTGCTGCGGCTGGCCCGCTTCGCGGCGCTGCCCGTACGGCGACTGGCCGAGGAGGAGTTCGACCGGGACGGCCCGGGGCTGCTGCTGGCTGGCTGCGCGCTGCACGCCGATCTGCTGCCCGAATCGCCGGGCAGCGCCGCCTTCGGCTGGCTCATGGCCATGCTCGGCGAGCAGTACGGCTGGCCGGTACCGGTCGGCGGAGCACGCGCCCTCAGCGGCGCGCTGGTGCGGCGTCTGGAATCGCGCGGAGGCACGATCCGCTGCGGTACCCCGGTCAGCGAGGTCGTCGTCCGCGCCGGCCGCGCGCTGGGCGTCCGCACCGCCCAGGGGGACTACGTCCGCGCGCGCCAAGCCGTGCTCGCCGACGTGCCCGCCCCGCACCTGTACGGCCGCCTGGTCCAGGAAGGGCACCTGCCGCCCGGATTCCGCGACGCCGTACGCCGCTTCCAGTGGGACTTCGCGACCGTCAAAGTCGACTGGGCCCTCGACGCGCCGATCCCCTGGACCGCCGAGCAGGCGCACCGGGCCGGCACCGTCCACCTCGGCGCCGACTGGACGGAACTGAGCGACTACGCACTCCAGGTCAGCACCGGCCGTCTGCCGGCCCGCCCCTTCGGGCTGCTCGGCCAGATGACCACCGCCGACCCGTCCCGCTCACCCGCGGGCACCGAGTCGGCCTGGATCTACACCCACGTCCCCCAGCACATCGCCGACGACCTCGGGCCCGACGGCATCACCGGGTCCTGGGACGACAGGGAAAGCGAAGCCATCGCCTGGCGCCTGGAAGCACAGGTCGAACGCTTCGCCCCCGGCTTCACCGACCGGATCCAGGCCCGGCGCGTACTCACCCCGCCGGTACTGGAACACCTGGACCAGAACCTGGTCGGCGGGGCGATCAACGGCGGCACCACGGCCCTCCACCAGCAGGCACTCCTGCGCCCGGTACCCGGCACGGGGCGGCCCGAGACCCCCATCCAGCGCCTCTACCTCGCTTCCGCCTCGGCCCACCCGGGCGGTGGCGTGCACGGCGCCTGCGGCGCGAACGCCGCCCGCGCCGCGCTGCGCGCCCAGGGAGCCCTGACTGGCCGGCTGCTGCGACCCGTCCTGGCCGGCGCCCAGCGGGCCCTGGCCGATACGGGCGGGAGGTGAGGCCGCGCGACGCCGTCGGCCGGACGGGACGCCGAGACGGGACCCGCAGCCCGGGCAGGCCGGGATTGCAGGGGCTGTCATCGCGGGGGGCGGCCACCGCCGCCGAGGTCACCCTGCCCGGACACGGCAGCCCGGCGCGCGGCGGCCGTGCGGCGCAGCACGACCTGGGGCAGGACGAGCCAGCTGGTGGCGAACCAGACCAGACAGGCCGCGCTGAGGCCCCAGGCGGCGGCCGGGTTGCCGGTGGCGGTGCGCAGCAGGAGCAGCAGCGCGGCGGCGATGGTCAAGGCCAGGGTGGTGAGTCCGATGGCGATGAGGCGACTGGCGACGTGGACCAGTTCGGGTTTCATGCCGTGGCCGGTGAGGAGGCGGTGGAAGGCCACGGGCGCGATCAGGGCTCCGGTGGCGACGGCGCCGAGGACGACGGTGGCGACGTAGAGGTTCTTGTCGAAGTCGGGCAGGGCGGCGAAGCGCGGGGTGAAGGCCACGCCGATGAGGAATCCGAAGAGGATCTGTGCGCCGGTCTGGCACACACGGACTTCCTGGAGCATTTCGCTCCAGAGCCGGTCGGCCCGCTGCTGGGGCGTCTCGTCCCGGCCCGGTGCGCCGTCGTTCTTCGTCAACGAATCCTCCCCGCCTACGGGCGGTGCTTGTAGCGGCTGGCCCGGACCCGTACGCGCAGCAGTTACTCGCCATGGGGCGGGGCGATGGAGCGGGGTGAAGGCGGCGGCGGCCAGGACCGGCGCTGGTTACTGAGAGACGCAGGTCAGGGGCGGTCCTCGTGGTGGCCGCACAGCCACGCCAGCGCCTGGTAGGTACCCAGGGCGTACGCGGCGTCCGTACGTTCCTCCAGGGCATCGCGAAGACGGACCGCGGCGGCCTGGCATTCGGCCAGCAGCTGCGCCCGGCACGGCCCGGTGGCCCCGAGCGCGGCAACAGCGGTGACCGGTGCCGCAATCTGGGCTCCGGTGGCCCACCGGTAGGCCCCCAGGACCCCGTGGTCGAACCCGCCCCAGGGCTGGGGGCGCCGACTGGCGGTCTCGATCGCGTCGAACACCTCGTCCAGCAGGCGCACCCCCACGGCCGGGATCGTTGTCTCATCACTGGTCATGCCCGCAACCTACGACGACTCGCGGCCACCCGCCGCCGGGCCCAACAGCCGGATAGTGGACCGACAAGGTTCCGAGCTATCGGAAGCGGCGCAACCGGGTGAACCGCCCTGCCAGCCAGCGGCCCAAAAGCCGAACGCGGCATCGCCTCGGCGGTCCCGCGCCAAGCCCTCGAACGCTCCGCGGCCCCACTCTGAACGGCGCTTTCGCGCTGCGGCGGCGCCGGACCACAACCGCGCGCTGCCCCCGCCGGATCGCTCAGTCGCTTTCCGCAGGCAACACGATCCGGCGTACCTGCCCGGCCTCCAGCTCGACGATGACGGCCAGCACCGGATGCAACCAGCGCACCATCGACCGCGCGCCCGGATGCGGCTGCCGAAGCAGCCCGGCGACCAGCGCCCCGAGCTCCACCCGCTCCCACTCGGAGATCTCCCCGGTCACCAGCCGCCGACCGTCGGTGAGCACCACCAGCAACCGCTTCCACTCACCCGGTTCGCCGACAGCCCCAGTCACCCAGCCCTTCACCGTGACCCGCCCGGGCGCCGCTCCAGCGCGGACGGCACGAGCATCAGCAAACTCCCTCCGTACACGAGACGCGATCATCCGAGCATGCCACCACACATCGTCGGAGACGATCCGCGCGGCGGCTCTGGCCCGCCGTTTCTCACAGGTCCGTGATGAGCAGCAGTTCGCCGGAGGACCTGCCCCGCCCGGTGTGCATACCTGCCGGACAGGGCCGGTGGTCCGCTCCGGCCGTGTGCTCTTGGCGCTACCGGCAGGCGGAGAAGCACCGTTGCAGATGGCTTCGGCGCGCGCGGCCCTGTCCGGCCTTCCGAGCTCCGCCTACGTGACAGCGACATGCAACACACCTCGAAAGCAAGGGAGTTGTGCAGATATCCGGCCTGCCGACTGGCGCGTGGGCGCTGGGGTAGGCGCGTTGGCATGCGTTGGCCCACCGGAGGCCGACGCACACAGCCGTCGCAGGAGGGTGATCCGATGCAGAAGTCCGCTGTCCGCCCGATGCCCGTCACGTTCCCCGACAGCCCGCTGCCCGACGTCCCGGTCGACGTGGAGCTCCGCTTCGACACGACCCTTCCGTATGCGGCATGCCTGGTGTTCCCGCTGACCCCGTGCAGCTGTACCGGCTCCGACGCCGAGTTGTGCTGGTACTTCAGCCGGGACCTGCTGGACGAGGGGCGCCACGTCCCCACCGGCACCGGGGACGTCAAGATCAGCCCCGGATCGGCCGGCGAAGTCCTCATCACCCTGCAGGGCCCAGACGGTCGGGCAGTGCTCAGCGCCCCGGAGGACGCCGTGGCCGCCTTCCTCACAGACTCGTTCACCCTGGTGCCCGCCGGATCGGAAGCCGACCACCTTGATATCGACTCCGCCATCGCCCGGCTGCGCGCCGCCGACTGATCGCACCCCACCGAGGTCGTCTCCGTCCTGCGCCGCATCGCCACCACACCGTCCACTGCAGCGCGTGAGGCGGCGCGCCCGCCAGCCACGGCGCACCGAGGAACCGTGAGCACCCCCGCCCTCGACACCCTGCCGTTCTACTGCCCCGTCCCGGCCGCCATCCATCCGGAGGCCGACGCCGTCGAGCAACGGGCCCAAGCCTGGGTCGACGCGCCCGCGGCCGACTGCTCGGCCTAACGGGGCTTGCCGCCATCTCGGGCGGCGGCGTCCTCGGCGGCCACCTGGCCTACGGACAGGCCGCCGGCCCCAACCGGGCTGCCACCGCTCCCCGACTCGCGCCCACCGACTGGGGCCGACTCGGCCCGGTCGACGACTTCCCACCGGGCGAACCCGTCCGCAGGATAGCCGGCGACCTGCCCGTGGTCGTCGTCCGCGAGGGCGAGCGCTGCCACGTGCTCGCGGAGCGCTGCGCCCACCTGTCCGGCCCGCTCGCGGACGGCACAGTGGCCGACGGCTGCCTGCGCTGCCCGTGGCACGGCAGCGAGTTCCGCCTGCGTGACGGCGAGGTCGCGAGCGGCCCTGCCACCTCGCCGCAGCCAGTGTTCGAGACCCGATTGCTCTCCGGGCACCTGGAGGCACGACTGCCCGGCGCCGGCTGACCAGCCGTCCACGTCCACACGGTGTACGGACCGGCCCAATGGGCAGACGCATCCACGCGGGCCCGATCCGTGGCCGATCCGCGCGCCCGCCACGCGGAGGAGGACGACATGAACCCGGTCGAACGCGCACTGCGCTCGGTGGACGGCTACCAGCAGCGCCACCGGCCCACCGCCATGATCCTCGGCGTGATCAAGAAGTACGGCGACGACCGCGGCGGACTACTCGCCGCGCTCATCACCTACTACGGCTTCCTCTCCCTGATCCCGCTGCTCCTCCTGCTCAGCACCGTCCTCGGATTCGTCCTGCACGGCAGCCCCGGCGCACAGCAGTCCGTCCTCAACTCCGCCCTGGCCGACTTCCCGATCATCGGCGACCAACTCCGCCAGAACGTCCACTCCCTCCAGGGAAGTGGGTTCGCCCTGGCCGTCGGCATGCTGTTCATGCTCTACGGAGCACTCGGCATCGCGCAGGTGCTCCAGCACGCCATGGCCGAGATCTGGAACGTCCCCGGCGTGCGCCGGCCGGGCTACTGGCCGCGCCTGGTCCGCAGCCTCCTGCTCCTGCTCGTGCTCGGCTCCGGCCTGGTAGTCGGCACCGGGGCCGCATCGGTCGTCGCTGCCTCCCTCGGCGGGCCCGCCGCCCGCATCGGCGGTCTGATCGTCTCCGCGCTCCTGAACGCCGCCCTGTGCCTGGCCTGCTTCCGCGTGCTCACCCCCCGGGTGATCCCCACGCGCGCGCTATGGCCGGGCTGCGCGGTCGCGGGCCCGCTGTTCACCGTCCTCCAGGCCTTCGGCTCCCTGCTCGTCGTGCACGAGCTGCGCCACGCCGGGCAGGTCTACGGCTTCTTCGCCACCGTGATCGGCCTGCTCTCCTGGCTCTTCCTGGCTGCGGAGATCACCGTGTACGCCGCCGAGACCAACGTCGTCCTCGCCCGCCGCCTGTGGCCGCGCAGCCTGCTCCAGCCGCCGCTCACCGACGCCGACGAACAGGTGCTGAGCGCGATCGCCCACCAAGAGGAACGCCGCCCCGAACAGCAAGTCGACGTCGCCTTCAACGACGACGACCCACGACCGGGCGCCAACGACGACGGAACCGCGGGTCGACCCCACGGAGGATGACGACCCCCGCCGCCCTGCCGGATGCGAGGATCCGGGGATCGCACGGTCAGAACCGTGCTGGCCGACGATTGACCTCATACCAGGAACAGCCGGGGACGATCCGTACACAAGATCGAGCCCGCCATCACGCAGAGCCGGGGCAGCGGCCAAGGGGGCAGTGTGCTGGCGCTCGCGGCCTGACCGCCAGCCGACCCGCTCGCCTCACACGTGGCGGGTATCGGTGACGGTGTCAGCGGCGGGGGTGGCCGGCCGCGCCGAAGGCGGGCTACCGTCCCGCGCCCAGGGCGCGGATCCCGCCCGTCCGCCACCCGGACCCGCTCGCGCAGTGACTCGTGGACCCGGTTCCACATGCCGTCGGCCGTCCAGGCGCGGAACCACCGGTAGGCCACGTCCCACGGGGCGAGGTCGTGCGGCACCAGCCGCCACGCACACCCGCTGACCAACACGTACAACACGGTGTCCACGACCAGCCTGCGCGGGAACTTCAACGACCGCCCTCCCCGACGCGGATCCCGCTCCGGCAGCAGAGGCTCGATCACCAGCCACTGGGCATCCGCCAACGACGAGTCGCAGGAAGGCTTGCACGCGCAGACACGCATGGCGGTGATCGTCGCGGACGCCTCGCCCGCGACGATCACCGCCAGTGCATCACGCCACGAAGTTGATCAATTACCCAACGCTTTCTCAGGCCCGAAGGTCCGCACGCCCCGGTGGGCGTGCGGACCTTGTTCGGCGTCTGGTTGCTCAGCGAAGGTCGACGAGGCGGTGCTCGGTTCCCTTCGGGTCGGCGGGCATGGACCACAGCGGGCAGACCGGGATGGTGGTGCGGTCGCAGTCGCTGCTGGTCAGGGTCTTCTGCAGGTGGTCGTACGCCGCGCAGCCGCCTCCGCAGGTGGAGCTGTGCGAACAGGTGCGACAGTTGGCGGAGATGGTGTTCACGAGGGTGAGTTCGCTGATCCCGTCCTGGAGGCGGGGGTGGATCGCTCCGTCGCGGAATTCGCCGTAATGGAGTTCGGTGTCGAAGAACGCCGAGCAGATGTACACCCTGCCGTCGGGGAAGATCGCGAGGCGTTCGAGGTTTCGGGCGGTGCAGCCGCCGTAGCCGGCGGCCCGCAGGGCGGGGAGCTGGTCGGCGGTGGCGAACGCGGGCGGGTAGAAGACGCGCACGCGGCGGCCGGCCGAGGCTTCGCGGATCTGGCCGCACAGCTGCACCCACTCGTCCGGGGGGATCTGGAGGTGGGGCTTGTCCAGGCCCAGACCGGTGGGGGTGAAGTAGTGGAAGGAGAGCATCTCCAGGCCGATGGAGTCGGCGAGGTCGATGGCGTCGAACACGTCAGCCCGGTTCGCAGTGGTGACGGTGAAGATGGCGCGGGTCTGGAAGCCGTCGGCGACGGCGCGTTTCATGCTGGTGAGCAGGGGCCGCCAGGTCTTCTCGCCGCGCATCTGCTCGTGGGTCTCCTGGCGGGCGCCGTCCATGGAGAAGGAGAAGGAGTCGAGGCAGCCCTGCAGCAGGGGCCAGGTCTTCGGGGGGATGAGGCCGTTGGAGGTCAGGACCACCTTGTAGCCCTGCTTCTTGCAGATGTCGAGGATGTCGCCGAACCGGGGGTGGGTGGTGGGCTCACCGCCCAGGAGGTAGACCTTGTACTGGCCGTAGGCGACGCGCAGGCTGGAGAGGATGTCCTCGACCATGGCGGGGGTCATGCGCCGCTCGGCGTCGAGTCGGGTCCCCATGTAGCAGTGCTTGCAGCGCAGTTGGCATTTCTCGGTGATGTAGAGGAACAGGAACGGTTCCTTGGCCGCGGTGGCATGCGCGGCGGCGTGTACGAGGGTGTCGGTCACGGTCTCGTCTCCCTTGTCAGCGCAGGACGTGCAGCGAGTCGGCTTCGCGGGCGCCCCAGGCGGAGACCGTCCACAGGATGCACAGCGGGGTGGTGTCGCGGTCGCAGGAGTAGAAGTCCTCATCCTTGTAGGCGGGGATCTGGGAGTAGGCGGGGCAGCCGCCGCCGCAGGTCTCCGTGTTGGGGCAGCCGGTGCACACCGGGTCGGCGATGAGGTAGGCGTTGAGTTCGTTGTTCGGGTCGGGGTTGAGGACGAGCCGGTCGCCGTCGAAGGTGGCGTAGTGCCAGCCGTCGTCCATGAAGACGGGGCAGGCGAAGACGGTGCCGTCCGGGTAGACGTGCGGGCGGTCGAGGGTGCGGGCGGGGCAGCCCGGGTATCCGCGGTCGAACCACGCCTCCTGGTCGTCCGCCTTCACGAAGGTCGGCGGATAGTAGACCGCCAGGCGCGGCTCGGGCGGGAAGGCTTCGATCTCGGCGCAGAATTCCATCCACTCGGTGGGGCTGAGCGGTTGGAGGAAGCGGCCTCCGTTGCCGGTCTTGCCGAGGTTGTGGAAGCTGAGGGTGTGGGCGCCGAGTTCGGCGAGGAAGGGGACGAGGTCGAGGGCACGCTCGCGGTTGGTCTGCGAGACGGTGCACATCACGCGGACCTGGTAGCCGAGTTCGCGGGCCTGGGCGATGTGGCGAACGACCTTGTCGTAGTTGGTGGGGTTGCCGCGGATCTTGCGGTGGATGAGCGGGTCGGCGGACTCCAGGGAGAAGTTGAAGCTGTTCAGGGTGCCCGGGGGGATCTTGTCGAACAGGTCGTCGTCGAAGTCGCCGTTGCTGCTGATGGTGACCTGGTAGCCGCGATTGCGGCCCTCGGTGACGATCGTGGGCAGCTCGGGGTGCATGGTGGGCTCGCCGCCGAGGAGGTAGAGCTTGTCGTGGCCTCCGGTGATCCGGAAGTAATCCATGATCTTGACGGCCTGCTCGACGCTCATGGTGTTGGCGGCGTTGAGGCGGTCGTTGCCCACGTAGCAGGTCTTGCACCGCAGGCTGCAGGCGGTGGTGGGGTAGAGGAAGACGAACCGTTCGCGGGTCTGCCGGTAGATCGGCAGGCGGGTGGTGGGCATGCCGAGGGAGACGGCGGTCATCGGTGTCCTTCCGGTTCAAAGTGGAGGAAGGCGAGGCACTGAGCGGTCAGGGGTGCCGTGAGGGTGTCGGCGGCGGGCAGCGGGCAGCCGATGCCGTCAAGAGCCGGGGAGGTGACGGGGCCGGCATGGTGCAGGGCTTCGAACCGGGCGGGCAGCTCGGTGCCGAACCAGCGTTCCAGGCCGATGCCGACAGGTGTGTCGGTCCAGGCCACGGTGGCGGCACGGGACTGCCACAGGTCGGCGAGCCGCTGTTGGGGGCTGCCGGGAGGCAGTCGCAGCCGGCCTTTGTGTTCCTGGATCCGGGGCATCGGCCAAGCGGAAAAGTAGGCCGCAGCCCGGGCTTCGAGCGCCGGCAGGAGGCCCGCCGGGTCGTGGACGGCGATCTTCGGGTCGGCGAGGAACTTGAGAACCACGTCGCCCTTGCGGAACACCGACAGGGGGCAGTCGGCGAGGTAACAGGCGGACCGCTGAACCGCCGGCACGGCTGCGATGCAGTCTTCCGTGAAGGCCAGCAGGGTGTTCAGGGTTCCGAGGGTGAGGATTTCTCCGCAGTGGTCGAAGTCGAGGCCGGCGGCCTGGTGGACCTGGCGCAGGCGTTCGGCGAAGAGCCGTTCCCGCTCGTGGTCGCTGCGGACGGTGATGACGAATTGGTCGATGTCGCTGGTCGGCTTGTTGGTGCCGCGTGCGTACGAGCCGCCGACGAAGGAGCACAGGAGGTTGTCGCCGAAGGTCTCGACGGCGGCTCGGCTGGCCTCCGTGACGGCGAGGAGGGCGGTCACGCGGCCAGCCCGGTGGAACGGCCAGGACGGCCCGTGATCGCTTCGGCTGCAGCAAGCCCGCCGACCGCGGCCTGGAGGATGCCCTGGGCAAGGCCGGTGCAGTCGCCGGCCGCGTACAGACCGGGGGCCGTGGTCTCCAGGCCGTCGGTGAGCTTCAGCTCGTCCCAGAGGTTCTCCAGTTCGAGGCCGATCACCGCGACCTGGGAGGCGATGCGGCCGGGCAGTGCGCCGCCGGTGAAGTAGGCCATCAGGTCTTCGAAGGCATCGCACAGAGCGGTGTGGATGTCCTGGGGCAGGATGCCCGCGAGGTCGGCGACCTGGTAGTCGCGCAGCGAGGGGTGGAAGCCGCTGAGTCTGGCGAACTGCTCAAGTTCCTTGCAGGCGAGGGAACGGCTGCGGAAGTCGGGATACCACTGGAGGACGGGCTTGCCCGGCCGGTCGGTCCTCAGTGCCCGGTACGGGACGAGGAGGTTCTCGTCGACCCAGGCGGTGGTGCGCGGGCTGCCGTCAGAGGCTCGAAGCTGCGCGAGGAGGGCGAAGTTCGCCGTACTGCCCCTCTTCGCCTCGGGGATGACGTGGCCGTCGAGGAGAGTGTGCTCGCCGTAGTCCGTGAACTTGATCCGGCCGCCCCCCGGACCGGCGCAGAAGCAGAACGTCTTGATTTTCACGCCGTTGGTGACGATGGTGGTCTTGAAGTCCTCGTGGATGTCGGACCCGCGCTGCAGCAGTGCGGTCGGGGCCTCGAAGCGGACTCCCACGGAGGGAGCGGGTGCGGAGAACGAAACTCCGAGGCCGCGGAGGGTCTGCTGCCACCAGCGCTGGCCCCGCCGCCCGACCGCGACCACGACCGAACTCGCGTGCACAAACTCGCTGCTGCCGGACCGGCCGACGACTTCGGCCCGCCACGCTTGTCCGAGCGGCTGGAGGCAGCTGACCTGTGTCTGCATCCGTAACTCGGTGCCAGGAGCGGTGGTGATCCGACGGTGGAGCCGTTCGATCAGCGTCCGGACGTGCGCCGCGCTGAGCGAGGCCACCGGGTAGTCCTTGACCGTGAACGGTCCGAGGGCGGGGAGGGCTCCGTGGAAGGCGGGCAGGTCCTCCTCGCCGCACAGCCTCCGCAGCGCCCGATCGGCGAGTTCTTCGGCTCGGTCAGCACCGAGGAGTTCGGCCAGCCGCCGGCCGCTGGGGAACCGCGAGAGCTTGACCCCGTCTCCGTAGTGGATCGAGCCGCCGAAGCCGGAGATCACGTTGCAGATGCCCTGGCAGCCATTGCAGGAGCGCAGGAGATCCACCGGGCAGGTGCGACGCAGGTGGGTGCGGCCGGCATCGACCAGCAACACCCGGGACCCGTTCTCAGTGAGGCGATCGGCGGCGATCAGCCCAGCGGGGCCGGCGCCGATCACCAGCGTGTCGACGATCGTGGTCAACTGTGCCCTCCGTACTGGTTCTCGATCCAGAAGGAAGCAGCGCGAGCTGCCTCGACAGCCGGCCGGTTGGCGTCCTCGATGAGGTCGGTCACGGCCGGGTGGTGCAGGTGCTGGTAGTTCGAGCGGTCGTGCAGGACGGGCGTCGCGCACAGGTCGATGACCAGCGATCGGGCTGCGGAATCCGCGAGGCGCGCGATGTGGTCGCGATACTGGGGCGTGAGCCCGGAGGTCGCGAGCACCAGGTCGAAGCCGCTGTCCCGTACGGTGTCGGGTAGTTCTGTGATCCGCAGAACGGTCGCCTTGGCGGCGCCGGACCGCAGGAGTCGGCGAAGCTTCTTGGGGCTTCGGGTCAAGACGAAGACTCGGCGGTCGTCGCCGAGTTCATGTGCGACGGCTTGGGCGAGCATGCCGCCGCCGACGATGACCAGGTTGCGCGAGTGGGTGGCCGACGCGTCCAGCAGCGTTCGGACAAGGTCGCGGTAGTCGAGCCGGGCCCGGAGTCCGAACCGGCGCCGTGCCTGACTGGCCAGCAGGAGTACCTCTGCCCCCACCGGTCGAAGAGGGTGGCCAGCGGGCAGCCGGTCGAAGGCCGAGTGAACCTGCTGGAAGACGAACTGCTCCCCGAGGATCAGGGACATCGCGCCAGCGGCGATCCGGGCCAACCGGGAAGCTGCGGCCTCGTGGCCGGCGATCCGTCGGCTGAGCCGGATCGAGAACGGCGCGGTGACCGCTTTCGCGGGCTCGGCCTCGTACCACTCGACGCGGTGGCAGGTATGCAACAAGAGCCCGGTTGGCGAGTCCGTGCCGACCACGCCGTCCAACCGCGGAATTGATGCTCCCAGTTCCTCCAGCGAATGGGTAGTGACGTCGTTGAAGGCGCACCACGCGATCCGACTTATGGTGCCTGCCGAGCCGATCCTGTCGTCACGCGTGGGATCAGCAATCTGGGCCATGAGTACCTCCTCAGTTCCAGTGGTCCGGCGCAGGCGAGTCTGCTCCGCGTCAGCCGTTCCGTACGGAGGCCGGAACCGGTCAGCCGCTTCAGCACAGCGCAGGAGATGACGGGGGTTTCGGGCGACCAGCCGTGCACCTCGTCGGGAATGTGCGGTGAGCGGTGGACCGGCCGCTGCCCGGATTTGCCGCGCGGCTGACCAGAGCGCTTTCAGGTGGGTCGCTGACTCGAAGGGGCCAGGACCAAGGCATGCCGAAGTGGAGGTGCGCCACTGGCCAAGGCGGCCTGCGCCGAGCAGACACTGACCGCATCACGATGATGGCGCTGCGTCAGATTGATGGCAAGTCTTCGTGATTGGAAAATTTTTCCTACTCGACAGGCTGCATGAGAGCTGAGGGGCTTACCCACTACGATCAACCTGACCCTGGAGGTGCTGATGGCCGACCAACCCAACCCCCGACGTCGGCGGCTCGGCGCGGAGGTGCGCCACCGGCGGCAGGAACTCGGATGGTCGCTGGACGCGGCCGCCACGCAGCTCGGCTACAGATCAGCGAGCACCGTCCACAAGATCGAGTCCGGCGACCAGCAGATCACCCTCCAGAAGCTCCCGCACCTCTTGGCCGTCCTCGGGATCACCGACCCGGCTGCCCAGGCGTTCTGGAACGAGCTGGTCCTCAGCGCAAACAGCAGCGACTGGAAGGAACGGTTCCCAGGCGACGCCGATGACCCTTTCGGGAACTACTACACCGACATTGAACTCGCCTCGTCGGCCTTCCTCTGGTCACCGACAGCACCACACGGACTACTCCAGGAAACGCTTACCGAGCGCACGATCATCGAGGCCGGCCGCGCCTGGGACAACGAGTCCGACGTCGATCGCTTCGTCGCCGTGCGCTCCGAACTCCGCAAGCGGGTTCTCTCCCGACAGCCACCACTGGTGATCACGTCAGTGCTCACCGAAGGCCAACTCCGGCAAGAGATCGGAGGACGCGCCGGGCTGCACCAACAGATCAAACACCTCGCCACGCTGGCCAGAAGCAGCCCTGTGATCACCATCCTGGTGATCCCGTTCTCTGTCGGGGCGCACGCCGGGATAGACGGGCCGTTCATGTTGATGACGTTTCCGACCGGCCGCACGAGCGTCACCATCGAGGGCAGGCGCGCCGCCCTGCACATCCACGAGACCGATGTCGTCAGCGAGTACCAGCGCGTTAGCGAACACCTCACAGACGACGCGCTGTCGCCCGAGAAGTCACTCGCCTTCCTAGATCAACTCGCCGAGGAATACGCATGACCCCCCACCACCCCGACTCCGTCACGGCAAATCTCACCGCTGGTTGGCTGGCCCAACAACTCGCAGCAGCCCACTGGCAATCCGCAAGCACCGGCGGCTCCAACTGCGTTGAGGTTGCCCGGCTGCCCCAGGCGATCACAGCGATCCGCGACTCGCTCAACCCACAGCAAGAGCCCCTCGTTCTCTCTGACCAGAAGTTCGAGGATTTCGCCCACACCATCATCAACGGCAAGCTCCGCATGGCTACTCATCTGTGCGCTGACCCCATCACGGCAGACACCAAAAACGAGCTTCCGCGAGGCTGGCTGGCTCAGCAACTTGCGGGAGCACAGTGGCAATCGGCGAGCACCAACGACTCCGACTGCATCGAGACCGCCTTCCTGCCCCGCGCAATCACCGCTTTCCGTGACCGGCGCAAAAATTCCTTGATCTTCGCAGCCTCCGAAATCAACGACTTCGCCGACGGCCTCGCTAACGGAAGATTCCACAGATAGCCCCCTGCCGCGGGCTTTTCTCCAACGGGCCTCGTCGCCCTGTGGTTGGACTGGGCCCGCGGGTCGTCGCTGTTGCGGTAGGCCGGTCCGATGATGTCCAGGACAGCGGCGTGCCACTCGGTGACTCTCTCCCGCTTCGTAGGCGGCGTCGATGGGCGTCAGCTCGCGCCAGCCTCGCTCCTTCGCGCTGGCGATGTCCTCGGCGTCGTGCCTACGCGGAGGGCGCACAGTGGGCTCCATGCCTACTCCTTCCGACGGTGCGGGTGGCGTTCAACCTGCTTGAAGAGCGTGGACCACCCGCGCGGCCTCCCGGCGCGCGGGCCCCGCTCGCGGGTCGTGCGGGCCCGCGTGCGGCCCAACGATCTTCGCCATCGCACAGAGCTGCATCAGCATTCCGTCCCGGCTCTCAAGGTCTGCCCGGCGCTACCGCCTGACTCGCTCCGCGAGTGCCGGTACGGCGAGAGAGGCGGCGTACAGCGACGCCGCGTCGAGTCCGCGTGGCGCCATTCCCCAGTCCTCTCAGTCGAACAGGCAGAACTCGTCGGGGCCGGTGATGTTCGCCCAGTTCAAGTCCGCGTGGGCAAGGCACCACAGTTCCGCCCTGGTGTCGTGCTCTCCGGGGAAGGCAGCCCCGATCGTGTCGGCGATCAGCTTCCGGGTGATCTGCTCGGTGTCCGGAGTCGCCGTCCGGGCCGTGCGCCGCTCGGCAAGTGCGTTCAGCGAGGCGTTCAGCGAGCACCACCACCCCTCCGGCAGCTCCGGGTCGACGGTCACCACCGCGGCCCCGACCGGGCCGTCCGGCAGCAGCGAGGTCTCGTCCACCCGCCAGATCGCCTGGTCTCGTGGGTCATGCCACGTTGCCGACCCGGACCAGCGGGGCATCGCAACGCCGACCAGTGCTGCGGCGGCTTCTGCTCCGCCCCAGCCCTGTTCGAGGGCTCGCGCCCACGGCCGCCGTTCCACCCGGACCCAGCTGCCTCGGTCGGTGGGCACTCCGACCGTCCGGCGCTTGCGCACCATACCGGTTCGGTCCAGCCGCGTGTCGAGGTGCTGCTCGGCCTGGACCAGTACGTGCTCGACAGGGTCGTGCCGTAGGTCCACGGCCTACCGGACGGGTCCGGGGGTGGCGGCCTGCGGCGGGGTGATCCCGGTCAGCTCGCGTGCCTGGTCGGCGAGCAGGGGTGTCAGGTCGGGGTAGTAGCCGCGGTCGGCGGCCTGGAGCATCTCCGCGAGGGCGATCAGCTGGCCGACACGTCCGGCGGGGGTGTCGAGAATGTCGGCGAACTCCTCGCGGGTCCGCTCGGCGGCCTCGGGGACGAGAAGGCTGCTGACCCACAGGACGGCGGGGTCGTAGCCGACCGGGACCAGGCCCCAGCGTTCCCAGTCGAGGATCATGAGCGGCCTGGCGGTCAGGTTGGCCCACTGCAGGTCGCCGTGGCCGGTGACCCGCTCGATGCTCGCGGGGGCCGGGATGCCGAGGTACTTCGGGAAGGCCTCTTCGACCCATGCCTGGCGCGGGGTGGTCTTCGTGCCGGGTGCCTGTGCGAGGCCAGCCAGCGCGTCTTTCAGCGCGGTCCACCAGCCGTTGTCCAGGCCGGGGTCGTGGCGAAGGTCCTGGGTGGTGGAGACCGCAGGGTCTACCAGGTCGAAGACGTCAGCCTGGTAGAACCAGCCGGCTTCGGTCCAGTCCGTGGTGTCGTGGAGCCGGGGTCGGGGAACGGAGGCGGGGACGAGCTGTTCCGCGCCGAGGGCGCCCTGGCCGGTCGGCCGGGGCGCCCGGTGGCGGCTGCTTCTGGAGACGCGGAGCCAGGTGTTCTCGGCCCGGCGGCCGACGGTGGTGCCGGAGGTGCCGAAGGTCGGCGGTCCGGTGCACACGAGGCCGAGGAACGCGGCGGCCTTCTGGTGTGCTGCTGTAAGGCTGTGCCGGATTTCGTCATCCGGTTGAAAGGACATCGAGCACCGTCCTGAGTCGCTCGTCGGGGATCGGTTCGGCTAGAGCCGCCCTGGCATCGTCCCAGTGGCGCCGGGTGCTGGTCGAGGCGAGGACCACGTCCAGTGCTGGGCACGCTCCGACGACCTGGAACGCGGCGGCGTGTGGAGTCGATCCCTGAGCGATCAGGTTCACCAGTTCGGGTGTCATCAGGCTCGGCAGTTCGCCGCCGTGCAGTGGGGCGGACCCGAAGGTGGTGACCCCGGCGTCGCGCGCGTGGATCAGCGGCCCGTCACCGTCAAGGGCCAAAGCGAGAGGCTCGGCCATGACGAGGCTGACCGGCATCTGCACACCGGCGAGGTGGTGGTCCGTCGATCCGGCGGCGTCCCGGGCCAACCCGGTCAGCTCGGCGACGGTGAACGCCTGCTCGGTGAAGCCGGACCAGGTGGCCACGCCGTAGCCCCCGATGCGGCCAGCGGCCGCGAACTCTTCCAGCACCGCGAAGGCGGCCCGGAGGGTGTGGTGCAACTGCTTCCGGTTGTGGCTCAACCGCTCGGGGTTGTGGACGAAGACGAGGTCGGCGCGGCCGAGGACGGCGAGCGATTCCTCGGTCTGGGTGCGGACGTCCTCTGGGGCGAGGCTGTGGCGGCTGTCCGGGTGGAATCCGGTCTTCGTCGTCACCCTGGCGTCCGGGTGGTCGGCGAGGGCGGAAGCGAGGTCGTGATGGGCCTGGCCGTGGGCGTAGTTGGGGGCGGTGTCGATCCATCGGGCTCCGGCCCTGAGGGCGGTGCGCGCCGCCTCGCCGGCGGCGCGCACCCGGTAGGTCCCCAGGCCGAGGACGGGGCTCATCGGCTGGCCTCGACGACGGCGAGGGCCTGGCCCCGGACGAGGGCATTCAGCAGGTCGGCCATGTCCGCGGCCTTCAGGCCGGCGGCGTCCGCGAGTTCGCCGATGGTGGAGGCTTCCCCGGTCAGCAGGATCTGCAGAGCGGGGGCAGCGCGCTCGGCGAAGTCCCACGCTGTACCGGCGGCGGACAGGGTGACGGTTCCGGTTCCCGGGTTGCCGGTGAGTTCGGCGCGCGCGGCGGTGATCCGGACCGTGATCGACCTGTCCGGGGGAAGCGAGTTCACGTAGGGCAGGGACGGGGCCGGGCGGCCGAAGTGGGTGGTGCCGGTGGACCTGGCCCAGTGGTCGATCAGGTCGGGATCCGACAGTGCGGTGAGCACCGCGGTCCGTAGATCGGTCAGGTAGGCGGCCTTCTCGGTCGGCGAGGCGTGGAGCGGGACGTCCGTCCGTACGGCCGAGCTCTCGTGCAGCTCGTCCACCAGCCAACCGAGGAGGATGGCGCCGGTCTGGGCGACGAGTCCGAAGGTGAGGTGGAGCGATTCGGTCCCTTGGTCGGCGGTGACGCTGTGCCACCATCCGCGCGGCAGGTACAGGACGTCGCCCGGGTGGAGGACGAAGTCCGCGACCGGCTCGCCCTCGGGTTCCTGCGGGGCTTCCACGTCGCGGAAGGTTGGGGCCTGCCGGGTGGGTTCCCACAGCCGCCAGTGCTTCGCCCCATACTGCTGGACTACGACCACCGCGTGGTCGTCCCAGTGCCGGCCGAAGCCCTCCTGCTCGGTCCACGAGGCGTACACGTTGGTCTGCACCGGCGTGCCGATGAAGCGCTCCAGCGCTTCGGCAGCGGCGCGGATTGGCGGGTGGATCTCGTCGATCGCGTCCACGACGAGGGAGGCGCCTTCGGCGAGCTGGGCGTGGAGCTGGGCGGGGTGCAGCCGGTTCCAGGTCGCCCCGCGCCGGTTGGTGCTCGGGGTCGAGTACCGGCCGACCGGGACGGCCTGCCCGTCCATCGACAGCCGTAGCCTCGGCGGGTCGAGACGATGGGTGGCGAGGATCGAGTTCAGATCGTCCCACGACAGGAGTGGAGCGGTGTCGGCGTCTTCTGCGGGGAAGACGGCGTAGGAGCGGTGCAGCGCCTGGGTGAGGAACCGGTCCCCACCCAGGCGCGCCGCCCACGAGGCGGTCTCAGGCATCGTGGGCGGTCTCTCAGGTGTCGTTCTGGTCGGACCGGCCGCCGGTGTTGTCGGACGGTACGTCGGCCCGGGAACGCGCGGCCCTGATGCCGCGGACGGCGACCAGCAGGCCGCCTTCCTCCTTCGGCTGAACCGTGGGTGCGGTGCTCTCCATCGGGTCTCCTCTCGCTGAATCGTGCTCGGCCTTCCGGGGAATCGGAAGGGAGCGCGGCGGTCCTCACGGACGACGTGTCCGGCACCGTCTCAGGGCGCCGGAGAGCGCCTTGCTCCGATCGGGCCGCCGAGCGCCCCAGTCTTCCGAGCTGCTCGTGACAGGGCCATGCCCTCTGCCTGTCATCTCGGCGGTCTGTTCGCACGGGAGTGTCACCGGGGTGTCATCTTCGCCACGATCATGCTCGCGACCTGCGGTGTCTCGACTACGTCGCAGTGGTGGACTGGCCAACGGACGCCTGTTCTCGGCAGGATTCCGGGCATGAATATCTTGGTGGTCGGCGGTGGCTGGTTTCTGGGCAAGGCCGTTGTCGAGGAGGCGCTAGCACGCGGCTGGGCCGTGACGACGTTCAACCGGGGCCGGTCCGGTGTGGTGCTACCCGGTGTGCGGCAGGTGCTCGGCGACCGTACGTCGTCCGAGGATCTGGCCCGACTCGCGGCACAGGGCCCGTGGGACGCAGTGATCGACACCTCTGCCGCTGAGCAGCCGCCGCGGGTGGTGTTGGCGGGGGCGAGGGCGCTGGAGAGCGCGACCGAGCGCTACGTCTACATCTCGACGGTGTCGGTGTACGCCGGTTGGCCGGACCACCCGCTGGCGGTGGGCGATCGGCTGATGGACGGCCCTGCCGACGCCGACAGCGAGTACGGCAAGGACCCGGAGGGTTGGCTGGGCCCGAATCTTCACTACGGGCGCCAGAAGGCGGGCGGCGAGCGGGCGGTGCTCGCAGCTTTCGGTGAACAGCGGTCGTGGCTGCTTCGTCCCGGGGTGATCCTCGGCCCCGGCGAGTATGTCGGCCGGCTCCCGTGGTGGCTTCGGCGCGCCGAGCGCGGCGGGCAGATCCTGGCTCCCGGGTCGGCAGGCAAGGGAATCCAGCCGGTCGACGTCCGCGATGTCGCGCACTTCGCCGTCGAGCTTGCCGAGCGCCCTGGCGGCGGGGTCCACAACGTGACCGCACCGATCGGACGGGACACGATGGACAGCTTCCTTCAGGCGTGCGTAGAGGCCACGGGCGGCCGGGGTGAGCTGCGCTGGGTTACGGACAGGGTCCTGCTGGAGCACGGCGTCCGGCAGTGGACGGAGCTGCCGCTGTGGCGGACGAACGATGGCGTCTGGCTTGTCGACTCCAGCTCGGCGTACGCCGCAGGATTCGTTTGCCGTCCCCTTGAGGAGACGGTGCGGGACACCTGGGAGTGGCTCCAGGCCGGCAATGTGCCGGTTCCGCATCCCCGGGCATCCGCCCACGGAATTGACGCGGACCGGGAACGAACGATCCTTGCCGCTGCCAGTTCCTTGCGGTGAAGGAAAGCGGGGTGGGGCGGACCGGCACATGGCGGTGCGCCCCACCCCGCGGGGGTAGCCGTGTCCAAAACCATGGCCCGGGGGCCGCAGCGGGCGGCCAAAAGCCGCCCCCACCCGACCAAGCGCGCGGGGTGGGGGGGGGGGGGCGCCCGGCCCGGGGCGGGCCCCCCCCACCCCGCTGGGGTAGCCGTGACCTACTCGATGGCCAGTCGCCCGACGCTGCCGCCGAACTGCCTCGGCGCAGCGACTCGGGTGTACTCCTCCAGCACCTCCCGAAGCTCCCTGGCCACCTGCGACGTCCCGATGGACTCCGTGGTCAGCAGCTTGCCGACGTGGACCACTCGTTCGACGAGGCCTGCAGCGCGCCGGTCCGGAGCAAGCGCCGCGATGGGCTCCAGGACGTCGGCGGCTTCCTCCACTTCTCCGTCGAGGATCAGCGCCGACGCGAGGTCCGCCCGCGCCTCGGCCTCGATCCGGGGAGTCCTCTGCCCGGCGGGCAGCCCCGCCTGCAGTTCCAGCACCAGCCGTGCGTGCCGCTGCGCACCGGCGCCATCGCGCAGGAGAAGGAGCGTCGTACCGTGCGAACGGGCGATCCGCTCGGGACGGTGGAGGAACTCCCCCGCAACCTCGTCGTGGAGATCGTCGCGCTCGACGGTGTCGACGTCGCGGAAGCGCTCGACGGCTTCCGCGGCTCGTCGCTGATCTCCAAGGTGGCCATAGGCCCTGGCTTCGATGGCGGCGATTCGAACGCGGCCGGCCGTACCGACACCGGGAAAGGAATGCGCCTGACGGATGAAGCGGATCGCTTCGCTCGGCCGGCCTTCCCAGTAGGAGAGCATGCCGAGTGTGCCGGCCGCGAAGGCGGCGAGCGGAGTGAAGCGGGTGATCTCGGCGTACATGCCTGCGGAGCGGGCCAGTCGACCGGCTTCGCCGAATGCCCCGAGGTCGAAGGCGGTCATGGCCAGCAGCGCCGTCGTCTGGCCGAGGGCGATCAGCAGGTGCTGCTTCTGCTCGGGGATGTGGGTGCGGTCCAGCAGGGCTTCGGTGTCCGTCCGAAGCTGCCGGGCCTCACGAAGCACGTCGAACGGCGGCCGATTGTTGTAGGTACGGGCGAGTCGGCGGACATCTTCCTGGACCTGCTCTATGGAGAGGTCGGAGAGGAAGGCGGACGCCACGGAAGCAGCGTGGTCGGATGCTTCGCGTGCGGTCATCGCGAGCTCCCTTTCGAGGTCTTGCCGGGATAGTGCGGTGGGGCCTCCCTCAGGCGGCGGCGCCAGGAGTTCGGCGATCGGCTTGTTGAACATGCGCTGAATCGTCTGGGAGAACACGCCGGTCGGCCGGCTGACCGTTCCGGCGACCCAACGCCTGTACGTCGCCTGCGACATATCCAGGTCGCGGAACCGGTGGTCCTTGAGGGTTCGCGCCAACTCGTTGCCAGCACCTCGAAGTTCACGATGGAAGTCGGAAAACTCCCACCCCGAACTCTCTATCAGGACCCCCAGTAGCGTCTTGCTCGACATGTCGCGCCTCCGCCCCGTGGTGTCGGTCACAGCCCAGCCGCCGCCGATTCGGGGAGAGCCTGAATCTAGCAATACCCGCTGATGAGCCATCGCGTTGCCGGTTCTGACGAGATGACACTCCGATGACATGTCACTGCCTCACCGCCCGATCAGATGACACCTCGGTGTCGTGGCGCTGCTCCAACCGGAGCGGGACAGTTGGTGGCCGATCGCCGAGTCACATTTCGTCACGCGACCCGGTCGTCTCATCTTCTTCAGCCCCTCGGCCGATCCGGTTGAGCCGGCCGTGCTTCTTGGCGCCCTCGGTCTACCGGGCGACGGGGAGTGCGGCGCCAACGGACCGGCATTCCTCGAAAGGACCCGGCAATGGATGCTCCGGTCGCCCTTGACCCGGGCCGATTCGTCCGGCACCCCGCGGGCCACGACAGCGACCTCCGGGTCGCCGTGGAGGAGTTTCGGCAGGGTCGATGGATAACTGCCCGCGCGCTGCTTGCCAGTTCATGGGGCGACTGGCCCGCGTGGACGGCCCGGACCCAGGTCCTGGCCGCCGTCGCTGCACGGAGTGACGTGCTCGACCACATGCGGCGCGAGGCTCCGGACAGCAGCGGGTTGTCGACGCTCCTCGCGCGGACGGCTGTCGCACGAGCCCTCCAGGCCGTCAGCAACCGGGCGGACCCACGAACAGTCGTGGGCCTGGAGCGGTCGGCACGGGAACTGTGCTGGGAGGCCGCCTCCACCCTCGCCGACGATCCGGTGCCGTGGATCTGCCTACTGGAACTGGCACGGTTGGATCCCTCCCTGTCCCGTCCGGAGCACCGGGCCGCAGCGCCCGACCAGATGCTCCCGCGCGGTCCATGGGGCCTTCTCGCACAGGTCCGACGCGCGGACCCGTGGAGCAGGGAGGCTTGGCACCAGATGCTCCGCTTCTGGCTCGCCCGCGGCACCCCCGGCACCGCGAACGATTTCTTGGCAGCCTTCCTCCCGAGCGCACCGACGGGCTCGCCCCTTCACGCTCTGCCGCTGTACGTGTACGTCGACCGCTATCAGCGGGCGGAGCGCAAGGGCACAGCCCAACTGCAGTGGACGAAGGACGAAGGAGTCCGTGCTGCGGTGCTGCGGGCGTACGAGCACTGGTCTGCGGCATCCGGCGGCCAGGGCCGGTGGCCCGTGGCGGACGAGAGCCACCTCGCGCACGCACTCTGGGCAAGCCGACTCCCTGTCCAGGCTGCGGAGGTGTTCACGGCGATGGCGCCGTTCGTCTCCTCCCACCCCTGGGTGAGCGTCGGCGACCGCCCGGACGACCTCTTCCGCCAGGCCCTGGCCCAGTCGTTCGCCGCCACCCGCTGAACTCTCCGCCCCAGCCCGTCCGACGGCCGGGCCGACCCCGCCGACCTTGCTCCGGAGGCCTCCACGTGCCACGTTCTGAACACAACCCCCTCTCCCCCGAGGACGACAACCACCTGCAACTTCTCGGGATCACGCCCGAACTGACCCGTCGGATGGGCCCCTTCGGGAACTTCGCGGTCTCCTTCTCGATCATCTCCGTCCTCAGCGGCTGCATGACCCTCTACGGATACGGTCTGGTCACAGGCGGGCCGGCGGTGATGATGTGGGGCTGGCTCGGGGTCGGGCTCGCCGTGCTGCTGGTCGGCATGTCACTGGCCGAGGTCACCTCCGCCTACCCCACCAGCGGCGGCCTCTACTTCATGGCCCTGAGACTGGGCGGCCCTCGATGGGCCTGGGGGACCGGCTGGTTGAACCTGCTCGGCCTGTTGGGAGCCATCGCCGGCATCGACTACGGCGCCGCCTCGTTCATCGCAGCATTCGCCGGACTCCAGTGGGGCACCGAACCGAATCCGGAGCTGGTCCTTTCGATCTTCGCCGTCATTCTGCTGCTCCACGCCCTGCTGAACGTCGTCGCCGTCCGTGTGGTGAGCCTGCTCAACAGCATCTCGGTGTGGTGGCACGTGCTGGGCGTGCTGGTGATCGTCGGCGTGCTCGCAGTCGTCCCCTCCCACCATCAGTCCCCCTCCTGGGTGTTCACGCACTTCGAGAACGGCACTGGCTGGTCGAACCCGGTCTATGTGAGCGCGACCGGGTTGCTCCTGGCCGGCTACACGTTCTGCGGGTACGACGCCAGCCTTCACATGTCGGAGGAGACGACGAACGCGCGGGTGGCCGCGCCTCAGGGCATGGTCCGCTCGATCGGGATCTCCCTGGTCGTCGGATTCGTGCTGCTGGCAGGCCTGCTGTTCGCCGTCCGGGACTACTCGGGGGCCGCCGCGGCTGGCGTTCCACCGGCACAGGTCTTCCTGGACGCGCTCGGGCCGAACGGCGCCAAGAGCTTGCTGCTCGTCGTGATCGGGGCCCAGCTCTTCTGCGGTTCGGCTGCGGTCACCGCCTGTTCGCGGATGATCTACGCGTTCTCGCGCGACAACGCGCTTCCGGGTGCCGGCACTTGGCGCCGGATCTCGTCCCGCAAGGTGCCGGTGCCGGCGGTGTGGCTGTCGGTCGTGGTGGCGTTCCTACTGGCACTGCCGTCGTTGTGGTCGACGACGGCCTACGGAGCGGTCACCGCCGTCAATGTGATCGGCATGACGCCCAGCTACATCATCCCCGTCTACCTGCGACTGCGGCAGCGAGACGGGTTCATCCCGGGACCGTGGCACCTGGGCCGGTGGAGCAGGCCGGTGGGTACCGCCGCGGTGGCGTGGGTGGTGGTGCTGATGGTGCTGGTGTGCCTACCGCAGCGCTACCCCGTGACGGTGGAGACGTTCAACTACGCTCCGTTGACTCTGCTGATCGTCCTCGGGCTGGCGGCCCTCTGGTGGCGGATGGCCGGCCAGCGGTTCTCCGCGCCGGTCGTCGAGGACCCGCACCTGGCCGAGATCGAGGAGCAGATCGTATGAGGGCGACGATACGGGCCGCCCGCATCCGCGCGGCCAAGCCCCCGGCCCCGTCGGCAATTTCGCCGGCCGGGCCGCTGGAGCAGCTGGTTGCCGACTTCGGTGTCGACACCGTGCTGCTGGCGATGGTCGACGTGCAGGGCCGGCTCAAGGGCAAGGAGTACTCCGCGAGGACGGTGGTGGAGCGGCTGCGGTCGGGTGCGCTGTCCCCGGAGATGTGTGGGTATGTGCTGGGAACCGACCTGGCTATGACTCCGCCGAGCAGCGGGCCGTTCACCTGGGCGAGCGGCTTCGGCGACATCGGTCTGCTGCCCGACACGAAGCGGGCCCGATTGCTGCCGTGGCTGCCGGGCACCGCGCTGGTGCTCGCCGAGCCGATCAGCGGCGGGTGGCCCCACCCACTGGGCCCGGGCACGGTGCTGAGCGAGCAGCTGCACCGGCTCGCCGGGCTTGGTGTGGTACCGGCGGTGGGGATCGAGACGGAGTTCGTGCTGTACGAGGGAACCACCCGGGATGCTGCGGCCGCAGGCTGGCGAGAGCTTCGCCCCGTCGTCTGGGACAACCGCGACTACGCCCTGGACCAGCCGTCGACGGTGCGGGAGTTCGGCCGCCGGCTCCGGGAGGTCCTCGCGGGCTCGGACATGCCGGTCGAGGCCGTCAAAGGCGAGGGCGGTGCCGGCCAGATCGAGGTCACCTTCCCGTACGGGGAGGCCCTGGCAGCGTGCGAGCAGCACGTGCTGTTCAAGCACGCCGCGAAGACGATCGCGGACGAAGCCGGTTTGATGGCGTCGTTCATGGCAGCCCCGTCCACCGGGGTCGGCAGCGGCCTACACCTGCATGTGTCGCTGGCCGACTTCGACGGCCGGACGGTGTTGGCCGCCGACCCGGCCGACGGGACCGAACTATCGGAACTGGGCGAGCAGGCGGTGGCCGGGCTGCTGACGGTGCTGCCCGAGGTCGCTCCGTTGTGGGCGCCGTACGTGAACAGCTACAAGCGCTTCGCCGACCACTCTTTCGCTCCGGCCCGGCTCGCCTGGGGCCGGGACAACCGCTCGTGCGCGGTGCGGGTGGTCGGGCACGGCCGCAGCCTGCGACTGGAGGTCCGCCTGCCGGGCGCGGACGCCACCCCGATGCTCGCCCTGGCGGCGGTGATCGCCGGTATCCGGCACGGCATCGAGGCCAGCCTCAAGCCCCCGCCCGCCACCAGCGGCGACGCTTACCAGCATCCTGACGCGCCGCTGGTGCCGCAGTCCCTGGCCGAGGCGCTCGACGCCTTCGAGACCAGCGAACTGGCCGGGGACCTCTTCGGCGAGCCGGTCGTCGCGCACCTGGCGCGCGTCGCTCAGATGGACCTGGACCATCACGCCGCCCGCGTCACCGACGCGGAGCTGGAGCGCGGTCTCGCCCAGGCATGAGCCCCGGGCCGCTCACGGCGCCACACCCCCGGACCCGCGACCGGCCCGGTCCACCCCACCCCTCACCCTGCTGGAGGACTCCATGGAAAGCATGGACGCCGTTTCCGTCCGACCCCGCGCGAAGGGTATGGCGAAGCCCGCCCCCGACCTGCTGGCCAAGGCGCACCTGGTCGACGTCACCGCGCCCGGCCAGGAGGGTCTGGCGTTGTGGCTGGCCGACCGCGGCCTGGACGTCACCGGCAGCATCGGCCCCGCCGACCAGGACAGCGCCGCCGCCGGCCGGCTGCGCGAGGCCGGCGTGGGCGTGGTGGTCGGCTTCGACGCGTGCAACGTCCAGGCGGGCCGGACCTGTGTGGTGTGGTCGGGGGTGGTGGCCGCTGCGCACCCCGAACTCGACCGGGCTCAGGAGCTGAAGCTGCCGGTGCTCGCCCGCGCGCACGCGCTCGCGGTGCTGACCGCCGGGTTCGGCGGTCAGCTCGTGGCCGTCGGCGGCAGCCACGACACCGCGACGGCGGCGGCGGTGCTCGCCGTCGCGCTGGACGACGGCCACACGGGCTGGATCCTCAACGCCCCCGCCCGCAAAGGCCTGCCGGGGCACAGCGGCGACCGGCGGCTGGTGGTGGACCTGTGCCCGGACACCACCACTCACGAGGCCTCTCCCCTCGGGTCCTGGAGCTACGGCCCCGGCGCCGCGACCTTGTACCGGCGGCCGCGACCAGCGGTCACGCTGATCACCAGCGCCACCCGGAACGCGCCGCATTTCGAGGACACCATCGAGGCGCTGAACGACGCCACCAGCCTCGCCCGTTCGTCGGGCACGGTGGTGCTGCCGCTGTGGGACAAGGGCGCCAAGATCGTGCACGAGAGACTCACGGACCGGCCCGAGCCCAACGTGGCGGTGGTGACCGTCGGGCTCGCCGAGGACTGCGACGTGTGGGTCCTCACGCCCCGGTGGCTCGGCGGTGACAACCTCCTCACCCTCCACTATCGGGGCACCCGGCAGCAGTTCACGGTTCCGGTCGTCGGCCGCCACCACGCCCTGGCGGCATGCGCCGCCATCGCCACCGCCCTCGTGGCCGGCGAGGACCCGCAGACGGTGGCGGACCGCCTCGCCGCCTTCCGCGGCGTCGAGCGCTCGCTGGCCGTGCTCGGCACACGGGACGGGATCACCGTCGTGGACTCCCGCGCCCGGCACCCGCGCGAGGTCGCCCAGGATGTCACGGCCGCCCGGATGCTCTCCGAGGGGGACGTGCTCGTCGTCCTGGAGCCGGACGGCGTCGCCCGCACCACCGCCCATGCCGTCGAACTCGGAGCCGCCCTCGGCGACGCCGATCATGTCCTGCTCCTGCCGGTCAGCACGCCGCTGGCCGGACACGACGGGCCCGACCCGCTGGACGCCGTCGAGCGGGCCGCTGTCAGGGCCCTCGGCCCGGGTACGGTCCACCGCGTCCGCTCCGGCCCCTGCGAACCGGGCCCCGAGCAGCGGGTCTTCGAGATGACCGCGGAGGGCGATGTCGTCCTGGTCGTCGGGACCGGCCCCCATGCCGAGCGGCTCGGCCCCCGCCTG
This sequence comes from Kitasatospora sp. NPDC058048, assembly GCF_042885555.1. Lineage (NCBI taxonomy): Bacteria > Bacillati > Actinomycetota > Actinomycetes > Kitasatosporales > Streptomycetaceae > Kitasatospora > Kitasatospora sp. NPDC058048. Next base: position 76,331 of record NZ_JBHVRT010000017.1, on the reverse strand, counting down.
CTGGACCGCCTCGCCCAGACCGATGCCCTGGGCGCCAGCCGCCCGTGAGCCGCCCAACATTCACCGGAGACACCACCATGACCGCCACAGCTCTTCCCGCCCACACCCTGACCGGGCAGCAGATGCACCTGCTCGGCCACATCGCCGCCGAGTCCAACCTCCGCACGATCGCGGCCGACCCCGAACTCACCCTGGAGCGCGCCGAGGTCGACGCCACCGTCACAGAGCTGCTGACGGCCACCGGCACCCGCACCGCGCCCCAGCTCGTCGCCTGGGGCACCGCGCACCGTCTGATCACCGACACCGCGCAGCCCTGCGTCGCCCTCTGCGCCGACATCCAACTGCCCCGGCGCCTCGACCTGGTCCTGGTGGGCTGGGTCGGGGGGCGCACCGCCCCGGAGCTCGCGGCCGACTTCGACGTCACCGCCGCCACCGTGCGCGGTTACGGCAAGGACCTGCGTGCCTGGCTGGGCGTGCGCACCCAGATCCAGGCGAGCATCGCCGCCGTCCTCGCCGGCCTGGTCCGCCTCAGCGACATCGACCCCACGTGGCCCGCCGAGCCTCTGTACCACGCCGCGCCACGCGGCCAGGCCGCGTGAACTCCCGCCCCACCGGCGGCCGGGCCGCGATCGGAGCCGTCTGCTTCCTCCTCGGGGTCCAGGTCGGCTTCGCTGTCCTCTACCTCGTTCAGCACCGCACCCGGCTCACCCAGCCGCTCTACCTGGCGGTCTTCGCCGTCGCCGCCTTCGGCACCCTGGCCGTCACCGACCGGCTGATCGCCGCTCGTTCCACGCCGAAGCGCCGGACCAGTTCCTCCCAGAAGGACCCGCCTCGGCCGACCGGTTGAGCACCCGTTCCACCGCACCACCCCATGGCGGCCGTTTCGGGCCAGGGCCGCACCCCGACAACCTTAGACAGTAGATGAGCACCAGCACCTTACGACCTGCCGACGGACTGGCGGCCCGCGATCTGGACCGCCACCTGATCAACCGCGCGGGCGTCATCGTCGATGCCAACGCCCTCATCCAGCTGCCCTCCGACCGCCTGTCCGGCGCCGAGCCGTTCCTCCTGGCCACAGGCGCCCCCGTGTCGGCCACCGTTCCCGCCCCGCTGCTGCGGCTGCTGATGCGCGCGGGCTCCATCGCCGTCCCCTGCGCCCTGGTCACCGAGCGGCTCGGCCGACACGTGAGCACCATGCTCGCCGCCAAACGCGTCACCAACGTGTGGTCCGCCTCCGTGTCCGCGGCAGAACACCGCGATCAGGGAACCAACCCCTACCGGGCGGCGGCCGGCGCCCTCGGGCTCCCGGTCGAGACCTGTCTGATCATCGCCACCGATCCGACGCTGCACGAGGCCCGGACCAGCAGCGCAGGCCGCCTCCTCACCAGCGGCTCCGGAACCCTCCGCTTGGCCGCCAAGAGCACCGACAAGCTCAGCCAGTTCGAGCGCGACGTCGCCGTGCAGCTCGCCCTCGGGCACACCTACGACGGTGTAGCCGAGCAGCTCGGCTGCTCCTCCAGCGGCGCTGCCAACCTCATGTCGCGGATGATGCGCCGCCGTGGTCTCACCGACCGCACCCGTACCATCGTCGACCTCATCAACTCCGGCCTCCTCGACACCGCCGAACTGCGCGCGGCACTGCCCGACACGCTCCCGAGAATCACTGCGCGGGAGCACGAGGTACTCACCCTGCTTGCCGCCCACGAGCTGTCCACCGTCGCGAGGTTGACCGGCATCGGCCAAGCCACGATCGGCAGCGTCATCACCCGAGCCGCCAACGCCATCGGGGCCAAGACTCGCACCCAGGCCGTCATCATGGTCCTCCTGCTCGGCAACAGCAGCCCGGCAGCCGTCTCCGGCAGTGCCCGATGAGGCTGGTCGAGTACCCGCAGCACTACACCCTTGACGGCAACCCGACGCTGTACCTGGACCGTTCGGGCGCCGGCCGTCCGGGCTGGCAGAGAGAGGCCATCGCCCTCCTGGAAGCGGCCGGCTTCACCGGCACCGTCCTCAACCCCCGACCCGCCGCCCACGCGGAAGCGCCGTCCGGCTGGCAGGAGCACAACCTGCGGCGCTTCGGCGCCGTCCTCCTGTGGTGCCCCACCGGCGGGCAGCAGGTGCGCGACGTCCGGCAGCGGCTCCTTCGCCTCTCGCGCACCGCGCTGGTCGTCGGCTGCGACCACACGGAGCGCGGGCAGCGTTTCGTCCACGCCGAACTGCTCCGCACGATGCCGCGGTTGGCTGTCGCCGCCGACCTCGCCGCCGCCGTACGGGCGGCTCTCGACCATCTCAGCGCCCCGGACGCGCCCCAGACCTGAAATCCCCTTCGACCCACCCCCGTCAGGAACACCATGCCCACCGCCGCACTGCCCCGCCGTTCCCGGCCCCTCATCGAGGACCACGGCCTGATCGGCAGCACCGCCACCGGCGCCCTCATCCGCAACGACGGCACCATCACCTGGGCGTGCCTGCCCCGGTTCGACTCCTCCGCCGTCTTCGCCACCCTGCTCGGCACCGAGGAGCACGGCTTCTGGCGCCTCGGCCCCACCACCGCCGGCGAGCCCGCGGCGGCCGACCGGCGCCGCTACCGCGACGACACCATGTCGCTGGAACACGAATGGGACACCCCCACCGGCAGCGTCAGGGTCACCGACCTCATGCCGCTGGGCACCAAGACGCCCCAGATCATCCGCAGCGTCGAGGGCCTGAGCGGCACCGTGACGATGACTTCGACGTTCCGGGCCCGCCCCGGCTACGGCGCCCACGCCCCCCTCTACACCCGCACTTCGCGAGGCGCCACCGCGCGCCTGGGCGCCACCGTCCACCCCGACTCCTACTGGCTCGACGGCCCCCACCACGCCATCACCAACGCCGGTGCAAGCTCCGACTTCACCATCACCGCCGGCGAGCGCATCGCCTTCACCCTCACCTGGTCCCCCTCCTCCCACCCGACCCCCGACCCGCACAGCCCCCGCTCGGCGCGCACCCGCACCGAGGTGTCCTGGCACGAATGGGCGTCCCGCTGCGCCTACCAAGGCCCCCACCGGGAAGCGGTCGTCCGCTCCGCCCTCGTCCTCAAGTCCCTATGCCACCCGGGCGGCGGGATCGTCGCCGCCCCCACCACCTCCCTGCCCGAGCAGATCGGCGGCGAACGCAACTGGGACTACCGGTACGTGTGGCTGCGCGACTCCGCCCTGACCGTCATCACCCTCGCCCGCCTCGGCCACACCGGGGAAGCCGAAGCCTGGCGCGACTGGCTGCTCGCCGTCCTGGACCCCGACGTCTCGAACTTCCAGATCCTGTACGGCATCCACGGTGAGAACAACCTGCCCGAAAACGAGTTGGACCACCTGCCCGGCTACGAGAACTCCCGGCCCGTGCGGGTTGGCAACGGCGCCGCCGGACAGCTCCAGCTCGATGTCCCCGGCGAAATCGCCGACGCCCTCCTCGCCGCCGAGGACGCCGGCCTTCTTCCCGCGCGCGACGCCGACGCGATGCTGCGCGCCCTCGCCCGCTGGACAGAGGACCGATGGGCCGAGCCGGACGAGGGCATCTGGGAGGTCCGCGGCCCGCGCCGGCACTTCGTCCACTCCAAGGTCATGGCCTGGGTCGCGATCGACCGCACCATCACCCTCCTGCGCCGCCGCGCCTCCACCACCGCCGACCAACTCGCCCACTGGCGTCGGCTGCGCGCGCTGATCCACGCGGACGTCTGCGAGAAGGGCTACGACCCGGAGCGCAACACCTTCACCCAGTACTACGGCGGCAAGGAGCTGGACGCCTCGCTGCTGCTGATCCCCCAGGTCGGCTTCCTGCCCCCGGACGACAAGCGCGTCATCGGCACCATCGAGGCGATCCAGCGCGAACTGTCCACCGAGGACGGCTTCGTCCTGCGCTACCCCACCCACGACGAGAGCGGCAACAACGTCGACGGCCTCTCCGGCCACGAGGGCGCCTTCCTCGCCTGCTCGTTCTGGCTCGCCGACGACCTCGCCATGATCGGCCGGGTGCAGGAGGCCCACGAACTGTTCGACCGGCTGCTGGCGCTGCGCAACGACCTGGGCCTGCTCGCCGAGGAATGGGACCCCCGGCTCAAGCGCCAGGTCGGCAACTACCCGCAAGGCTTCAGCCACCTCGCCCTGGTCAGCGCGGCCCTGCGGCTGACCGCCAGCGACGCCGCGCACCTGCCGGCCCAGCGTGCCCAGCCCGCCGGGGCGCTCCCCGAGCGGGAGCAGGGCACACTCACGGTCGTGGGTGTCCGGCAGGGGTGCGGCTGATGACCGTCCCCGTGCCGTCCGTGTCCAACCGCATCACCGGCACCCGGAGCGGTCCCGTCGTCCAGGCCGGCCGGGTCGGCGACGTCCACTTCCACCCCTCCGCGCCGCCGCGGCAGGTTCCCCGGCAACTCACCGCGGTCACCCGGGTGTTCACCGACCGCGAGCACGACGAGGCCGCCCTGGACGGGCTGCTCACCGGCCTGCCGGAGGGCACCGCCCCGGTGATCGTGATCACCGGGGCCTGCGGGATCGGCAAGCGCGCCCTCGCCACCCGCTGGAGCCACCGGCACGCCGAGCGGTACCCGGACGGACAACTCCTCGTCCGGCTGCGCGCCGACAGCGTCGGCGGCCCGGCCCCGGCCGCCGAGATCGCCCGCTCACTGCTGCTCGGCCTCGGCGAAGGTCAAGGAGGGCACCTTCCCTGGCAGGCAGCCGACTTGCAGGCGTTGTGGCGCTCCACCGCGGCGACCCGGCGGCTGCTCGTGATGCTGGAGGACGCCGCCGACGCCGACCAGGTCCTGCCGCTGGTCCCCGCCAACGCCGACTGCCTGGTCGTCGTCACCAGCCGCTCGCCGATGCCCGCGCTCGCCGCCCACGGCGCGCACCACCACCATCTGGCCCCGCTCACGCCCGTCCACGCCGTCCGGCTGCTCGCTCGGATCCTCGGCGAGGACCGGGTGCGCGCGGAGCCCGCCGCCACCGAAGCCCTCGCCCGTGCCTGCGACGGCAACCCGTTGGCCCTGAGCCTGGCCGCCGGCGAGGCCGTCCTCGTCCCCGCGCGCCCGCTCGTCCACCACCCCGCCCTCATCGCACCCGACTTGGAGAGCATCCCGATGACCACCGCCCTCGCCCTCACCTCACTGCCCGAGCCCGAGGCACGCCTGCTGCGACTCGCCACCCTGATCCCCGCGCCCGACCTCGACCACTTGGCCGTGGCCGCCGCCACGGCCACCCCCGCCGCCCAAACCCTGAACCTGCTGCACGAACTCTCGGCCCGCCACCTGCTGGAGCACACCGGCCGCCAGAGCGCGCGCGGCGACGTCTACCGCATCCGCCCCGAGGTCCGGGAACTGCTCCGCAACCCGGCCGACGCCCGCCGGCGCGTCGTGCAGTGCTACCTCGACCACCTGATCGCCACCGCCCAGGACACCGTCCAGCGCCTCACCCCGCACCACCGCATCCTGCCGCGCCAGCACCGCCACCACCCCGCCGAGCCGGTCCCCATCACCGACGACCGCACCGCGCAGGACTGGCTGGAGACGATCGCCCCCGCGGTCCTGCCCGCCCTCGCCGCCGCCCACGAACTCGGCGAGCACCAGGCGGCCACGGTCCTGGTCCACGACCTGTGGCCGCTCTTCCACCGCCTGCGGCGCACCGACCTGAGCGTCACCTGCCACAAGCTGGGGCTGAACTTCGCCCGGCTCTGGGGCCACCGCCTGGCCATCTACGAGATGACCACCACCCTCGCCATCTCGCACAAGCGCGCCGGAACACACCAGGACGCACTCCGGCTCTACGAGGAGGGCCGCGCCCTCGCCACCGAGGACCAGGACCCCAGCCGCATCGCCCAGTGCACGGCCGGCATCGGCGCCACCCTCTACGAGACCGAGCAGTACCCCGCCGCAGAACCCGAACTCGCCCGCGCGATCGAGCTCTACACCGACCTCATAGACCGGCGCGGCGCCGGCCTCGCCGAGATCCTCCTCGGCTCCGCCGCCGCCCGCCAGAGCAACACCGACCTCGCCCTCCCGCTGCTCCAGCAGGCCCTCACCGACCTCGAATCGCTCACCCCGCCCGACCCTCTGAACGTCGCCCGGGCGAAGGTCTTCCTGGGCGAGGCACAGTCCCTCGCCGGCCAGCACGACCTCGCGACCACCACCATCACTGAAGCACTGCGGGCGTTCGCGGACCTCGGCCACCGCCACTGGACGGCCCACGCCACCGAGTACCTCGGGCAGGCCGCCGAACGCACCGGACAGACCGAATCCGCCGCCGACTGGTACAGCTCCAGCCAGGACCAGTACCGGAACCTGGGCGCCACCCGCGACGTGAAACGCCTGCACGACCGGCTCCTCGCACTTCTGAACCGGTGACCTGTGCCCACCCACCGCGCCGAGCAAGTACCGGCCTCCGCACACTTCCCAGGATGACGAATGATCCTCCGCCCCATGGCAGCAGCCGCGCTCCTCGCCTACTTCGCAACGATCGGCTCCTCGGCACCCGCTCGGGCCGCCGAACCGGACATCCCGACCGCCACCGGCGTGGTCGGCCACGGACCCGACGGCGAGCTGCTCGTCGCCAGCTGCGCCACCCTGCGCCGACCACCTGAAGCCCGAAGGAGCACCATCTCCCAGTCCCCGCCCGGCCAGCGCCGAGACGAAGCCGACCCCGCGGCCGAAACGGACCAGCCCACGGAGGCAGCGGCCCACGAAGAGGAGTCCGCCGTCGATGGCGGAGCTGGGCCTGGACCCCGCGCCGTCCGCTCCGCATACGCGGAGGTCCGACGATCGCCATCGCGCTGACAGTCTCGTCCACGATCAGGCCATCCGCCTATTGGAGTTCGGGCAGACAGCGGTGCAGCCCTGTCCTCGCGGAGGAGGCCACGGACCTTGGGCGGGCGCCCGGTCACCGCTAAGCGACCGGGCGCCGATGAACATCAACCGCAGGTCACGACGCGCGGTTGCCCGGCCGGCGGCGCTGCCTGGTCCGGCGCCGCTCGATACCGTGCCGGCCGCTCACCGGCGGCCGCGGCTTCGGCGCGCGGTCGAGCCGGGCCTTCGCCCGCTTCAGTTCGCCCAGCCGCCGGGACGACCGCCGGGACCGGCGCTGACGCCGCACCGCCGTCCCCGATGGCTCGCTGGGCGGGAGCTGCGCGGCCCCTCGGAACCGGCCCTTGACGATCTGCAACAACCACTCCGATACCGCGGTCACGAGGAACACGATCACCTTGACGGTGACCTCCTCCGACCACGGCAGCTCCATGAACTGCATGATTTCCTCCAGTAGACGACAAGCTGGAGGGGTGGAATCACGCGGCCAGGCTGACGTCCAACTCGCAGACGCCCACCCCGAAGCGGCTGGCCGCGCCGGTGCGCCCGGGTGCCCTGGGGATCAGCGGTCTCCGGAGGCGGGTGATTCCGCAGGCAATGGCCAGCGGCTCCGGCAAGCCCTCGGCATCCAGCCGCAGCGTCGTCGGCGCGACCTCCCGGAGAGGAATCCGACGGGCTTCCAGCGCGGCTGCGAGTTCGTAGCCGGATTGCAGAACGGCCAAAGCGCTGGAGTATGCCTTGGCCTCCACCACCCACGGCACTGCGGCGTCCGAATAGGTAGTGGCGGGATGGATGCCATGAAGCGCGTAATCGTGCAGCGCGCCGAGGAAGGTCAGCGGGACACGGCGCCACCTACCGGGCTCCAGCAGCGTGCTGACGCTGGAGCTCCGATGCTGCCCATCGACCACCACGAGGTCGACTACTCGATGCACTGCGTTGCTGAGCATCATCAGGCTCGCGGGCGCGCCGCTGTCCTTCACAACCGAGGGGGGATATGCGGTGGGAGCCCCGCGGAGCCCGGCCAGGATGTCCTCGGAGAGCTCGTACCAGACCGTCTCTCCGATGGCCCGAGGGGCCATCACAGCCCGTTCGTCGATCGGCACTACGGTCACTCTGCCGGGCGCGCCTGCGTACGAGCGGGCGGTGATGCGCTCCAGCTCGATCAGCCTCATGGCTGACACGATAGCTGAAACGGCAAACGGTCTTGGCCGGACCGCGGCGCACCTCACTCTGGCGCCGACCGCAGGCATCTAACCAGTCTCTCGTAGTCGGCCGCCCGCGCACCTGGCCCTCCTTTGCCGGCACTGAACCCGAAGGAGTCCCTATCTGAGGCTGCAACCCGGACCGATCCCTGAGGTACTACCCCTAAGGGCGTAGACACGCTCGCCAGCGGGCATGGCACGGTCGTAGTGCAACGTCATCAGCCGTGAGAAGGTACCAAGCATGAGTGCCCTAAAGTTCATCCTCAATGTCATCTGGTTGGTTTTCTGCGGCATTTGGATGGCTCTTGCCTACGTGCTTGCCGGAATTATCTGCTGCCTGCTCGTAATTACCATCCCATTTGGCATTGCCTCGTTTCGGATTGCCGGCTTCATCCTGTGGCCGTTCGGGCGCACGGCGGTGGAACGGCCGGACGCCGGGCCGGCGTCGTGCGTGGGGAACGTCATCTGGCTGGTCTTCGCCGGGTGGTGGCTGGCGATCGGGCACCTGATCACCAGCATCCCGCTGTTCCTGTCGATCATCGGCATCCCCTTCGGCTGGGCCAACCTGAAGATGATCCCGATCTCGCTGATGCCGCTCGGCCGCGAGATCGTGCCGACCGACCAGGAGTGGGGCGCGCGGTAACCGCCACGAGCACCGATGGCCGACGAGGACGGAGATCCTCGTCGGCCATCACTGTTTGCGCCGGTCAGGCCCGTGGCAGTGCCAGCCGGAAGCGGAGCGGCGAAAGTGCGCCATGCTGAGCGTCTGAACACGATCCCGTTCGGCATCGCGTCCTTCCGGATCGCCGGGTTCATCCTGTGGCCGTTCGGGCGCACGGCGGTGGAACGGCCGGACGCCGGGCCGGCGTCGTGCGTGGGGAACGTCATCTGGCTGGTCTTCGCCGGGTGGTGGCTGGCGATCGGGCACCTGATCACCAGCATCCCGCTGTTCCTGTCGATCATCGGCATCCCCTTCGGCTGGGCCAACCTGAAGATGATCCCGGTCTCGCTGATGCCGCTCGGCCGCGAGATCGTGCCGACCGACCAGGAGTGGGGCGCGCGGTAACCGCCACGAGCACCGATGGCCGACGAGGACGGAGATCCTCGTCGGCCATCACTGTTTGCGCCGGTCGGGCCCGCGGCAGAGCCGGGCGGACGCGGAGGGGTGAACCTGCTCGGCGAAGTACTTCCAGGGCGAACGAGCCCGCGGTCTGGTCCCGTTGACTGGATGTCTGTACAGTCAACCGCCATGGCGGCCGAAGCCCTGGAGCCCGCGTGTCACCTCGCTCACCTCATGTCAACGCCCGGTTGCGGGAAGCGTCCCGCGAGCGGATCGTCACCGCCGCCATCGACGTCCTGGCCAGGAAGGGCTTCCACCAGGCCACCGTCTCCGACATCACCGAGCAGGCAGGTGTCTCGCGCGGGCTGATCAGCTACTACTTCCCGACCAAGCACGCACTCGCGGACGAGCTGCTGGACCGCTACCTGGAGGGCGTCCACCAGGTCCTGGACGTCGAGGGCACTCCGGACGAGCGGTTGTCCGCCATCATCGACCGCGCACTGCTGGCGGCCCACCGCACGCGCCACGTCCAGCAGATGGCCCTGGGCCTCATGATCGATCCGGGGACGCATCCGCTGTACGCGGCGGCGGAGGCCAGGAAGGACCGGCTGCTCGCCGAACTGGAGGAACGGCTCCGCGAGTTGTTCCACGCCCGCGGCGCCGAGGACCCCCACCTGGAGGGGATCATGCTCCGCAGCCTGCTGGAAGGCGTGACGGTCAAACTCGTCATCTACGCCGACCAGTACCCACTGGAGCCGATCCGCCGCCGGATCCTTGCGATGTACCAACTCCCGTGCCCGACAAGCGACCTGATCGAGAGTCACCCCCGGCCGGCCGGGCCGATGCGCGCCACCGGCGCGCCGCCCGAGCCGACCGGCCCGTCACAGTGAACCCACACGGCCGGGTCACCCACCGCGCCGGCACGTTCTGGAGACGCGTATGACGTCCGCTGATTTCGCCGTCGCGGCAGCGACGGCGGCCGACCGGCTGTCCGGGACCGGACCGCCGGCCGTCGCCCGGCCACCCGCCGTCACCGGCCCGTTCCCGATGGAGACGGTCGGGCGGGCGGGCGAGCTCGCCGAGGTACTGGCCGTGCTCGAACGGCCGGACGTCGACGGCGTGCTGCTGTCCGGGGCGCCGGGGATCGGCAAGAGCCGGCTCGCCGAGGAGGTCGCGCTCGCCCACCGGACCCGCACCGGCGGAACGATCGGCCGGATCGCGCCGGCGCCCGGGGACGGCTGGGCGGACGGCCTGCGCCGCTGGATCACCCGCACCCGCGAATCCGACGACGCCCCGTCCGTGCTGGTGCTGGACGGCGCGCGACGCGACCCCGACCGGCAGGTCCTGGCCCGGCTGGCCCGGGCGCTGGCCGGGACGGGCGTCAAGGCCCTGGTCACCGCGCGCCGGCCGGTGGCGCAGGACGGCTTCGCACACCGGAGCGTTCCCCCGCTCCCGGTGCCGCTGGACTGCTGCGCCATCGACGTCGAGGCGTTGGCCGCGGTGCCCTCCGTGGAGCTCTTCGTGTCCTGCCTGCGCGCCTTCAACCCCGCTTTCCAGGTCGGGCGGCACAACCAACTGGCCGTCGCCCGCGCCTGCGTGGAACTCCACGGCAACCCCGGGGCGATCGGCCTGGCCGCACGGATCGCGGCCCTGGAGGGGCCGGAGGTCCTCTGGGCCGCGCTCGACGGCCAGTCCCGGACCGGAGCGCCTCCGGACCGGCCCCGGCCCGCCATCGACGGCCTCGCGCGACTACTGGACGCGTACGGCCCGGACGACACCGAACCCGAGGCGCTGCGCGGCCTGAGCCACGCCGGACGCCGACTGCTCGCCTGCGCCCGCGTGTTCAGCGGCGGCGCGGGCCCCGAGTCGCTCCGGCAGATCTCCGGGGTCGGCCTCGACGAGTACCCGGCCGCCCTGGAGTCACTGCTCGGCCGGCACCTGCTCCGCCTCTCCGCGCTTCCCTCGGGCCGTCTCGACGGCTACACCCGTACCCGGCTGCACCTCACCTTCGGCCGCTGGTCGTACCGGCCGGACAAGCAGACGGGCGAGTCGGCGAACGGGCTGGAGGACGTCCGACTCGCCCACGCCCGGCACCACGCCCGGCTGGCCGGATCCACCGTCCGCCTCATGACGGGCGGCCCGCAGGCCGGCGGGATCATCGCGTTCCGCAGCGAGGAGGGGAACATCCGCCGGGCGCTCGACACACTGGTCGTCGCCGGGCTCGCGGAAGAGGCGCTCGACCTCGCCGAGCTGTCCCGGGTGTACCACTACGCGATCGGCACCCCGTTCGACTGGCCCGCCGGACTGGCCTCGCTGGGCGGCCCCGACGCCGACCGGGACAGCCGGCGGCGGGTGGCCCTGCTGCTGGCCGAGGCCGCCGTCCGCAACGACGAGCCGGAAACTGCGCTGGCCGTCCTCGACGGGGTTCGGCCCGGCGACGCGGGCCACGAGGCCCCGGCGGACGGGGGGTTCACCGTCAGGATCAGGCACCTGCGCGGGATCGCCATCACCCCGAGCCGCCCGGACGAGGGGCTCGCGCTGCTGCACCAGGCCATCGAACCGGGCGCCGACGGCGGCCACCTGGCCCGTCGCCGGCTGCTCGACACCGCGCTGGCCGAGTTCCTCCACCGCTCCGCGGGCACCGCGGCCGCGCTCGCCACCCGCGCGCTCGCCGAGGCCATCCAGGCCCGGGACAACCTGGTCGCCGGCCTCGCACTGCTGCACCTGAGCGCGTTCGCGGCAGCGGCGGGACGAGCGGCCGACTCGACCAACTACCTCGACCGCGCACTGGCCACGCTGCGCCCCCTCGGAGCCCCGGCCGCGCTCGGCGCGCTCCTCGCCCTGATGGGCAGCCCCCTACTGCCGGGCCCCGCCGCGCGCGCCGCCGCGGTCGCCCGGGCGCTGGGCTGCTTCCACACCGTCCGGCGCCACCTGCTCGACGACCCGACGGAACCCGACTTCACCGTCGGCCGGGTCGAGCGGCGGCTGCTGCTCGGCGACCGCGAGTCGCTCGCCGCCATGGCGGCCGGTTCTGCGGTCGAACTCCCGGACCTGATCCGTGACTTCGCGCTCGGATGCGTCGCCGCGCGGACGCCCGGCGACCCGTCGGAACCCGTTCCGGACCGGCCCGCCGCGCCTCCCCGGGCCACGGCGGCCGAGCCGTCCACCGACGCGGTGCTGACGCCCCGTCAGAGCGAGGTCGCCCGGCTGATCGCCGAGGGCCTGAGCAACAAGCAGATCGCCCGGCAACTGACCATCTCCGAATGGACCGTGGTGAACCACATCCGCGAGACCATGCGCAAGCTCGGCTGCTCCTCCCGAGTGGCGATCGCCGGCTGGGTCCACCGCACCGCGTCGACCCCCCGGGAGCGCTGAGCGCCGAACGCCGCCCGCCGGCACGGCCCGAGGACCGTGCCGGCGCCACGACACTGAGCCGAAGGCTCAGTTGCAACCCCTCACGATGACGGTGACCAACAGCGAGATCGGGATCGTGATCGTGGGCGTGAACCCCTCCGTCCCGTCGGGGATCGACACCAGGTCGTTCCGCGCCGCGTTCGGCGTGGTGTAGGCGGAGTAGCCGCCCATCAGGTCACTGCTGTCCATGATGACTCCATTCGTTCGCACATTCGCTGCCGGTTGCAGCACCACTGGGACCCCGCCCCTTCGGGCTCGGTCAGGTCGGCGGGCGGTACGGGGCGCGGAGCCCCACCCCGCCACGGGATCGCGGCAGCACGGGGTCCGTGCCGTGCGGGCCCGAGCCGGACACTCGGAGCGCCCCTCCTACAGGAGGGACATGGTGGCCGGGCTCACGATGATCGAGATCACCGAGATGAAGGTGACGACGGGCGTGAACCCCTCCGTCCCGTCGGGGATCGACACCAGGTCGTTCCGGGCCGCGCCCGGCGAGGTGTAGGCGGAGTAACCACCCATCAGGTCGCTGCTGTCCATGCTGACTCCGTTCGATCACACGTCCGCTGCCGGTTGCAGCACCATCAGCACACCAGCCGCCGCCCGCACCCGCCCAGAGGCAGACAACTGCGCCACCGGGGAGGCGGATCCGGCCCTCCCGCCAGTTCCCTGCCGACACGTCCGACGGTCCGGTCGGAAACTCACCGTTGCGCGCGCCGTCCGGCAGGGACGTGCGGCGCACGACCCCGTCCGGCAGGGCTCTGCCACCCCGCCGCGGGCCGTGCCTGGCAGGACCGTGCGGCTGCCCGCCGGGGGGCGGCGCCGCCTACGGTGGCTCCCATGGCAGCGACGATCACCGCGATCCGGGACACGGCCGGAACGCCGACGGGGCCGGTCCCCGACACGGACCCCACCGGCGTCTTCGCACCGGTTCCACTCGACCACGTCCCCGATGTCGTCCAGGCTCTCGAACGCCTGGGCGTGGCACCGTTCGCGGACCGGACGCCCATCAGCCGGCCCGGACGGAACGACAACTGGGCGGGCCCGACCACCGACGGCCGGGAGGTGTTCGTGAAGCGGCTCGCGCAGCCGCTCGCCGCCGAACGCTTCGACCGGGCCCGCGCGTTCGAACAGGTGCTGGCCGCCGGTCGCCCTCCGGAGCACTGGCACTCGCCGGCCTTCCTCGGCGCCGACCCCGGGGCCCTGCTGCTGGTGCACGAGCGCCTGGTCGACGCGGTGCCGGGCAACCTGCTCGCCGATCAGGGCCGGTTCGACGCCGCGCTGTCGCACCGGGCCGGCCTGGCACTCGCGGAACTGCACCGCATGCCGGTCCACCCCGCCGACCTGCCCGAACCCGCCACCGAAGGGCGGCAAGGGTCCACCGCCCGGCTGGTCGAGCTGACCGCCGAGGACTACGCCGCCGCCAGCGGGGGCGAGTTGGAGGTGTGGTCGATGCTGCAGCACGACAAGCGGGTCCGGGCCGCCCTGCGGGAACTGGCCGGGTCGAGCGCGGCCGCGCCCGCGGTGCCGATCCACGGCGACCTGCGGCTCGACCAGTTCCTGCTGTCCGGCGACGACCTGTACCTGACGGACTGGGAGGAGTTCCGGATCGCCGACCCGGCCCGGGATGTCGGCGCGTACGTCGGGCAATGGCTCCACCGGGCGGCCGTCGGAATGTTCGCGGGCCTCGGACCGGACACCCCGGTCCCGCCCGCCGAGGTCCACGAGGCGCTGATGCGCAGCGGCGCCGAGCGGCTCGACGCGGTGCGTCCGCAGATCGCCGCGTTCTGGTCCGGATATCGCCGGGTTCGCTCCGAACCCGCCGCCGACGAAAGGCAGTTCACCGCTCGGGTGACCCGGTACGCGGGCTGGCACCTGTTCGAGCGCACGATCGCCACGGCGACCCTGACCCACCGCCTCACCGCCGTCCTCCGCGGGGCCGCCGGGGTGGGCCGCAACGCGCTGCTCGACCCGCTCCGGTCCGCCGAGGTGCTCGGCCTCGTCCAGGACTGACCGCGGGCCCCCGCCCACTCGTACGGATCGACAACGGGATCAGGAGACGATCGTGTCCCATCAGCATTCCCCGGCCCCGCTCTCCCCGGCCCTGCGCGCGGCGCTCGGCGGCCTGCGGATCACCGACGGCACGCCGCGGGTCGAGGTCGACGACGACCTGGTGGTCGCCGCGGACACCTGGGGCGAACTGCGCTCGGCGCTGGCCGGCCTGCTGTACGAACGCTGGCACGCCGGCATCGTGCACCAGGAGGGCCCGGCCCGGATGCCGCGGCGCAGCGAGACCTTCGAGCGCGAGCTGATCGCGGCCACCGGCCACACCCGGACCGTCGCGCCGGGTGTGCTCCGCTCGCCGGTCGAGGCCGCCGACGGCGGGCCGGACGCTCCGGTGCGGGTCGAGTTGGGCCGGGTGCTGGTCGGCGTGCGGCCCGGCGCGGTGCGCTCGGACGGGCCGCCGGCCGTCGGCCGGCCCTGCCTGGTCGAGCTTCCGGCGGTGCGTCCGGCGCTGTCGCCCGGCTTCCTGCTGGTCGACGGGCCCGACGGTTCGCTGGTCCGGGCCGGCGAGTTGCTGCGGCTGTACGTGCACCTGGCGGAACCCGGTGCCGCCCCGCCGGTGTGGCGGGCCCTGCTGGAGCGGCTGGCGGGCCTGGGTGTGCGGTACCGGGCGAAGGTGCTGTCCCGTCCGTGGTCGTATCCGCGACGGGACGCCGCGGTGGTGTACCTCGACGCCGCGGACGCGGCCGTCGCGCCGATGCTCGCGGACACCGTGGCGGGCCTTCCGGGAGTCGCCGGGGGCGCGTCGGTCTTCGCCTCCCCGCTGTGCCCCGGTGTCGCGCTCGCCTGGGAGCCGCGCGACGAGCGGGACGGCTGGGGCGGGCGCAGCTTCGGCCAGCACCGGGCGGCGGCGGTCGCCGACGGGGTCGTGCGCCGGGCGACCGATCCGGCGGGCCCCTCGCTGGAGGAGCAGGTCGCCCGGGCGCTGCGCGAGGCGTCGGCGTCCCCCGCCGAGCCGGCCCGCAACCTCGGCTCGCCCGCCCTGCCGGCCCCGGCCGCGCCAGACGCGGAAGTGCCGGATGCGGACGTGCCGGATGCGGAAGCGCCGGACGCGGACGTGCTGGTCTGAAGTGGCGGGGATGACGAGTTCGCGCAAGGTCTCGGTGCTGTACCCCCTCCAGGTCCAGGACCCGCGGGACGTCCTGCCGCTGGCCGAGCTGGTCCGGGAGGGGGTCGCCGCGCGGCTCTGGCTGGGCCAGTCCCTGGCGTTGGAGTCGCACCATGTGCTGGCGTACCTGGCGGGTGCGGGCTGCCGGATCCCGGTCGGCCTGTCCGTGGCGCTGACGGCGCTCCGGCATCCGTACGACGCGGCAGTGCAGGCCCGCACGCTCGGCGCGCTGACGGGCCATCCGCCGGTGGTGGGTTACGGGGCGGGCGAGCCCGGCTTCGTGGCCGCGCTGCACGGCGCGCCCTACGCCCGTCCGGCGGCGGCGGTGGCGGAGTACCTGGACGTCCTGCGCCGGCTGCTGCACGAGGGGCGGTTGGACCACCACGCGGGGCCGCTGTTCCCGATGCGCGGGGCAGTGCTGCCCGGGATGTCGGCGCCGGCCGGAACCACGCCGCCGGAGGTCGGCGCGGGTGTGCTGCGCCCCGGCATGGCCCGGGCGGCGGGTTCGGTGGCCGACACGGCGATCACCTGGCTGACGCCGCCCGCCTATGTGCGGGACGTCCTGGCCCCGGCGCTGGAGAAGGGCGCCCGCGACGCGGGGCGGGAGCGGCCGCGGATCGTCACCGTCGTCCATGCCGTGCTGGACCGGCCGGGGCGCCATGCGATGGTGCTCGCCCAGCGCGGGACCAGATTTCACCTGTGTGCGCCCCACTACGTGGACATGCTGCGCCGGGCGGGTCTGGACCTCGACGTGTCCGACCCGGTGTCGTCCGCCCGGGAGTTGGTCGAGGAGGGTGTCTTCCTGTTCGGCGGTCTCCGAGAGATCCGGGCGGGCATCGAGCGCCACTTCGAGGCCGGCATCGACGAAGTGGTGATCAACCCGGTCGCCGTCGCGGAGTCCTACGGCGTCCCGGCGGCGGTCGCCGACCTGCGGGAGATCCTGGAGGCCTGCAGCCCGGACCGGTTCCCGAGGAACACCCCCTGAGGGCCCGCGGCGGGAGGGGAGGCGCGGGCCCGTACGGGACGGCGGTCACCCCGTGAGCCGTCCCTCCAGGGCGCGCAGGTCCGCGGTGAGCGCGGTGCGCACCTGGTGGGACAGCAGCGGGCCGGTCAGGCGGAAGCCGCCGCGGACGCGGATGCGGGCGAAGGTGCCGGCCTGGGTGGGCTCGAAGGTGTAGGTGACGCGCATGGGCATCGGTCCGGCGACGGAGACCATGTCGAGGAGCGTCGGCGGGTCGTGGCGTGCCACGCGCAGCACGTACGGGAAGGTCCGGCCCAGGAAGCGGGCGGTCCGGGTGATCTCGGCGCCCGCGCCGAAGCCGCCGGTGCCGGCCTCCCGGGTGAGGGTGGCGTCGCGGATGCCCTGGGTCCACTCGGGGTCGTGGCGCCAGTCCATCGCGTAGGCGGCGACCGTGGCGGGCGGGAGGGGGATCAGGCGTTCCACTGTGACGTCGAGGGGCATGATCACACTCTCCCGCCGGGCGGGCCACCGCGCTCCCCGGACGCGCCCGGGCGGAGGGGCGCCCGGGCCCGGGCCGGGGGTCTACAGCCCCAGGATCCGCTGGGCCTCCGCCCGCATCTCGACCTTGCGGATCTTCCCGGTGACCGTCATCGGGAACTCCTCGACCACGTGCACGTAGCGCGGGATCTTGAAGTGGGCGAGCCGGCCGGCGCAGTAGGCGCGGACGGTCTCGGCGGTGAGTGGCTCGGCGCCCTCCCGCATCCGGATCCAGGCCATCAGCTCCTCGCCGTACCTGGTGTCGGGGACGCCGATGACCTGGACGTCGAGGATGTCCGGGTGGGCGTGGAGGAACTCCTCGATCTCGCGCGGGTAGAGGTTCTCGCCGCCGCGGATCACCATGTCCTTGATCCGGCCGGTGATGGCGAGGTAGCCGTCCTCGTCCATCACCGCGAGGTCCCCGGTGTGCATCCAGCGGGCGGCGTCGACGGCCTCGGCGGTGCGCTCGGGCTCGCCCCAGTAGCCGAGCATGACGGAGTAGCCGCGGGTGCACAGCTCGCCGGGCTCGCCGCGCGGGACGGTGCGGCCGGTGGCCGGGTCGACCACCTTGGCCTCCAGGTGCGGGCCGACCCGGCCCACCGTGGCGACCCTGCGCTCGACCGGGTCGTCGACCCGGGTCTGGGTGGAGACCGGCGAGGTCTCGGTCATGCCGTAGCAGATGGACACCTGCGTCATGCCCATCCGCCCGATGACCTCCTTCATCACCTCGCTCGGGCAGGGCGAGCCGGCCATGATGCCGGTGCGCAGGCTGCCGAGGTCGTAGCGGTCGAAGTCCGGGTCGGCCAGCTCGGCGATGAACATGGTCGGTACCCCGTACAGCGAGGTGCAGCGTTCGGCGGCGACGGCGGCCAGGGTGGCGCCGGGCTCGAAGGAGGGGGCGGGGATGACCGTGCAGGCGCCGTGCGAGGTGGCGGCCAGGTTTCCCATCACCATGCCGAAGCAGTGGTAGAAGGGCACCGGGATGCAGATCCGGTCCTGCTCGGTGTAGTTGAGCAGCTCGCCGACGAAGTAGCCGTTGTTGAGGATGTTGTGGTGCGAGAGCGTCGCGCCCTTGGGGAAGCCCGTCGTCCCGGAGGTGTACTGGATGTTGATCGGGTCGTCGGGGGCCAACTCGCGCTGACGCTCGGCGAGTCGGGAGGGGTCGGCCCGCCTGCCGGCGGCGGTCACGGCTTCCCAGGCGGGGCTGCCGATCAGCAGGACGCGCTCCAGCTCCGGGCAGCGGTGGCGGACTTCCTCGATCATCCCGGCGTAGTCGGAGGTCTTGAAGCGCTCGGCGGCGACCAGCAGCCGGATGCCGGCCTGGTTGAGCACGTACTCCAGTTCGTGCGAGCGGTAGGCCGGGTTGACCGTGACGAGGATCGCCCCGAGCTTGGCGGTGGCGTACTGGGTGAGCGTCCACTCGGCGCAGTTGGGGGCCCAGATGCCGACCCGGTCCCCCTTGGCGATCCCGAGCTCCAGCAGTCCGAGTGCCAGGGCGTCGACGTCGGCGGCGAGTTCGGCGTACGTCCAGCGGCGGGCGGTGGCCCGGTCGACCAGGGCGTCGCGCTCGGGGAAGGCGCGCACCGCGCGGTCGAGGTTCCCCCCGATGGTGTCGCCGAGCAGCGGGACGTCCGAGGTGCCGCAGGCGTAGCTGCGCGGGGTCGGCGTGGTCGGCACGAGCTGGCTCCTGGGGACGGCGGTGCGGGACGGGGACCATGGTCGCGGGCCCCGGCCCCGCGCCGCCACCCCCGAACGGGGGTGCGCACGCGGCGCTGGGGCCGGCCGTCGCGGTCGACGGACGGCCCCAGCGCACGGGGTCACTTGTTGATGCAGGTGTTGCCGGTGACCGGGTTGAGGAGCGAGATGATGCCGATCGAGTTCCCGCAGACGTTGGCCTCCAGGTTGATCGGAACCTGGATCACGTTGCCGGACAGGATGCCGGGCGAGCCGATGGCGGCACCGTTGGCGGTGGCCTCACCGGCGGAGGCGGTGCCGGCCCCGGCGAGGACCGCGGCCGCGGCGAGGGCGGTGGCGGCGAAGGTGGTACGCATACGCATTGCGTCACTCCTTGTGAGCAGAGCGGGTCGAAGTGTGACGATCACACCTCGCCCACGATCACAAGCGATCAGCTCCTCCGCACGCCGGATTGCCCCGTCCTAGGGCGTGTCGGCCTCCCGCCCCACCCGCGCCGCCGCCGCGGGAGCGGCGACGTTCAGTGATTCCAGCAGCTCCCGGGCCGGATGCAGCCCGGGCTCGGCCGCCACCGCGCGGTGCAGCAGCCCGAGGGCGAGCGGCTCGTTCCCGGCCGCCAGGGCGTCCAGCGCCCGGTTGTAGTCGATCCGTCCGGCGTAACGCAGCCGGAACAGCACGGACAGGTCCTCCCGGCAGGAGGGGCAGCGCAGGGTCTGCGGATCCGCCGGGACCCTGCACAGCGGGCACGGCACCTCGGGCGCGTCCGGGATCCCCTGGACCCCCGGGGCCGCCGGGACCTCCGGCACCTGCGGGAAGGCGTCCACGGCGCTCATCGCGGCCCCGCCTCCTCGGGGCGGACCGGGCCGAGCGACTCCTGGGCCGGCTCGCTGCCCAGCTCCCGCTGCGCCTGCGCGTACAGGGCCAGCAGGTTCGACATGTGGGTGTTGACCTCCGCCATGTTGGGTGCCTCCACCGCCTCGTCCAGCCCGCGCAGCTCGGCCATGATCAGCTGACCCAGGGCGGGCGAGACCATGTTCTGGGTCACGTAGACGTTGCACATGGTCAGCATCCGCATGGTGTGCCCGAGCGCGTCGCACAGCTCGTCCGCCCGCTGGGCCGCGCGCACCGCGCCCTCCCAGTCGGCCGCCTCGCGGCGCAGCCGCAGCTCCGCGGCCACCGACCGCAGCCGGTCCAGGTCGCTCGGATCGAGGTGCTTCTCGCAGTAGTGGATGAACAGGCTCAGGTACGCCTCCGAACCGCGCACCCAGCGCTGGGCCTTGAGCTGCTGCTGGGCCCGCTCCAGCGCCGCGTCCACCGACCGGCCCCGGGTCTGCCCGGCCGCCAGGTCGTCCAGGCTGTCCATCAGCCGCTGCGCCTCGCGCATCTCGGCCTCGGTCAGCTCGCCGCCCCAGCGGTCGGTGAAGGACTCGATCTGCCGCTGCTGCTCCTCGACCTGCACCTTCAACTCGGGGTCGAGGGTGACCCGTTCCAGCTTGACGGTCTTCTCGGCGCCGCCCTGGATCCGCACCGACAGCGTGATGGTGCGGTCCCGGTCGAGGCCGAAGGAGACCTCCACCGGGGTGCGGCCGCCCAGGCCCTCGGGCAGCCGCAGGGTGAGGTGGCCGATCAACTCGTTCTGCTGGGCGATCTCGTGCTCGCCCTCGTAGACCGCGATCTCCAGCCGCTGCCGGCCGCTGCCGGAGACCACGAACTCCCGGCTGACCGGCGAACTCGTCGGGTAGCTGGTGTTCTTGGGGATGATGACGGCGAGGCGGCCGTCGTTCAGCTCGATGCCGAGGTTCTTCGGGGTGATGTCGAACGGGTTGGTGACCTGCGCCAGCTCGCCGCAGCCCGGGCAGACCTCGCAGCCGGGCGGGTTCACCAGGCCGCAGGAGGCGCAGCGCAGGCCCACGTCCTCGGCGGCGGTGCCGGCCACCCTGGTGTGGCCGGGGGCGGCCGAGTTGAGCGGCTCGCCGCACAGTTCGCAGGCGGTGACGCCGGGGGCGGCCGGGGTGCCGCAGCGCGGGCAGTTGCCGCCGTGCACCACGGCGGTGGCCCGGGTCTGCCGCGGGACCGTCCCGCCGGCGCCGGTGGCGCCCGAACCGTCAAGATCTTGCTCGCACTTGGGGCAGGCGGCGGCGTCGGCGTCGACCGGGATGTGGCAGGTCGGGCAGGAGACCCGGGCGCCGCCGAGCAGGGTGGTCGCGCAGTTGGCGCAGTTGGAGGCGGACAGGTCCCCGGGGGCCCGGCACTCGGGGCACTCCACCTCGCCGACCAGCGCGGACTGGACGGCCGCGCCGAGCGCCACGCACTGCATCGGGTTGACGCCGCGCCGGATCCGGCGCGGGCCGAAGACCTCGCCGAGCCGGCGGGCGACCAGCGGGATCGCGGTCGAGCCGCCGACCAGCACCACCTCGTCGATGTCCCCGACCGTCAGGTTGGCCTGCATGATGGCCTTGTGGGTCAGTTCGATGGTGCGCTCGATCCGGGCCTCGATCAGCTCCTCGAAGCGGGCCCGCTCGAACTCCGTCTCCAGCACCAGCTGCCCGGCGCCCAGGCCCGGCAGGATGACCTCGGAGGACTCCTGGTTGGAGAGCTCGATCTTGATGGTCTCGGCGGTGGCGGCGATCTTCGGACGGTCGCGCAGGTCTGGCTGGTACTCCGCGCCGTACTCCTCGCGGATGTCCTCCAGCAGCGCGGTGGTGATTCCGCGGTCGAAGTCGTCGCCGCCGAGCAGGTTGTCGCCCTCGATGCCGAGTACCGAGACCGAGCCGGGCACCAGCAGCAGGATGGAGATGTCGAAGGTGCCACCGCCGAGGTCGTAGACCAGGACGGTCCGCCCCTCGTCGCCCGCCTCGGAGGTGATGCCGTAGGCGAGGGCGGCGGCGGTCGGCTCGTTGATGATCCGCAGCACGTGCAGGCCGGCCATCCGGCCCGCCTCCTGGGTGGCGGCGACCTGCCGCTCGCCGAAGTAGGCGGGGACGGTGATGACGGCGCGGTGGAAGGGCTCGCCGAAGCGCTGCTCGGCGTCCTCCTTGAGGCGGTGCAGGATGATCGCGGAGATCTCGATCGGAGTGTACGAGCGGCCGTTGAACCAGACGTTGACGTCGCCGTCGGTGCCCGCGGTGACCTTGTAGTCCACCTCCTTCAGGGCCGCCTGCACCTGCGGGTCCTTGAACTTGCGGCCCATGAAGCGCTTGACCGAGCGGATCACGTTGACGCCGTCGACGGCGATCCGGCTGCGCGCGGTGGAGCCCACCAGCAGCTCGCCCTTGCGGCCGCTGCCGACCACGGAGGGCGTGGCCTCCTGGTTCTGCCGGTTGAAGATGATCTCCGGCTCGCCCCGGCGCAGGTGGGCGACCACGGAATTGGTGGTGCCCAGGTCGATGCCGAGTGTGCGGTACATGTCGTTCCCCTCTTGCCCCTCGTGGTCCTGGCTACTTCTTGCGCTTGGCCTGCTTGGCCACGGCCTTGCCCCGGCGGCGGGCCCGGGGCGGGGCCGCCTTGGGCTGGGCCCGGGTGATCGGGTCGACGGCGGCGGCGGGCTCGGTCGCGAACGCGGCGGCGATGGCGGGCGGGACGGCCCCGGCGGCCCCGGGCGCGTCCGGCGCCTCGGGCTCGACGGGTGCGGCGGTCCCGGCGGCCTCGGCGACTTCGGTGACCTCGGTGGCTTCGGTGGCTTCGGGCAGCTCCGGCTCCGGGATCGGCGGCGGGAAGTCCTCCACCGCGGCCTCCACCGGCCCGCCCCCGGGCTCCGGCCGCGGATCCGGCTCCGGCTCCGGCTCCGGCACGGCGACCACCACCTGGGCCCGGCGCAGCACCTCGTCCCCCCAGAAGAACCCGGTCACCACCGTCCGCACCACCGTTTCCGGCGCCACCCCGGCGTGGGGCTCGGTGCCCACGATCTCGGTCAGGTCCGGGTCCGCCGTCATGCCCTCCAGCCGCATCGGCCGCACCCCGGCCTTGGCGAGTTGCCCGAGCAACCGCCGCCGGGTGGCCTCCAGCCCGGCGCCGCGCCCGAGCGCCACCAGCTCGCGGTCCAGGCCGAGGGCGGCGAGCGCGTCGTCCACCTCGACCAGGATGCCCAGCAGTTCACGCTGCTCGGCCCGGGCGGTCTGCTTCTGCTCCGTCAGCTTGCTCCCCAGCAGCGAGGCCCGGAAGAGCAGCCGGCCGAACGCCTGCTCCAGGTCGACGTCCTCGACACCGGGCGGGATCTCCAGCCGCCGGTGGCCGTCGAACGCGTCCGCGGCGGGCGTGCCGGTGGGTGCGTCGGCAGGTCCGTCGGCGGGCGCGCCGGAGCGTACGTCGGCGGGCGGGTCGGCGGGCGTGCCGGTGGGTGCGTCGGTCATTCGGGTACCTCGATCTGCGGCAGCACGGACAGGTCCGCCGCGTAGCGGACGGGGACGGGCGGTTCGGGGTCGGCGCCGCCGGGGGCGGGCTCGGCGAAGTCGGCGGCCAGCTCGGCGCGGTGGAGGGCGGGCAGGGCGGCCGGCGGCAGCGGTGGGCGCTCGATCACCAGCAGCGGCTCGGCGAGCGCGGGGGCGAGCAGCTCGGCGGTCTGGTCGACCGGCTCGGGCGGGAGGGGCTGCTGGAGGTCCGCCTCCAGGCGCCGGTCCGGGTTGCGCAGCAGCGCGGCGGCCTCCTGGATCTGCTGGCGGGTGTACCGGCCGGCCCGCATCGCCGGTCCGACGGCGAGGTTGATCTCGCGCACGCCGGCCGTGAGCGGGATGCCCAGGACCTCGTACGGCGACGGTTCGTTCAGTGGCATGGCGGGCGGTCTCTCTCCTCACGGTGTCGGGGACGGCTCGGGGCGGCGGCCCGGGTGACGGCCCGGGTGCCGGCCGCGGTCTGCGGCGTACGGTCTGGGACGAAGCCGACTTCCTTGCGGTTGCCGTCAGCGGAGCGAGTTGATCCGCAGCTGCATGACGCGCAGCTCGACGTCGTCCGGGCTGTACTCGACGGCCTGGCGGGCCAGGTCCCGGGCCTCGCGCAGCTTCCGGGCATTGGCCTGCTGGACGGCGAAGGAGCCGTAGACGATGCCGAGTTCGCCGCGCAGCTTGTCGGTGTCCTCCGCGGTGCCGGACAGTTCGAGAGCCTCTTCCAGCAGCCGGATCGCCGCGCGGTAGCGGCGGCCCTCGTAGTGGCTGATGGCCTTGCCGCGCCAGAGGCTGACCATCAGCCGGCGGATGTCGGTGGAGTCGTCGTAGGACCTGGCCTTCTGGAGCATCGCGGCCTGGTCGGTGAACGGCTGGTCCTGCATGCCGTCCACCACGTGGTTGGCGAGCATCACCGAGACCCGGCGCGGGGCCTCCTGCTCGACCCCGCCCTCCCATTCCGGGTCGGCGCGCAGCGCCTCGGCCATCCACTCGACGGCGCGCCGGCGGTCGTCGGCGAAGGCGGCCGAGCGGGCGAGCTGGCGCAGCACGAAGGCGAGGCCGAGCCGGTGGTCCGGATCGGGGTTGAGTTCGATCAGCGCCCGCCAGGCTTCGGCGGCCTCCACGAGTTCCGCGTCGGTGGCGTCGGCGTGGCTGAGCTGGCCGGCCCGGTTGCCGAGGGCGGCCTCCAGGAAGTGGCGGGCGGTCGGGTCGCCGGGTGCCAGCTCCAGGCTCTTCTCCAGCAGGGCGACGGCGCGGGGGTAGTCCTTGTCCTCGTTGTTGATCTTGCGTGCCCACTGGGCGTAGGTGGCACCGAGGTCGCCCTGCACCTCGGGGTCGTCGGGGGCCAACGCCAGGGCCTTCTCCAGGAGTTCGGCGGCCCCGGCCTGGTCGTCCAGGTTGTTCTTGAGCAGCGCGCGGGCCGCTCGCAGGCCGGACTCGGCGGCGATGGCGGCGGCGTCGGCGGGCAGCCTGGCACCGGGGACGGACCGGGCGCGGGTGAGGCTCTCCAGGGCCTCGCGCCAGTCCTGGTTGCGGTGGTGCTCGCGGGCCTGGCTGACCAGGGACTCGCCGAGCAGCGACTGCCAGTCCTCGCCGCGCCGCTGTTCGGGCACCGCGTCCAGGGCGGCGACGGCGGCGGCCTGCCGGCCCTGGAGCTGCAGGTAGCGCTGCGCGCCGAGGTCGCCGAACAGGCCGAGGGCCCGGGTGGGCGCGGGCGCGTCGGAGCCGGCGGGCCGCCGCCAGGCCTGTACGGCCTGCTCGAAGGCCTCGGCCCAGCCCGGGAGTTCGGGATCGTCGCGGAGCAGCCCTTCGAGGGCGGGGCCGAGCGCGAGACGGCGGGCCGGGCGGCCGGGCAGGGTGATCCGGATGTCCTCCTGGGCGAAGGCGTCCGCGCAGTGCGCCTCCATGCCGAGGCGCAGCGTCCAGGCGGTGACCTCGTCGCCACTGCGCCCGGCGGCCCGGTCCAGGGCGCGCAGGTCGTCGCGGAGGCGGTCGATCAGGGCGGCGCGGGCGGCGGCCAGCCGCTGGGGTTCGGCGGTGCGGCCGGTGATCCGGGCGGACTCGGTCCACAGCTCGGGCTGGTGCAGGGCGGCGACCAGGCAGCCGAGCGTCCAGGCCCAGACCTCGTCGCCGGGGGCGTCGGCGGCCTCGGGGACGCCGGGGGCATCAGGGGAATCAGGGGTGCCGGTGGCAGCGACGGCGACGGCGAGCCGGTAGCCGGCCAGGCCGAGGGCGTGCAGCAGCCGGGGGTGGGCCGGGTCCTTGACCAGCAGCTCGCGGTAGACCTCCCAGGCCTCGCGGTGGCGACCGTCGAGGGCGGCCTGGTGCGCCTCGTGCTCGGCCAGCAGGACGAGCGCGCCGGCCGCCCGCTCGCGGCCCGGCAGCTCGTCCCCGGGGGCGAGTCGGAGCGCCTGGCGCAGGTCGACGGCGGCCGGGCCGAGCCGCCCGGCCGCGAGGGCGGCGCCCGCCCGGCGGACCAGGACGGCGGCGCGGGCCGTCCCGGCGTCCGCGGGCAGACCGGCCAGGGCCTCGTCCAGCCGGCCGAGTTCGGCGCGCAGCAGGGCCAGGTCGAGCCGGACGGGCGCGGCGGCGGCGCCCTCGCCGAGCGCCTCGGCCCAGCGGGCGAGCACGGGTTCGGCTTCTTCGGGGGTGCCGGCCCGGCGGGCGCAGTCGAGGACGGCGCGCAGGGCGGGGGCGGCGCAGCGCACGCAGCGGGCCGAGCCGGCGGCCTCGGGGGTGTGCTGGTGGTCGGGGCAGGCCTCGCGGCCGCAGCCGCCGCAGGTGCCGGCGGCGGGGCGGTCGCAGAAGGCGCAGTCGGCGGTGGGCGCCGTGCCCGCCGCCGTGCCCGAGGCCAGGAAGTACCGGTACCAGTCCAGTGCGGCGGCCCAGTTGCCGGCCCGTTCGGCGAGCAGGGCGCGCAGCCGGGCGGTCGCCGGGTCGCCGGCCGGGTCGGGCGGGCCGAGCAGGGCGATCGTCCGGGCCGGGCGGCCCGCCAGCAGGGCGACGGCGGCCAGGTGGTAGCGGTCGCGCAGGCCACTGCCGGCGTCGAGCAGGGTGGTGACCGGCTCCGGGGTGCCCTCGGCCAGGGCGAGGGCGGCCCGCAGCCGGGCCTGGCGGTGGGTGAGGGCGCCGGGCAGGGTGTCGGCGAGGGCGAGCGCGGCGGCGGCGCGGGCGCGCGGTTCGGCGTGGTCCCGGCCGGTGACCAGCAGGTGGGCGGCTTCGCGCAGGGCGGCTTCGCGCAGGGCGGCCCGGTAGCCGGGGGCGGCCGGGTGCTCGGCGGTGGCCTGCTGCCAGAGTTCGCGGGCGGCCGTCGGGTCGGTGGCCAGGCGGGTGCGGGCGAGCCGGTCGCGGGCCAGGGCCCGGCGGGGGCCCAGGTCCTCGTCGTCGAGCGACTCCCAGCGGGCGAGGGCGCCGGCCGGGTCGTCGGCGCGGACGCGGGCGAGGCCGTGGTGGAAGGCGGCGACGGCGGTCCAGCGGCTTCCGGGTTCGGTGTCGGCCTCGGCACGCAGGATCGGCTCGGCCTGTTCGGCCTGACCGGCGGCGAGCAGGGCGGCGCCGAGCCGGACTCTGGCGGGGCGCCAGTCGGGGGCCCCGCCGAGGCCGGCCCGGTAGTCGGCGGCGGCCTCGGCGGGGCGTTCGGCCCGCTCGTGCACCAGGGCGAGGCCGAACCGGGCCGGGGCGTGGTCGGGCCGGACGGTCAGGGCGGCGGTGAACTGCTCCCGGGCCGGTTCGTCGGCGCCGAGCAGCAGGGCGAGCCGGCCGAGGGCGTAGCGGGGGCGGGGGTCGGTCGGGCTCTCGCCGGCGGCGGCCGCGAGGTCGGCCCAGGCCTCCTCGGTGGCGCCGAGGCGCTGGCGGGCCAGGCCGCGGAAGAGCAGGGTGTCGGTGCGCAGGGCCGGGCCGCGCCCCCATGGGGAGGGTTCGCCGGGGCCGCGGCGCAGGGCCTCGTCGAAGGCGGTGACGGCGGGTCGGTCGCGGTGCAGGGTGTAGAGCTGGGCGCCCCAGCGGAACCAGAGTTCGCCGCTGCCGGTGGGGGCGGCGGCGGCGAGCAGGGCCTCGGCCTCGTCGGCCCGGTCGGTGGCGCTCAGCAGGGCGGCCCGGGCGAGCACGGGCCAGTCCCGGCCGGGCAGGGCGGCGAGGGCGGCGGCGGTGACGTGTTCGCGCTGGTCGGGGGCGCCTTCGCGGCAGCGGTGCTGCAGCCAGTCGACGGTACGGGCGGCGGTTTCGGCCTCCTCGCCGGGCTCGGCGCCCTCGGCGGTGGCCCGGAGGAAGGCGAGCAGCGGACCGAGGTCCCCGTCGGGGGCCCGCATCCGTTCCTCGGCGAGGCTGCGCAGGCTCCACCGGGGCAGCTGCCGGGCCGGGTCGGCGAGCAGCGGGTAGGCCTCGCGGTGCAGGGCGAGGGTGGCCTGCTGGTCGCCGGTGGGGACGGTGGCCTCGGCCTGGCCGAGCAGGGCGAGGCCGCGCTGCGGGCGCAGTTCCTCGGGGGCGTCGGCGAGTCGGCGGGCCAGCCGGGCGTAGCGGCGGCGGGCCTGGGCGGCCCGGCCGGCGGCGAGCCGTTCGGCGGCCGCGGCCAGGGCCTTCGTCACCGTCGCGGCGTCCAGGGTCCGTCGGCGGCGGGCCAGGACGACGGCGGCCGCACCGGCCAGCGCCAGCACGACCAGCAGCACCGCTATCAGTGCCATGCACCGTCCCCCTGTGTTCGGACACCGACCATCGCATGATCAACTGCCTTTGGGCGATCATGAGTTGACGTCGTGTCGTGATGTTGCCGGGCGCCATCAGAATAGGCCCTCGATCGGACGGACGAACAGGAAAGAGCACTATCCTGGGCATCGCGTCGCCGGCGGAACGGCAGCACGGCAGCGGCTCAACAGCAGCGCGCCAACAGCGCGTCCACAGCGGTCAGTAGCGTCGGGGGTCGTGTGTCGGAGTCGCGTTGGGTGCCCGGGCTCCGCTTCGGGCCGGAGTTCGACCCGGAGCAGTACGAACTCCTGGAGTTCCACCACCGGGGCGGTGAGGCCGAAGTGTGGCGGGCGGTGCGCACCGGACACAACGGGCGCAAGGAACTGGTCGCCGCCAAGATCATGCTGGAGCGCGACCCGACCGAGGTGCGGCGCTGGCTCGGCCGCTGGGACGACGTCTCGCACAACGCGCACCGGCTGGGCGTCACCGACCTGGTGGTGCCCAGCTTCCTGCTCGGCCCCTCCCCGCACCGGCCCGGAACCCCGCCCGGCGGCGCACTGCTCGGCTACCAGATCTCGCCCTGGGTCGAGGGCGTGCCGCTGCACACCTGGGCACGCGGCCAGCACGGCGGCCCGTCGGCGGTGGCGGAGGTGCTGACCCGGCTCTGCCGGATCGTCGACGAGCTGCACCGCAAGCGCTGGGTGCACCGCGACATCTCCCCCGCCAACGTCCTGGTGGACGGCCAGGGGCAGGTCAAGCTGATCGACCTGACCTTCCTCGCCCCGCTGGACCACACCCTGACCGTCGCGGTGTTCACCCCCGGGCACGTCCCGCCGGAGGCCGAGCAGGTGGGCGGCTTCCCGACCACCGCCAAGGACCTGTTCGCGGTCGGCACCCTCGCCCGCATCCTGCTGCTGCCCGACCACGGCCGGCTGGACCACCGGCTGGCCGCCGAGCAGGCCCGCGCCGAACTGCTGGCCGCGGGCTACGGCGAGGAGTTGGCGCGCTGGGCCTGCGAGCCGCTGGCCCGCGAACCGGACCGCCGCCCCTCCCCGCTCGGCCCGTGGGCCGCCCGGGGCCGCGAACTGCTGCGCGGCCACCGGCCGGTGGCGCGCACCGCGGGCCTGGCCGTGCTGCCCGACCCGGCCGGGGGGCCGCTGGTGGTCACCGGCGGCGCCGACGGCACCGCGCTGGCCGGGCCGGGCAGCCGCGACCGGCGCCTTCCGGCCGGCCAGGGCCTCTCCGCCGTACGGGAGTTGAGCGCCGGATGGGCCGGGCCCCAGGGCGAGCTGGTGGTCTGCGCCGAGGACCGCGGCGGCACCCTGTGGGTCGGTACGGCGACCGGCTGGTGGGAGGCGGCGCGCGGGGTCAACGGCCTGGCGGGCGCGGTCGGTTCGACCGGGGAGATGACGGTCTGGACGGCGGTCGGCGGCGCGCTGCGCTCCTACCGCTGGGCCCCCGGCCGCACCCTGACCGGGCAGGAACACCCCGGCTGCCCGGCCGACCGGGTGCTCGCCGCCGAGGAGGAGCGGCCCGGCGCCTGGCTGCTGCTGGTCGAGCACCGCGAGCGGGTGCTGAGCTGGCGGCCCGGCGCCGTGCGGCCGCCCGTCCCGGTGGGCCCGGCCGGTCCGCTGCGCGCCGGGGCGCTGGCCCGCACCTCCGCCGGACCGCAGGCCGCCACCCTGCGGGCGGACGGCTCGGTCCAGTTGCACACCCTCGGCGCGGCCGGGGCGGGCACCGAGATCGGCGACGGCGAGCCCTCGCTCGGCATCGCCATGGTGGGCCACCGCGGCGGCCCGACCGTCGCACTGGCCGGCGCGGGCGGCGTACGGCTGCGGCTGCCGGCCGGCGGCGCCTCCCGTCGGCCGCGCTGGTGGCGGCCCACGCTGCGCCCGGCCACCCGGGTGGCGCTGGCCATGGGCGACGACTGGCGGCTGTGCCTGGCGGCGGTGGTGGAGGGCGAGTTGCAGGTGTGGCAGGAGGACGCGGCGTACCGCTGGCAGGCGGTGGGGCTGCCGGAGGACTGATCGGCCGGACCGACGCCGAGGCCCCGGAACCCATGGCGGGGTTCCGGGGCCTCGGCGGAAGCGGGGCCTCGACGGAGGCGGCCGCTCAGCGGAAGCGGCGCAGCCGGAGGCTGTTGCCGACCACGAAGACCGAGGAGAAGGCCATCGCGGCCCCCGCGATCATCGGGTTGAGCATCCCGGCCGCGGCCAGCGGCAGGGCGGCGACGTTGTAGCCGAAGGCCCAGAACAGGTTGCTCTTGATGGTGCCCAGGGTCTTGCGGGAGAGCCGGATGGCGTCCGCCGCTGCCAGCAGGTCGCCGCGGACCAGGGTGAGGTCGCCGGCCTCGATGGCGGCGTCGGTGCCGGTGCCCATCGCCAGGCCCAGGTCGGCCTGGGCGAGCGCGGCCGCGTCGTTGACGCCGTCGCCGACCATCGCCACGACCTTGCCCTCGGCCTGCAGCCGCTTGACGGTGTCGACCTTGTCCTGCGGCATGACCTCGGCGATCACGTGCTCCGGCGCGATGCCGACCTCGGCCGCCACGGCCTCGGCGACCAGCCGGTTGTCGCCGGTCAGCAGCACCGGGGTCAGACCCAGTGCGCGCAGCTTGCCGATCGCCTCGGCGCTGGTCGGCTTGACCGCGTCGGCGACCTCCAGCACGGCCCGGGCCTCGCCGTCCCAGCCGACCGCGATCGCGGTGCGGCCGGCCGCCTCGGCGGCGGACTTGGCCTCGGCCAGCGTCCCGGGCAGGTGCTGCGACCAGGCGTTCAGCAGGGCCTCCCGGCCGGCCACCACGGCGTGGCCGTCCACCACGCCCTGGACGCCCAGGCCCGGGACGTTCTCGAAGCCCTCGACGGCGGGCAGTTCGCCGGCCTTGGCGGCGGCGGTGGCGATCGCCCGGGCGATCGGGTGTTCGGAGGCGTGCTCCAGGGCGCCGGCCAGGCGCAGCACCTCGGCCCGGTCCACGCCCTCGGCGGTGTGCACCGCGAGCAGGGTCATCTGGCCGGTGGTGACGGTGCCGGTCTTGTCCAGGACGATGGTGTCGACCTTGCGGGTGGACTCCAGCACCTCCGGGCCCTTGATCAGGACGCCCAGCTGGGCGCCGCGGCCGGTGCCGACCAGCAGGGCGGTCGGGGTGGCCAGGCCGAGGGCGCACGGGCAGGCGATGATCAGCACGGCCACCGCTGCCGTGAAGGCGGCGGTCCAGCCCTCGCCGGTGCCCAGCCAGTAGCCGAGGGTGGCCACCGCGAGGGTGATCACGATCGGCACGAAGACCGCGGAGATCCGGTCGGCGAGGCGCTGCGCGGCGGCCTTGCCGTTCTGCGCGTCCTCGACCAGCCTGGCCATCCGGGACAGCTGGGTGTCGGCGCCGACCCGGGTGGCCTCGACCACCAGCCGCCCGCCCGCGTTGACGGTGGCACCGGTGACGGCGTCCCCGACCCCGACCTCGACCGGAACGGACTCGCCGGTCAGCATCGAGGCGTCCACGGCCGAGGCGCCCTCGACCACCACGCCGTCGGTGGCGATCTTCTCGCCCGGCCGGACCACGAAGCGCATCCCCACCGCGAGGTCCGCGATCGGGATGCGCAGCTCGGTTCCGCCGCGCAGCACCGTCACGTCCTTGGCGCCCAGTTCCAGCAGCGCCTTGAGCGCGGCCCCGGCGGTGCGCTTGGAGCGCGCCTCGAAGTAGCGGCCGGCCAGGATGAAGGCGGTGACGCCGGCCGCCGCCTCCAGGTAGATGTTGGACGAGCCGTCGCTGCGGCCGATGGTGAACTCGAAGCCGTGCCGCATGCCCGGCATCCCGGCGTCGCCGAGGAACAGCGCCCACAGCGACCAGAGGAACGCGGCGAGGGTGCCGAGCGAGACCAGGGTGTCCATGGTCGCGGCGCCGTGCCGGGCGTTGGTGAACGCGGCCCGGTGGAACGGCCAGGCGGCGTAGGTGACGACCGGGGCGGCGAGGGTCAGCGACAGCCACTGCCAGTTGTCGAACTGGAGGGCCGGCACCATCGCCATCGCGATCACCGGCACGGCGAGCGCCACCGCGGTGAACAGCCGCTGGCGCAGCGGGGCCAGTTCGTCGGCCGGCCCGGACCGCTCGGCGCCGCCCCCTTCCGCGGCCGGGGGCGCGGGCAGCGCGGCGGTGTAGCCGGTGGCCTCGACGGTGGCGATCAGGTCGGCGACCTCGACCCCGCCCTCGAAGGAGACCTTCGCCTTCTCGGTGGCGTAGTTGACGCTGGCGGTGACCCCGTCCATCCGGTTGAGCTTCTTCTCGATGCGGGCCGCGCAGGAGGCGCACGTCATTCCGCCGATCGAGAGTTCCACCTCCGCGGAGGCGGGTGCCTGGGTAGTCATCGTCGCTCCTCGTGACGTCGTCGTGCGGTACGTTCGGCGGCCGGGGCCTTCATACCTAGGAGGGGTATCGGGCAGTGCCGGGTTCCTTTATACCCCCATGGGGTATCGGCCGCAAGGCTTGAGCGATACCCCTGGCAGGTATTTTCCCCGAGCGGCGACCGCTTGACTCGATACCCCCATGGGGTATTCACTCAAGGGCGTCGCCCGGCTCATGCGGGCCTGAGCGCCCGCCCCGTCCCCGCCCCCCTTTCGCTCCGCGCCACGAGGAGAAACCGCGCCATGAACACCCCGCTGCGCATCACCGCCTTCGCCGCCGGACTCGCCGCCGCCTTCGGCCTCGCCCTCGGCGCCGGCCACGCCACCGGCAGCGGCGGCCCCTCCCCCAAGCCCGCCACGGCAGGGCACGCGGGGCACACCCAGGAGACGGGCGGCGGCGCCAAGCACCTGCCCGGCGGGCTCCAGATCTCCGAGCGCGGCTACACGCTCAGCGTCGAGAACCCTTTCGTGACCGCCGGCTCCCCCACCGACCTGCGCTTCCGCATCCTCGGCAGCGACGGCAAGCCCGTCACCGCCTACCAGCAGGAACACGAGAAGGACCTGCACCTGATCGTCGCCCCGCGCGACCTGTCGACCTTCCAGCACCTGCACCCGGCCCTGTCCGCCGACGGCACCTGGAGCGCCCGGACCGCCGTCCCCGCCGCCGGGGAGTACCGGGTCCTCGCGGACTTCACCCCGGCCGGCGCCGCCGAGGGACTCACCCTCGGCGCCGACCTGCACGCCGCGGGCGACCTGCGGCCCGCCCCGCTGCCGGAGACCGGACGGACCGTCACGGTCGACGGCTACACCGTCACCCTGGGCGGCGACCTCACGCCCGGGCGCAGCGGCAGGCTGACCCTGAGCGTCAGCAAGGACGGCAGGCCCGTCACCGACCTCCAGCCCTACCTCGGCGCGTACGGCCACCTCGTCGCGCTGCGCGCCGGCGACCTCGCCTACCTGCACGTCCACCCGGACCCCGGCGCCCCGGGCCCGGAGATCGGCTTCACCACCACCGCCCCGAGCACCGGCGGCTACCGCCTCTTCCTGGACTTCAAGCACCAGGACACCGTCCGCACGGCGGCCTTCACCGTGACGACGGACGGCGCCGCCGCCCCGGCGGCCGGGGAACCGGGCGGCGACCACCAGCACTGAGCAGGCCCGCACGAAAGGTGTCGGGCGATCCGCGAAGGGATCGCCCGACACCTTCTCTGTTCACTGGAACGGGCGCCGATCGGCTTGCCTGAGCACGGAGAGAAGAAGAGCTTCGGCGTTGCCCGGAGTGACCGCCCGGAGCCACGACTCGGCGTGGGGATCAGGTGCAGCCGGTGCCGCCCGGACCGCCGAAGAAGATGTACTCGTTCCACGGATCGGGAGCACTGCCGACGAATACGGTGAAGCAGTTCGGCGATGCCTGGACTCCGGTCAGCTTCGCGAACTGGGACGTGTTGTCGGTCGCGAAGTAGTAGATGTCGCGCTGGTAGGCGGCGTACTGCCAGCCGCTCTCGGCGAACGCGCCACTGCCCATCGGCGGCCACGCCACGTTGTTCACCACCTCACCGCCGTAGTCGACGTCCTGGGCGTTGCTCGCGAGCTGGCCGCCGCCGAACAGCGAGCCCGGGTAGTAGCCGACCGCGTTGCTCGCCGTGGTGCCGCCCAGATAGAGCCACCAGTTCCCGCCCGAGAGGTAGTAGGTCACCTCGAGCTCGTACTGTGCGCCGCCCGAGACGCTCACCGGGCCGATCGTGCCACCGATGGCCCAGGCGCTGTTCGTCTGGACGAACGCCGAGCAGTCGAGGTTGTAGCACCCGGTGTTCTGGTAGCCGTCGGCCGTCCAGTAGATGAAGAGCACCGGCTGGGTGGTGCCGTACTTCGCCGGGTAGACCTGACAGCCGCACTCGACGGTCTGCACGGGTGAGCCGCCGGCGTACCAGTGCTGGGAGAGCGAGAAGATCTCCGACCCGACGCCGGGGTCCCAGATGTTGACGAAGTCGTGACCGCCGAGGTTGTCCACCACTTGGAAGGCATGCGCGTACTTGTGGATGCCCGAGTCGGCTTCAGGAGGGCTCAGTCTGGGGTGGCGGCCTTCCCCCTGCGGATACTTCCGGTGGAAGTTCTGCACGCTGCCGCTCCTCGCCAGTTCCTCAAGGGTGACGCGACGCATCGCGATCGTACCGGGCGGGCACGACATCGCGTGGCCGAACTTGTCCAGCCGGTCGGACCGCAGCTGCGGCTGGATCGGCGTGCCCTGGCCGGCGCTCCGTGGCCGGGCCACAACCGGAGCGTCGGGCGGTGCCGGGGGAACGCTGAAGCTGCCTCTGAGGGCGGGCTGGCTTTCGATCGGCACGCAGTCGAAGACCTGCCCATTGGTGTCGACGAAGCTGTGAGTGACCTCGACACCCGCATAGATGTTCCTGATGTACTCCACCATCGCGGAGAAGGAGTCCGCGTCGGTCGTGCCCGCCAGTCCCCGGCGCACAAAGTCCTCGTGCCGGGCCGAATCCATGGAGTCCATGAACTTGGCGAAGCTGGGGAAGGCCGGGTCGTCCTGCGGCGCCATGGTCGATTCTCCCTTCGATCACTGCGCGTAGTGATCGGGTGACAGTTCCCCTCCCTCCACGCTAGGCCCGCATCCGGCCAGTGTCCTGCCAGGGAGCGGGAGTTGTGGACCATGCAACATTCCCGGCGTCCGAACGTCCCTGTGCGGGAAGTCGGCCCGTCCGACGTCCCGCACAGACCTCCTGCCGGACGGCCGCCCACGCGGGGGCGCGGACGCCGGGGACCGCGTCGGGCGACGCGGCCCCGGGGCGCGGGGTGCGCGGGGTGGCCGCCGGGAGCAGCGGGCCGACGGCGAGGACCGCCCAGCCGGCGCCGAACACGCGGCGGGCGCCGCACCGCGGGCCGTCAGTCTGGTCGAGGCCGCCACGCTCCCGCTGCCCGGGCTGACGGCCCTGCAGACACTGGACTGGCTCGCGGTGTCCGCCGGGCAACGGCTGCTGATCGCCGGCGCCGCCGGCGCGGTCGGCGGGCTCGCCCTGCAGATCGCCCGGGCCCGCGGCGTCGAGGTCGACACCCTGGTCTCCCGGGACGGGCAGGCCGCCTTCGCCCGCGAGCACGGCGCCCGGCTCGCCTCCACCGACCCGGCCGCCTTCCGGGCGCGCGGCTACGACGCCGTCCTCGACACCTTCGGGGCCTTCGCGGCCCCCGGGCCCCTCGGCTCCCACGTCACCGGGGCGGTCGCGGACGGCGGCCGTTACGCGTCGATCGCCACCCAGGCCGGGCCCGCCCCCGACCTCTCCGCCCGGGGTGTGCGCAGCACCGTCCACCAGGTGCGCGAGGACGGCGCCGGGCTGGGCGAGCTGGCCCGGCTCGTCGACGACGGCGCCCTGCGGCTCCGGGTGCACGCCACCTACGGCCTCCAGGAGGTCCGGGCCGCACACGAGCGGTTCCGCGAGGGCGGGCTGGCCGGGAAGATCGTCGTGACCTTCTGAGCCCGCCGTCCCGGCCGGGGCGGTGGGCCGCCGGGTGCGGCGGTCGGCCGGCGGCCGGGACGGTGGCCGGGGACGGTGGCCGGGGACGGTGGTCTGTGCGGTGGCCGAGGCAGTGACCAGTACGGCGGCCCGGATCAGCCTGCCGCCCGCGGGAGTTCGCCGACGCGGTCGACCGCCCCCTTCGCGAGGACCGCGGACGTGCCGACCACCGTCCCGGCCGGCCCCGCCTCGCCGGCCTCGCTGAGGACCGTGCGCTCGCCGAGGAACGCGTACGTGGTCCGGTCGAAGACCCACTGCGTCTGCCGCCCGTGCGCCGTACGGGCCACGGCGACGCCCTCCCGGCCGGCGGCGTCCCCGGCCGACGGGACCACGGTGACCCCGGGGATCCGCTCGGCGGCCCGGTAGAGCGCGGCACTGACCCGCGGCGGTGCCCAGGTCTCGGCCAGCAGGTCGCCGATCGCCGCGAAGGCCCGCTGGTCCGGGTCCTGGCCGGCACCGCCCTGGCCCGCACCGCCCTGGCCCGCACCGCCCTGGCCCGCACCGCGGGTCTGCTCCCGGATCAGCCTCAGCAGGGCGTCCGGGTCGGTGGGCAGCGAGGCGACGTACGCGTGGGTCGGTTCGCCGATCGACGGGCCGCTCCCGCGCGAGGCGTCGGGCCGCGGCGACGCCCCCGGCCGGTCGAGGAGGAGGACCGGCCCGTCCTCGCCGAGCCGGGTGTCGGGCCCGCCCTCCTCGCGCAGCAGGCCGGGACGGCTGCCGTCGGCGGACAGCCAGACCTGCCGGGTGTGCGCGGGAGCCATCGTCACAGGGCCGCCCGCCGCACTCTGCGCGGCGTAGGCCACCCGGCTCTCGATGAAGACGAACCGGTCGGCGCCGACCGTCGGCTGCTCCGGCCCCGCCGCGGCGGCGAGCGCGATCCGGTCGAGGAGCCGAACCGCTTCGGAGGCGACGGCGGCACCGCCCTGCGCCACCGTACGGTCGCGCCCGGCCGTCCCCGCGCCCCCGAGGTCCACCGCCAGGACACCGGCGACCGCGAGCGCGCAGGCCAGCGCCGGCACCGCGATCCGGAACCTTGCCGGACGCCGGAACGGGGCCCGCGGGGCGGAGCGGCGGCCCGGCGGCTCCGCGGATCCGGCGGCCCGGCGCAACACCCGTTCCCTCAGCAGCAGTTGACGATCCGCACCCAGGCCGGGCACCGCCGGCGGCGGCAGCAGCTCGGCGAGCTCGCGGCGCTCGGACTCCTCGGACACGTCCGATCTCCCGCGTTCTCTTGGCTCCGGGCGCGGCCTGCCGCGCCATGGGGTGGCGTTCATCCGTGGCCCTCCTGGGTCGACGGCCGGAGCGCGGGGAGGCGGCCCGGTACGGGCAGGGCGGGGGCGGCGGCGCGGACCCTGGCGTGCGCCCTGGCCGCGGCTCTGGCCTCGGCATGGGCCTCGGCCTCGGTGAGTTCGCGCAGCCGGGCGCGGGCCCGGGACAGCCGCGAGCGGACCGTGCCGACCGGTGTGCCGAGCGCCTCGGCCGCGCTCGCGTAGTCCAGTCCGGCCCACACCACGAGGGTGAAGACCTCCCGGTCGCGGCGCCGGAGCCGGGCGAGCGCCCGGCGCGCGGCACGCAGCTGCTCCAGGTCCGCGAGGTGCGCGACCAGGTCGTCGGCGAAGTCCGGGACCGAACCGCGCTCCGGGATCCGGGCGAGCGCGAGGTCACGGCGCCGACGGGCACGGGCATTGCGGCGCATGACGTTGGTCGCGATCCCCAGCAGCCACGGGCGCAGCCCGTCGCCGTCGGGGTGCAGCCGCTCCCGGCCGCGCCACGCCTCCAGGAAGGTCGTCGAGACGACGTCCTCGGCCTCCGCCCAGTCGCCCGTCACGCGCAGGGCGTAGCGGTACAACACCTGGGCGTGCTCGTCGTACAGCTCGCCCAGGACGTCGGGGTCGCCGCGGCGAAGACGCGTTCTCATGAGTGCTTCCACACTCTGCCCTGCCCGGTCCGGCGCCCGGGTTCCGGTGACATGGGTCACAGGAACTCCCCCGTCCGTCCGAGCAGTACAGGACATGACCGCAACCTCCGCTGCCCGTTCCGCACGCCGCTCCGCCGCTCGTTCCGTCCCTCGTTCCGCCGCCCGTTCCGTTCCTCGCCGGAACGCCCTCCGGGTCCTGGCCGTCGCCGTCGCCCTGGTCGGCACCTCGACCCCCGCCCTCGGCGGCACGGCCTTCACCGGCACGGCCTTCGCCGCGGAGCCGGAGACGTACACCCTCACCGTCAAGCACCTGGACCGCGCCGGCCGCGCGACCGCGCCGTACCGGACCAGCGTCACCGGGATCTCGGGCCCCGGCGCCGACACCTCGGTCCAACTGGACGCCCCCTCCGGCACCACCACCGTGCGGCTGCCCAAGGGCCGGTACCTGCTGGACAGCAATCTGACCTCGGGTCTGGAGCCGGGCGGCACGATCTGGACGGACTGGATCGTCCAGCCGCGCCTCGACCTCGACCACGACACCACCGTCACCGTCGACGCGCGGACCACCGCCCTCGTCGACGTCCGGCCGCCGGACGACACCGCGCGCTTCCGGCACAGCGGGATGTTCGTCGAGGTCACCCACGAGGGTGCCACCCGGACCGTCAACGTCGCCAACGGGTCGCCGAACCTGCGCGTCGCCCACCTCGGACCGGAGACCGAGGCCGGGGAGGTGAAGCAGTGGTTCGACGTCAACTGGGAGACCGGTACCGGCGGCTACCTGCTCGGCAGGACCTTCTCCGGCACCCGCGCGCTGACCGGGCTCAGCAAGCACTACTCCGCGCGGGAACTGGCCACCGTGAACATCCGCGGTGCCGCCGGACCGGGCGGCGCCGGCACCGCGCTCGTCAGCCTCCAGCCGACCGACGGAGCGAGCATCGGCGAGTCCCGGAGCATCTCCACCCCCGGCACCGCCACCTTCCTCGTCGCACCCGAGCGCGGCACCTGGGACATCGGCGTCACCGTCCCCCGCGCCGACGGCAGCAGGCCGAACCACTACACCGCCGACCGCCTCGCCGTCCGGGCCGGCACCACGACCACCCACACCTTCGACGGCCCCGTCTTCGGCCCCGCGCTCACCGACCGGCCCGCCGTCTCCCGCGACGGCGACCGGATCACCGCCGACGTCCCGCTGCTCGCCGACGGCGACGGCCACGCGCCGTGGACCCCGTCGTTCGACACCGCCTACACCTCGCTGTACCGCGACGGCGTGCTGGTCGGTGCCGCGTCCGGCGCGGCGGGACGCGGCGAGTTCACCGTGACCCCCGGCAAGGCCCCGTACCGCCTGGCCGCCACCGCGACCCGCAAGGCCGCGGCCGGCGCGACCACCCGCGTCAACGCGTCCTGGACCTTCACCTCGGCCGCCACCACCGGGCCGACCGCCCTCCCGGTGAGCGTCGTACGGTTCTCCCCCGAGCTCACCCCGGCCGGCACCGCGACGGCCGGCAGCCCGCTGCGCATCCCGATCACCGTGCAGGGCGCCGCCGCGGACGGCCGCACCCGCTCGCTGACCGTCTCGGCCTCCACCGACGGCGGCGTCTCGTGGACCCGCCTCCCGGTCGAGGCCGGCGCCGTCACCGTCCAGAACCCGCCGGCGGGCACCGCCGTCTCCCTGCGCGCCGAACTCACCGACGCCGACGGCAACACCCTCGACCAGACCATCACCGACGCCTACCGCACCCGGTGACCCCCACCCCCTCCTGACGGTTCGGTCGGTCCCCGGAGGTTCCGGCCGCATCGACGCGTCCTTGAAACGATGCCTCTCGGCATGCCGAGAGGCATCGCCGCGATTCTCCCCAGGTGCCCGGGTCAGGCGGGGGTGGCGGTCAGGGGGCGGGCCGTCGGGTTGAGGTTGCGGTGGATCTCCAGTGCGGCGGTGGAGCGGTTCAGGGTGATGTAGTGCAGGCCCGGGGCTCCCTCGTGGAGGAGGCGCCCGGCCATCCGGGTGGCGTGGTCGACGCCGATGCGGTGGGCCTCCGCGCGGTCGCCGCGGGCCGCTTCCAGTCGTCGTGCCAGGCCGGCCGGGAAGGAGGCGCCGCTGAGCTCGGCGAAGCGGCTGATCTGGCGCACGTCGGTGGCGGGCATGATCTCGGGGATGACCGGGGTGTCGCAGCCCGCCGCGGCCAGCCGGTCGCGCAGCCGCAGGTAGTGCTCGACCTCGAAGAACATCTGGGTGACGGCGTAGTCGGCGCCGGCGCGGCACTTGGCGACGAAGTGCCGGATGTCGCCGTCCCAGTCCGCCGAGCGCGGGTGGCGTTCCGGGAAGGCGGCCACTCCGACGGTGAACGCGCCGCAGTCCTTGACCAGTTGGACCAGCTCGGCCGCGTACCGCAGGCCCTGCGGGTGCGGCTGCCAGGCGCCGTTGGGGTTGCCCGGCGGGTCGCCGCGCAGGGCGAGGACGTCGCGGATGCCGGCGTCCGCGTAGCGCCGCAGGACGGCCTGGAGTTCGGCGGTGGAGTGGCCGACGGCGGTCAGGTGGGCCACCGGGCGCAGGGTGGTCTGCGCGGCGATCAGCTCGGTGGTGCCGATGGTGCGGTCGCGCGAGGAGCCGCCGGCGCCGTAGGTGACG
Organism: Kitasatospora sp. NPDC058048; assembly: GCF_042885555.1. Lineage (NCBI taxonomy): Bacteria > Bacillati > Actinomycetota > Actinomycetes > Kitasatosporales > Streptomycetaceae > Kitasatospora > Kitasatospora sp. NPDC058048. The sequence continues at coordinate 35,954 of NZ_JBHVRT010000017.1, read as the reverse complement.
GAGACGAAGGTCGGCGCGACCGCCTCCACCCGCCGGATCGCCGCCCACAGGGCGCGTTCACCGGCTTCGTCCTTGGCGGGGAAGAACTCGAAGGAGTAGGTCCGCTCGCCGGCCGCGAGGATCTCGCGCAGGCCGCGCGGGGCGGCGGGCCGGGTGCTCTGGTCCATGGGGTTCACCTCTGGTGATGGTGGTGGTGTCGGTCGTCCGGGGGATGCGGGGCAGCGCCTCCACCTTGCCCGGGACCCCGCAACAGGACTGTCACAGCGCCGGGTTGACGTCCGCGCCCCCGTCGGACAGCGCTGCGGCGGCCGGACGGGAGGGGTCGCGGGGAACTCTCTTCATTACCCTAGGGGGGTATGGTATGTTCACCAGCGAAGCAGCCGCCCGGACATCCCGGCCGGCGCCGGGCATCCACGACAGGAGCACACCCATGAGCGAGACCACCGTCACCGTCGAGTCCGCCGCCACCGAGACCTCCTCCTGCTGCGGCTCGTGCGGCACCGGCGCCGGCGCGGCCCCGGCCGCCGAGTCCGCCCGGACCTCGGTCTTCCAGGTGAAGGGCATGACCTGCGGCCACTGCGTCACCTCGGTGACCGCCGAGCTGAAGAAGCTCGACGGCGTCGACGACGTCGCCGTGGACCTCGCCACCGGCAAGGTCACCGTCGGCAGCACCCGGTCGCTCACCGACTCCGAGGTGGCCGCCGCCGTCGACGAGGCCGGTTACGACCTGGTCGGCCGCGTCGAGGGCTGACCCACGGACGTCGGCCCGGGCGGGCACCACCCCGCCCGTCCGGGCCGACTCCCCCCCTGCCGCACCGCCGGTAGGGTGTGAGCACGCCTCACCGCACAGGAACCGGAGACGGCCATGGCCAGCTACAGCTCCCACAAGGACGACTTCCTCAAGCGGCTCCGCCGCATCGAGGGCCAGATCCGTGGTCTTCAGCGCATGGTCGAGCAGGACACCTACTGCATCGATGTCCTGACCCAGGTCTCCGCCGCCAGTCGCGCCCTCCAGTCCTTCGCCCTCCAACTCCTCGACGAGCACATCGAATGCTGCGTCCGGGACGCCATCGCCGAGGGCGGCCAGGAGGCGAGCACCAAGATCCGCGAGGCCAATCAGGCCATCGCCCGCCTGGTCAGGTCCTGACCCTCGTCAGCGACGCAGGCTCCACCCCGGCTCCCGGCCGCTCGCGCGCCGGGAGCCGTCGCCGTTACGGGGTGGGGGTATGCTCGACGGCCATCCGGCCTCTGGAGCAGCCGACTTGACGGATCATCCGCGTCGTCGATCGACGATGCCCCGACGGGCCGACGCCCTCAGACCCGGTCGAGCGGGCGGTGCGGGCCGTCGGGCAGCTCGACCGCGACGGTGTCGCCGGGCCGGACCGGGCCGCCGGTGCGGACGATGCCCATGATTCCGGCGCGGCGCACGATCGTGCCGTCCTCGGCGCGGCCGACGACCTGCTTGAGCAGGCCGGGCCGGTAGGCGTCGATCTGGGCGCACGGGTTGCGCAGACCGGTGATCTCCACCGCCGCCTCCGGGCCGATCCGCAGCACGGCGCCGACCGGCAGGCCGAGCAGGTCCACGCCCTCGGTGGTGATGTTCTCGCCGAGCGCGCCCGGTGCCACGTCGAAGCCCGACTCGCCGAGTTCGGCGAGCAGTTCGCGATGGATCAGGTGGACCTGGCGCAGGTTGGGCAGGGTCGGGTCCTGGGCGACGCGGGAGCGGTGCCTGACCGTCACCCCGGCGTGCACGTCGCCCTCGACGCCGAGTCCGGCGAGCAGCGTGATGCCGTCCCGGTTCGGCTTGGTGAACGAGTACTCGGCGTTGCTGCTGACCGCCACCACGGTGCCGCTCATGTTCCGGACTCCCTTCGCGGACGTTCGTTCGATCGGCGCTGGGGCACGCCACCGCGCGGTCGGCCCTCCGAGGGTGCCCGCAGCAGCGGCAGCACGACCTCGTCCAGGATCTCCTCCACCACCTGGTCCGGTGCCACCGTCCCGCCCGTCAGGAAGGCGTCGCGCAGCAGGTCGAGCGGGAGCGAGACGACCCTCGGGGTGATCCGGTCGGGGTTGATCTCGCCGCGGGCGGCGGCTCTGCGCAGCATCGTCTCCAGGGTGTTCACCGGGCCGTCGGAGGTCAGCGAGCCGGTGAAGCGGGCCCGGAGTTCCGGGTCGCGGAGCAGGTCGACCAGGAAGGCGTGCACGGCCTCGCCCGGCAGGTCGTCGAAGCGGTGCAGCAGGCTGCGCATGAAGAGCAGCATGTCGGTGCGCAACTCGCCGGTGTCCGGCGGTTCCTGGAAGTCCGGGGCGTTGTGGCCGAGGGCGGCGATGACCAGGGCGGGGCGGTTCGGCCAGCGTCGGTAGAGCACCGGCTTGCTGGTCCGGGCGCGGGCGGCGACGCCGTCCATGGTGAGCCGGTCGTAGCCGTGCTCGACGAGTTCGCCCCAGACGGCGTCCAGGATCGCCCGTTCCAGTTCGTCGCCGCGTCGCCGCACCGGCTTGCCCTGCTCCACGGGTTTCCGCACCCACCCCTCGTAGATACGTTGCGTTTCTTGTGGGCCCGAGTCTACAGTCGGAAGCAGGAAACGCGCCGTATCTTATGGCCGGACGGCCGAGGGGGATCCGTCATGCGCACCGTTCACAGCACTCGCCCCGCCCACCCCGACCGTGCGACCGAGGTCCTGGTGGCCGGCGCCGGCCCGGTGGGCCTCGCGCTCGCCCTCGGCCTGGCCCGCGCCGGGGTCGCCTGCCGCGTCGTCGAGCGGGAACCGGGCTTCCGCGACCGGGGCGTGCGCGGCAAGGGCGTCACCCCGCGCACGCTGGAGGTCTTCCACGACCTCGGCGTCGCGGACGCGATCCTCGACCGGGGCACGCTCAACCTCAAGGTCCGCACCTACGAGGGCGACCGGATCACCGGGGAGGTCGACCCGGCGCCCACCAACCGCCCGACCCCCGACCGCCCGTACAACGGCATGCTGCTGCTCGCCCAGCACCACACCGAGGCCGTGCTGCGCGAGCGGCTCGCCGGGTACGGCGTCACCGTCGAGACCGGCACCGAGCTGGTCGGCCACACCCAGGACGCGGACGGCGTGCTCGCCACCCTCCGCCGCGACGGCCGCACCGAGCAGCTGGGCGCCCGCTACCTGGTCGGCTGCGACGGCGGCCGCAGCACCGTCCGCAAACTGGCCGGCATCCCCTTCCTCGGCGAGACCTGGGACGAGGAGCGCTTCCTGATGGCCACCCTGGACGTGGACGGCCTGGACGCCGACCGCATGCACCTGTGGAACCACCCCCGACTGGGGGTCGGCGCCCTGGTGCTGGTCCCGATGCGCGAGGACGACACCTGGGCCGCGCACGTCCTCGTCGAACCGGACGGGCACGGCGAGCTGCCGGCCCCGACCCCGGAGACCTTCCGCCGGCTGTTCGCCGAACGGGCCGGTCTGCCCGGGGTCCGGCTGCACGAGCCGACCTGGTCCACCGTCTGGCGGCCGACGGTCCGGATGGTCGAGCGCTACCGCGACGGCCGGGTGTTCCTCGCCGGGGACGCCGCGCACTGCCACTCGGCGGCGGGCGGCCAGGGCATGAACACCGGCATCCAGGACGCGCACAACCTGAGCTGGAAGCTGGCCGCCGTGCTGCGCGGCGCACCCGAGGCACTGCTGGACAGCTACCAGGCCGAGCGGCTGCCGGTCGCCGCCGCCGTCCTGGCCGCCACCTCCACCCAGCACCGCAGGCTGTTCGGCGCCGACGGCGCCCGCGCCCTGACCGACCAGTTCCGCACCATGGCCAACACGGCGGGGGCCGACTTCACCGGGCTGTCGGTCGGCTACCGAGGCGGGCCGCTCGGCCGCGACCTCGACGACACCACCGGCATCCGGGCCGGCGACCGCGCCCCCGACGCGCCCTGCACCACCGCCGACGGCACGCCGGCCCGGCTCTTCGACCTGTTCCGCGGCCCGCACCTCACCCTGCTGACCGTCGGCGAGCACCCGGCCCTGGCCGGACCGGCCGGCGGCCCGGACCTGCCCGCCGACTCCACCCCGTCCGGCCCGTCCGGCCTGTTCGATCCGTCCACCCCGTCCGGCCCGTTCGATCCGCCCGCCCTCCCGGGCCTGCGCCGGGCCGCCGTGCTCGACCCCGGCGGCCACGTCGCCCGGGCGTACGGGCTGCGCGGCGACGCCGTCGTGCTGGTCCGCCCGGACGGCTACGTCTCACTGACCGGCGCCACCGTCGACCGGGCCACCCTCGCCGCCCACCTGGCGGACTACGCCCCGGTGGGCCGAGCCCGGCCCTGAGCCCCGCTCGTCGGCGTCGGCGAGCCACAAGTACACCGGTGCGAGCCCGAGTTCGATCGCCATCAGAACCAGCTGGAACCAGTGCGGCCGGCCGTCCAGCACGATCGACAGCACCCGCGCGAGGCCGCCCAGCAGGAGCACCGCCGCCAGCCACCGGACCGTCCGGGCGGGCACCGGCGCCTGCCGGGCGGCCCGGATCCAGGCGACGCCGTACCCGGCGAAGACCGCGCCCATGAAGCGGCCGAAGCTGCCGACCGTCGGACCGGCGTCCGCGATCCCGGGCATCGCGGCGTTTCCCAGCAGGATGTGGAGGAACCCGATCGCCACGCAGGCGATCCCCATCGTCCACGTGAGCACCCGTAACGCCTTGGCCATGACCCACCCACCCGTCAGAGGTCTGGTTGACACGTGTCTACCAACCGTGCCCCACCAAGCTAGCGCCGACAAGTAGACATGTGTCAAGTAGCCTGGCCCGCATGCCAGTCCACGAACCACGCCGTCGGCTCACCCTCGCCGAGCGACGCGCCCAGCTGCTCTCCGTCGGCGCCCGAATGTTCGCCGAACGGCCGTACGAGGAGGTGCTGATGGAGGAGGTCGCCGAGCGGGCCGGAGTCTCCCGCGCACTGCTGTACCGGCACTTCGCGAGCAAGCACGACCTCTTCGCCGCGGTCTACCGGGAGGCCGCCGACGGCCTGCTCGCCAAGACCCGCTTCGACCCGGCCGACACCCTGATCGAGCAGCTGGTCGAGGGCATGGACGCCCACCTGGACTACTTCATCGCCAACCGGCACGCCGTGCTCACCGCCAACCGGGTACTGGCCGGGGACCAGGTGATCCAGACGATCATCGCCGAGGAGCTCGACGCCCTGCGCGGCCGGCTGCTCGGCGTCCTCCCGCTCGCGGACGAGCGGGCGCGACAGGCGGTGTCACAGGTCCTGCGCGGCTGGCTGGTGTTCGTCCGGGTGCTGGTCATCGACTGGCTGACCGAGGAGACCTGCACCCGCACCGAGCTGCGGGACGCCTGCATCGGCGCCGTACTGGGCGCCCTCCGGCCGCTGCTGCCCGCCGATCAGGCACCCGACCGGGGGCACCGAGGGCATATCATCGGGGCGTAACGGGAGAAGCACCGCAAGCCTCCAATTGCCTATGAATATATGACAATTAGCGCTTCGACTCCCCTCGACCAGCCGGACCTCCGAACCCCGTGAAGGGACCCATGGACTCCGTCGCAGCCGACCCCCGGACCACCCTCCCCCCACTCCACCGGCTCCCCCTCACCCCTGCCCAGCCGCCCCACCCCACCACCCTCCCGGACGGCACCCCCGCGTGGCTGATCACCCGCTACCACGACGTCCGGCAGGTCCTCGGCGACCCCCGGGTCACCCGGGCCGACCTGCATGACGTCGGCACCGCGGGTGCCACCGCCGACGTGGCCGCCAACCCGGCGTCCCTGTTCAACCAGGACGGGCCCGCCCACCGCCGGCTGCGCGGCACCGCCCAACGGGCCTTCACCCCGCGCGCCATCGCCGGCTGGCAGCCCTGGGTCGCCGCCGCCGTCCAGCAGTCCGTGGACCGGCTGGTCGCCGCCGGCCCGCCGGCCGACCTCGTCCCCGCGTTCGCCCGGCCGGTGCCGTTCGCCGTCACCACCCGGCTGATGGGGCTCGACGGGGACGGGCCCGACCACCTGGACGAGGAGCGGCTGCACCGCTGGACGCTCGCGCTGCTCGCCCAGGGCGAGGACCAGGCCGAGGGCCGGAACAAGGACCCACACGGCACCGAGACCGGTCACGACGAAACCCTCGCCGAATTCGGCGCCTTCATGGGCGAGTTGGTCGCCCGCCGGCGCCGCGAGCCCGGTGACGACCTGGTCAGCCGGCTGGTCCGGGCCGCGGACCAGGACGGCGGCGTCCCCGAGGACTCCCTCGTCTTCCTGGTCGCCGGGCTCACCGCCAGCGGCAACGAGAGCGTCGCCGGGGCCCTCGCCAACGCCCTGCTCTACGTGCTCGGCGAACGCCCCGAGCACTGGCCGCGCCTCGCCGACCCGGGCATCGCCGAACGCACCGCCGAACGCCTGCTGCACTACATCCCGCTCGGCGACGACGAGGCCACCATCCGCCGGACCACCGCGCCGATCGAGGTCGGTGACGTCACCATCCCGGCCGGCTCGGTCGTCGCCGTCAGCCTCGGCAGCGCCAACCGCGACCCGGCCGTCCACCCCGAGGGCCTCGACGCCGACCTCGGCCTGCCGCTCGCCGCCCCCACCCTCGCCTTCAGCGCCGGCCCCCACTACTGCATCGGCGCCTGGCGGGTCCGGCTGGAGATGCGCGAGTCCCTGAACCGCCTCGCCACCGCGCTGCCCGGCCTGCGCCTCACCGTCCCGGTCGCGGATCTCGCCTGGCAGCTCGGCGGCACCACCCGGAGCCCGGCCCGCCTCCCGGTGGACTGGTAGCCGCGTCCGGGAGCGCGGTCGGCGCCCCGCTCGGCGTCAGCCGTCGGGCAGGGCGCTCGGCCACCGCTCCCGGCGCCCCTCGACGCACTCGGCGTCGCTGCGCCGGTGCTCATGCTCCCGCCGGACAGCGGCTGTTCCTCCGCACCGTTCGCCCGAACGGCTCATCCGAACAGCCCGTCCCCCAGCGTCCCACCCTCGGGCGCGCCCGGCAGCACGTAGGCCACCGCCGAGGCCGTGTGCTCGACGAAGGCGTTGAGGGCGTCGCGGGCGGCCAGCCGGTTCTGGACCCGGGTGAACTGGGCCGGGTCGCGCATGAAGGCGCAGAACAGCAGGCCGCGGTCGCCCGGGCCGTCGTCGTAGCTGTAGCCGCGCCGCAGCATCCGGGCGCCGCCGTCCAGCCGGGGGCTGGAGAGGCGGACGTGCGCGGTGGCCGGGATGACGTACGAGCCGTCCGGGTTCTTGGTGTAGATGTCCGGCTCGTCGTGCTCCGCCGTGCCGGTGAGCGGGGCGCCGTCGCCGGCCCGGCGGCCCATCACCTGCTCCTGGCGGTCCCCGGAGAGGGCGGCGAAGGCGGCGGTGTCCATCCGGATCCGGCGGTAGACCAGCGTCGTCCCGTGCTCGTACGGTCCCGGCGGCCCCCAGACCCACTGCCCGCTGTCCGTACCGTCCGGGTTCGCCGTGCCGTCCTTGAAGCCGAACAGGTTGCGCGGGGTGGCGCCCCCGGCCGTCCGGGCCAGGAAGCCGGACTGCGTCCAGCGCACCGTCGCACCGGCCGCCCGGGCCGCCTCGCCCACCTGCTCGGCGACCACGGACAGCGGCCAGCGGTCCACCGCGCACAGCTGGACCACCAAGTCGCCGCCGCCGCGCGCCGGGTCGAGCCGGTCCCCCGGGAAGGCGGGCAGCTCGGTCAGCAGGGCCGGCGGAACGTTCAGCCCCAGCCGGGCGGCGAGGCCCGGCCCGACCCCCACCAGGCCGCTGAGCCCGGCCGGCCGGCCGTCCCGCAGCCGCGCGTCCGCCGGGCGGGCGGCCGCCGCCTCGGCCAGCACCCGGGTCAGCCCGCCGAGCAGGCCGCGCAGGGCGGCCCGCCCGTCCGAGGTCGCGGCGGGCGCCAGGTCGAGGGCCAGCAGCTGGGTGGCCGGCTGCTGCGGGGCCGTCACCCCGGCCTGCCGTTCGCCGTGGAAGGGCACGGCGGACGGCTCCGGCGCCGCCGCCGGCCGGCCGGGGTCCGCCCGGCCGTCGCCGCCACCCAGGGCCAACGCCGCGGCCCCGGCACCGAGTCCGGCGGCCGCCACCGCCCCGCCCGTGATCAGAGCCCTCCGACCCACACCGGTCCTGACGGTCGGTGTCCGGTCCTGCGCCTTTCCGGCTTCGGCATGCATGGGCGACATTGGAGACGATAGAACACGCCGTATGCAACTTTTGACCACCCGTCACCCCGGCCCGACCGCAACACCCTCACACGGGACCCGAACCGTCAGGCGCCTGCCCGCGCTGCTCGCCGCCGCCGTCCTCGCCCTCGCCGGCTGTTCCGCGGGCGGCTCGACCTCCTCCGACGCCAAGCACCCGAACGGCACGGTCATCCGGGTCCCGCAGCACTTCCCGACCGTCCAGCAGGCCGTCGACGTGGCCCGCGAGGGGGACACCGTGCTGGTCGACCCGGGCACCTACCGGGAGAGCGTGCGCCTCACCAAGCCCAAGATCGTGCTGCGCGGCACCGACCGCAACACCGTGGTCCTGGACGGCGGGCTGCGGCTGGTCAACGGCATCACCGTCTCCGGCCCCGGCTCGGTGGTGGAGAACCTCACCGTCCACGGCTACCTCGCCAACGGCGTGCTGTTCACCGGCGTCACCGACGAGAAGCTGCAGCAGCACGGCGCCGGCGGCTCCGCCTACGACCCGCTGGACACCGTCCGCTTCCCGCCCGTCCAGGGCTTCCGCGCCAGCAACGTCACCGCGTACAACAACGGCCTGTACGGCATCTACGCCTTCGACGCCCGCGGCGGAGTCATCGAGGACTCGTACGCCTCCGGGGGCGCCGACTCCGGCATCTACGTCGGCCAGTGCAAGCCCTGCGACACCCTGGTGCGGGGCAACACCGTCGAACGCAACGCCGTCGGCATCGAGATCACCAACGCCTCCGACAACCTCACCGTCGTCGGCAACCTGGTCCGCGGCAACCGGGTCGGCGTCACCCTCAACTCCAACGACCTCGAAGCGCTCGCCCCGCAGCACGGCGCGGTGATCGCGGGCAACGTCGTCACCGACAACAACGCCACCGACACCCCCCAACAGGCCGACGGCGCCTACGGCATCGGCATCGGGATCGGCGGCGGCACCGTCAACCAGGTGCAGCGCAACCTGGTCCGGGGCAACCGCGCGGCCGGGATCCTCGTCACCGACCCGCCCGGGCACCCGGCGAGCGGCAACCGCGTCGAGGACAACCGGGCCACCGGCAACGGCACCGACCTGGTACTCGCCTCCGTCGACCCGGGCAACTGCTTCACCGGCAACCAGCCGGCCGTCCAGAGCCCGGACGGCCTGGAGGGCCTGGCGGGCTGCGCCGTCCAGGGCCGCGGCGCCCCGCCCCTCGGCCGGACCAGCCCGGTCCAGTCGCCGCCCGGCATCCCGTTCAGCCAGGTCCCGGCCCCGCCGGCCCAGCCGTCGCTGCCGGACCCGACCGCGCCCGGCCGCCCGGCAACCGACCTCCCGGGCCCGGTCGACCCCGGCGCCTACCCGCTGCCGGAGTCCGCGGACGCCGTGCCGAAGCACTGACCCCGGGGACCCCGGGCGCGACCGGGGGCGCGCGAGCGCTCGCGTCGCGTTCGCGTCCGGCTTCGCGTTTCGCCCGCCCCGCTCCGCCGGCGCCCGCCCCGCCCCGGCCGGGCGGGTCGGGCGGGTCCGGGCGGGTCGGGCGGGCCTGGCGGGCCTGGCGGGCCTGGCGGGTCGGGCGGACGCGGCCGGGACCCGGCCGGATCCACCGAGGCCCACCGGACACTCCGGACACCGGCGGATGAGCCCGACACCCCTCCCGACACGGACAGTTCTGGACACCTCAGGCAGTTCGGAAACCGCCCGAACGACCCTCCGCGGACATGACATACTGCGTCGGTGACCTCAGCCGACCTGGCCGCGAAGCCCTCGAAAAGCCGTCCTCAACTGGGCCGGAAGTTCCACCTGCTGTGGTCCGCGTCGGCGATATCCTCGGTCGGCGACGGCATGCGGGACTCCGCCCTGCCGCTGCTGGCGGTGGCCGTCTCCGACTCCCCCGGCGCGGTCTCCGTGGTCTCCGTCGCCGCGTCCCTGCCGTTCCTGCTGATGTCCCTGTACGGCGGCGTGCTCGCCGACCGGGCCGACCGGCGACGGCTGATGTGGACGATCGACGCGGCGCGCGCCGCCGTCGTCCTGGGCTTCGCCTGCTGGATCTTCGTCGCAGACCCGCCGCTGGTCGCGCTCGCCGCGCTGGCCTTCCTGCTCGGCTGCGGCGAGACGGTCTTCTCCAACGCCGCCACCTCGGCCGTCCCCGAGCTGGTCCGCCCCGACCAGCTCGACGCCGCCAACGGCCGGATGCAGGCCAACATGCTCGTCGGCGGCAACCTGATCGGCCCGCTGCTCGGCTCGGCGCTGTTCGCCGTGGCCGCCGCCGCCCCCTTCACGGTGGACGGCGTGTCCTTCGCGCTCGCCGCCGTCCTGGTCGCCGCCACCGGCCGCTCCACCGCGCCGCGCACCCGGGCCGACCGCCGCCCGGTGCTCACCGAGATCCGCGAGGGCGTCGACTGGCTGTTCCACCACCGCGACGTGCGGATGCTCGCCGTGCTCTCCACCCTCGGCGCGCTCGCCTGCTTCATGGGCACCACCATGATGGTCCTGATGGTCACCAGGGTCATCCACGCACCCGCCGCCGCCTACGGCATCGTGCTCGCGGCCGGCGCCATCGGCGGCACCGCCGCGAGCACGCTGGCCGGCCGGCTCAGCCGGCTGCTCGGCCGGGGCACCCGGATCGCCCTCGCCTTCCTGCTGATGGGCGTCTCGCTGATCCTGATGGGCCTGAGCACCTCGGTGGCCGAAGTGGCCGCGCTGTACGGCGTGGTCGGCTTCGGGATCGTCACCTGGAACATCCAGGCGATCTCGCTGCGCCAGCAGGCCGTGCCGAAGGAGCTGCTCGGCCGGGTCAACAGCTGCTACATGCTGCTGAGCCGCCTCGGCATCATGGCCGGCGCCGCCCTCAGCGGCTGGATCGCCTCCGCCGTCGGCATCCGCACCCCGCTGCTGATCGGCGGCGGCCTGCTGCTCGTCCTGCTGGTCGCGGTGCTGCTCCTGCTCCCGCGGATGACCGCGCTGGAGGCCGTCCCGGCGGGCGCCGCGTCGAACTCCGGCGCCGGCGTCGGGGCCGGGTCCGAGGCCGAGTAACTCCGGCGCCGGGAGGACGGCTTTCGCGTCCTCCCGCTCAACGGCCCCTGCCGGCCGGTATGGTGACCCGAGGGGTGGCGCCGGGAAGACTGGTCGGTGCGCAGCACCGCATGCCCTGAGGAGAGCCGTGAACGCCAACCACCCCACCGCCGCGGACCGGTCGACCGCCTCCGACACCCCCGATTCCTCCGACTCCCCCGCCGTCTCCGGCTCCCCCGTGGCCTCCCGCGCCGAAGCGCCGCCCGTCGGCCTCGGACCCCTGGTGCGGATCGACGGCGGCTGGTTCATCGGCGACCACGAGAGCACGGCGCACCTCGCCGTCCTCCCCGGGGGATTCGAGCACCGCGTCGCCGGGCGGGATCCGTTCCTGGTGCCGTGGGACCGCCTGATGAGCCTGCAACTCGGGTTCACCCGCGGCCGGTTCCCCAGCACGCCGGTCGGCGGCCTCCTGAACACGTACGACGGCGCGATCGGCGCCCACGGCTCCTGCCTCAGTGCCATGGTCCGGCACCCCTACGACCTGTGGCGGCCCCGGTTCGTCCACCACGGGTGGTGGTACCCGGCGCCCGAGCTCACGGTGCTGCGCCAACTGCTGGGGGACATCGTCGACCTCGGCCACGTCGAACGGCTCGGTGACGACGCCTGGCTGACCTCGGCCGTCGAGGAACTGGCGGCGGACCGCCACCTCCGGAAGTGGCGGACCGGCAAGGCCGTCATGGAAGGCGTGAAGGAGATCATCACCCGCGGGGCGTGACCTCCGCCCGGCGCCCCGAACTCCCCATGGACAGGTCAAGTCGTTGTCCGTAGAATTCTTCTGACGGGTCGACAGATCTGGGTGGCCGTGACGGCGCAGCCCCGGTCGGCCCGTACCGGGTGATGCGGCGAGGCCGCGACCCCCGACGCCGAGCCGGGCGCCGGATCGCTCCCCCGTCGATCCGGCGCCCCTCCGCCCGAATGTCGCGCTCGGGGCACGTCGTACCACCCGCCGGGGCCGCGATCACGCCGCCGCTTCCGAGGGCCTCTTCTCTTCCTTCGGACGTCGCGCTTCCTTCGAACGTCGCGCTTGCTTCGGACGCCGCTTCCGCGAGGCGTCGCCCTGCGCCGGTTCGCCGGTGATCCGCAGCCGCCCGGCGCCCCCGAGGTGGGGGAACTCCCCATCGGGAGACGGGGGTTAGCCCCATGGCCGATGACTTTCGCACCGGGATAGCGTCGTCGGGTCCGCCCCGCGACGGGGCCGTTCAGGAACGCCCTCCAGATCTGGGGAATGACATGCGCCAGCAGCCCGGCCGTCTCGCGTCCTTCGTCGTCCTCGCGGCCGCCGCGGGCGGTCTCAGTGCCTGCGGGTTGGCTCCCGACAACACCTTCGACGACGACGCCGCGGTGAGCGGGACGATCACCGCGGTGAAGCTCGACACCACCTCCGGCGGCGTGACCCTGCGCGGCAAGGACGGCCTCGACAAGGTCTCCGTGCACCGGTCGGTCAGCTACCAGGACGACAAGCCGGGCGCGACCAGTCGGGTCGAGAACGGCGTGCTGGTGCTCGGCGGCTGCGGCCAGCACTGCTCGGTCACCTACACCGTCGACGTCCCCGCGGGGCTGCCGGTCAGCGGCCGGACCTCCTCCGGCGCGGTCAGCCTCTCCCGGGTGGGCGCCGTGCAGGTCTCCACCCACTCCGGGGCGGTCGACCTTGACGGGGTGAACGGCAGCACCGAGGTGACGACCACCAACGGCGCCATCACCGGGCGCGGACTGAACGGCGACCGCATCCAGGCCGAGACCCACAACGGCGCGATCGACATCACCTCGACCAGGCCGCAGGACGTCTCCGCGTCGACCTCCAACGGCGCCATCACCCTGCTCGTGCCGGCCGCCGCGTACAAGGTGTCCGCGAAGAGCGACAACGGCCACCAGGACATCGGGGTCTCCGACGACCCGTCCGGCCGGTACCGGCTCACCCTGAGCACCAGCAACGGGCGCATCACGGTCAAGCAGGCCTGACGATCCCCGCAGCGTGCTGCCGCCCGGCGGTCCGTCGGGCGGCAGCACGCTGTCGGCGTTCCGGGCGAATCCGGCGGGGGCTTCGGCCCTTGTCGCGAGGAGGCCCCTTCGCGCGAGGTCGACAGCAGCGGTGCCGAGCCGCCCGCACGGCCCGGCGCCCCGGCCGGCCATCGACCACCGGGGTCACAGGCCCAGGTCGACGGCCAGGCAGTTGTAGAAGTTCCAGGAGCTTTCGGGGTTGTACGCGGCGTTCGCCGCGCCGCCCGGGCCGCCCGCCGCCTCCTCGGTCATGTCCTCGAAGCGGATGCGCTCGGGAAGGATGCCGTAGCGGGCGTGCCGCGCCTCGGCGGCGGGGTCGCCCGCGGGCTGCTTGCTCATGGCCACTCTCCAGACCGGCGGTCAAGGACGGGCGCCCGCACGGCGCCGGGGACGACCTTCAGGGTGCACCGTGCATCGTCACCCGTCAAGACGGTGATGAAATTCGGGCAAAGCGCCCGCGCCTCACACACGCCTGGCCGATTCCGCACCCCCGACACCTTGTCGAAGATGCAAGGATCCTCCCCCGGCCCATTCCAACCTTCCGCTGGCGGACCTGAGTTGTCGGGTGGCCCGGCGTGACAACGCGGTACGGCGCCCCTCGGGCGCCGCGCCCTTCCGCCCTCAGGTGTCACCATCTTGACAGGTGACGATCGGACACGGCAGTCTCATCACCCGTCAGGACGGTGATGACTTCGGCGCTGCCGGCCGCCCCTTGCGGGCCGCCGCCCGCGCCACCGCCCGCCGACGACCCGCCCCGCACCCGCCACCCGGCACCGTCACCCGGCGGTGCCGGGCACGGGCCTGCGCAGGGGCCGGCCGCGGGGCGCGACGCGCCGGACGGACCGACAGGAAGGGGACGCGGGGCCACGTGGAACCGATCAACGGGAGGATCGTCGGCCGCGAGCACGAGCAGCGGGTGCTGTCCGGATTCGTGACGGCCGCCGAGGGCCGCTCCCTCGTGCTGCGGGGCGACGCCGGTGTCGGCAGGAGCACCCTGCTGGAGCACGCCGCCGGGCTCGCCGCCGACCGGAACCACCGGGTGATCAGGGCGTGCGGCGCGGAGGCCGAACGGGAGCTGCCGTTCGCGGGCCTGCACCAGTTGCTGCACCCGCTGCTGGTCGACCTCGGCCGACTGGACGCCGTCGACCGGGCGGCCCTCGACGTCGTGTTCGGCCGCGGCGGAGGCCCGTCGCCCTCGGTCATGGCCCTCGGCGTCGCCGTCCTCGGCCTGCTCTCCCGCGCGGCGTCGCGGCAGCCCCTGCTGCTGGTGCTCGACGACGGCCAGTGGCTCGACGGCCCCAGCACCGAGGTGTGCGGGTTCGTCGGGCGGCGCCTGACCGTGAGCCCGGTGAAGCTGCTGGTCGGCCTGCGCTCCGACGTGCCCTGCGACTTCGACCGGGCCGCGCTGCCGCCGCTGCCGGTCGGCGCGCTGTCGGGGCCGGCCTCGGAGCAGCTCCTGGCCCTGCGCCATCCCGGCCTGGACCCCCGGATCCGGCGGCTGGTCCTGGACGAGGCCCGGGGGAACCCGCTGGCCCTGGTGGAACTGCCGCCGCAGGTCCTGCGCACGGCCCCCGCGCTGCCCGACGGCCGGGCGGCGGGCGGCCGGCCGGAGCTGCCGGGGTGCGCGGGCGTCCCGCTGCCCCGCCGGCTGCGGCACGTGTACGGCGCCCGGATCGGCGCGCTCGGCGAGGCCGTCCGCGCGGAGCTGCTGCGCGCAGCCCTGGACGGCGTCGCCGCGGGCGCGGCGCCCGGTCGCGCCCTCCGCGCGCACTACCGGATGACGGGCGCCGAGGCGGCCGCGGACAGCGGGCTGCTGGACGTCGACCCGTCCAGCGGCGAGTTCGTCTTCCGGCACCCCCTGGTGCGGTCGACGGTCGTCCAGCTGGCGACTCCCGGTGAGCGGCGCTCGGCGCACGCGGTGCTCGCGCGGGTGCACCGCGAGGACCCGGAACGGCGCGCCCCGCACCTGGCGGCCTCGACGGTCGGCCCGGACGAGGCGGTCGCGGCCGCGCTGGAGAGCGCCGCCGGCTCGATCACCCGGCGCGGCGGGGCGGTGGCCGCGGTGACCTGGCTGACCCGGGCCGCGGAGCTGAGCGGGAGCCGCGCGGAGCGGTCCCGGCGGCTGGGCGACGCGGCCTTCGTGGCCGGTCACGCCGGCCTGCTGGACCGGGCGCGGCAGCTGGCACGCTGCGACGGCGGGTCCGGCGCGGGCGCCTCCCCGGCCTCGGTGCTCGTGTCGGCGTACGGCGCGCTCCACGAGGACGGGGACGTCCGGTCCGCGCGGCGCCAGGTCCTCGCCGCGATCGAGGGGATCCGCGACAGCGGTGGGCACGAGCCGACCGAGGCGCTCACCCGGCTGGTCGACCTGCTCCTGACCGTGAACCGGTACGCCGCCGACGAGGCCGGGTGGGAGCGGACCCACGAGCTCCTCGCCTCCCTGGGCGACCTGGTGCCGCCGACCTCCCGCCTCTGCCAGGACGCCTGGAGCGACGTGGTCCGGCGCGGCGCCGGGGTGCGGGAGCGGGTGGAACGCGCCTTCGCCGGCCCGGACACGCCGCAGCCCTGGGACCTGGCCCGGCTGTCGGTCGCCGCCCACCACGTGGACGCCCTCGGCCGGCTCCGGCCGCACCTGCGACGCGGCGTCGAGCGCGAGCTGCGGACCGGGGCCGCCACGGCCGGCCTGACCATGCTGCACCTGATCATGCAAGACCAACTGGCCGCCGGGGAGTGGGACGAGGCCGAGCGGACCGGGGAGCGCGGCCTGGAACTGGCCGCCGTCCACCAGCACCCGCTGCTCGCCCACCAGACCCGCGCGCACCTCGGCCTGCTGGCCGCGATGCGCGGCCGGGCCGACCGCGCGCGGGAGCTCCGGGCCGACGTCGACGCCTGGGCCCGCCCCCGCGGCGTCGGCCTCCTCACCCAGCTCGCCGACGCCGTCGGCGCCGCCGCCGCCCTCGCGGCCGGCGACTACGAATCCGCCTACCTGCACGCCACCGCGATCACGCCGCCCGGCTCCTTCGCGCCCTGCGCGCAGCAGGCCTCCCGGACGCTGCTCGACCTGGTCGAGGCGGCCCTGCACACCGGCCGCCGCGAGCAGGCCCGCCAGCACGCGCTGGCCGCCCGGGAGGCCGGCCTGCCCGGCCTCTCCCCGCGCCTGGCCCTGGTCACGTACGGCGCGCTCGCCATGACCGCCACCGACCCGGCGGAGGCCGCCGAGTGGCGCCGCCGCGCCGAGGGCCACCCGGCGGCCGGCGCCTTCCCGTTCGAGCTCGCCCGGATCCGCCTCGCCCACGGCGTCCGGCTGCGCCAGGCCCGGGGGCGGAAGGCCGCACGGTCGTCGCTGACCTCCGCCGCGGAGGCGTTCGAGCGGCTCGGCGCGGCCGGCTGGGCCGAGCGGGCCCGGGCCGAACTGCACGCCACCGGCGCCTGCCCGCCGGCCTCCCCCGCCCGCGGCGCGGCCCGTGTCGCGGCCCTGACCTGGCAGGAGCGCCGGATCGCGGACCTCGCCGCGGGCGGTCTGACCAACAAGGAGATCGGCCTGCGGACGCGGCTGTCCCCGCGCACCGTCGGCTCCCACCTCTACCGGGCGTTCCCCAAGCTCGGGATCACCTCCCGCGCCGCCCTGCGCGACGCCCTCGACCGGATGCCCGCCGCCCCGGACGCGTGACTCCGCCGTACGGCGGCGGCCCCGGGCACTCCCCCATGAATCGTCACCACCTTGACAGGTGACGGAGGCTCATGGAAATCTTGCGTCACCGGTCAGAGCAGTTACTTTTGATGAGGACATCCACCATGGCAGTCGTACGGTTCCATCTCGTCTCCACGCTCGGCACGGAGGACGTCATGGCGGTGCTGACCGACTTCGGCCCGTCCCGCGCCGAGGCCTGGCCGAGCATCGACGCCGAGCACTTCGAGGTCCACGCGCTCGGCGACACCTGGGCCGAGGTCACCGAGGGCACCTCCGCCGCCTGGGAGCGCGCCCGCTACGAGTGGGAACCGGGCGGCGACACCGTCACCGTCACCACCCTCGACTCCAAGCTCTTCGGCCCCGGGGGCGGCTGGGTCTTCCGGATGACCCCCGAGGAGAACGGCACCCGGGTCGACGTCCAGCTGACGCGACAGCCGAACACGCTCAAGGGACGGATGCTCGCCGCGCTGCTCCCGGTCGCCGCTCCCCCGGCCCTGCGCAAGTCCTTCGCGGGACCCCTTCGGGTCGAGTGACCCCGCACCGAAGGGGCCGACAGCACCGGCTTCCGGCCCCTTCGGCATGCCCCGGCCGGGGCGAAGGCCGCTGCCGCCAAGGACAGTTGTGGTCGACACCCACCGGGGCGCGCACCCGTCCGGCCATCCGGCCGGCCGGCGGCCCCTGCTACAGTGGCCGTGACCTGTAGTCGTGTGATCGAGGAGTGGCAGACGTGGCGGGTGACGACGACATCTCCGGGTGAGACCCGGATCTGACGGCCACCGGCCGGTGCTTCAGGAGCGCCGCCGAAGTGGTCGGCTTCGTCGTACCCCTTTTCCGCACGTCTGCCCAGGGCAGAGGTCCATCTTCCTGCCCTCATTCCCTTCGAGGTCATCCCCATGTCCGACGCTGCCGTCGTCTGCTCCAACGTCTCCTTCGCCTGGCCCGACGACACCCCGGTCTTCCACGACCTGTCCTTCACCGTGCCCGCCGGCCGGACCGGCCTGGTCGCCCCCAACGGCTCCGGCAAGAGCACCCTGCTCAAGCTGATCGCCGGCGAACTCAAGCCCGCCACCGGCTCGGTGACGTCCACCGGACGGCTCGGGTACCTCCGCCAGAGCCTGCCCCTGACCTCCGGCCTCACCGTCGCCGAGGTGCTCGACATCGCCGGGATCATCCGGGCCATCGACGCCGTGGAATCCGGGGACGTCGACGAGCGGCACTTCACCACCATCGGCGACGACTGGGACATCGAGGAGCGCACCCGCGCCCAGCTCGACCGTCTCGGCCTGGCCGACCTCACCCTGGACCGCAGCCTGAGCACGCTCAGCGGCGGCCAGATCGTCTCCCTCGGCCTCGCCGCCCAACTGCTCAAGCGCCCTGACGTGCTGCTGCTCGACGAACCGACCAACAACCTCGACGCACACGCCCGGCACAAGCTCTACGACGTGCTGGAGGACTTCAACGGCTGCCTGCTGCTGGTCAGCCACGACCGCGCGCTGCTCGACCGGATGCAGCACATCGCCGAACTCGGCAACGGCGAACTGCGCTTCTACGGCGGGAACTTCACCGCGTACGAGGAGGCCGTCCGGGCCGAGCAGGAGGTCGCCGAGAAGAACGTCCGCAACGCCGAACAGGAGCTGAAGCGGGAGAAGCGGGAGATGCAGCAGGCCCGCGAACGCGCCGATCGCCGCCAGAGCAACGCCGCCCGCAACCTCAAGAACGCCGGCCTGCCCCGCATCTTCGCCGGGAACATGAAGCGCGGCGCCCAGGAGTCCGCGGGCCGGGCCGGCCAGATGCACGCGGCCCGGGTCGGCGAGGCCAAGGCCCGGCTCGACGAGGCCGGGCGCGCCCTGCGCGAGGAGCAGCGCCTCTCCCTGGAACTGCCCGACACCCAGGTGCCCGCCGGGCGCAACCTCTTCCTCGGCGAGGGCCTGCAGGTCCGCCACGCCGGCCGGCCGGTGTTCGCCGAGGGCGGCGTCGACCTGAGCGTCCGCGGCCCCGAGCGCATCGCGCTCACCGGGCCCAACGGCGCCGGGAAGAGCACCCTGCTGCGCCTGGTCACCGGCGAACTCGCCCCGGACAGCGGGGAGATCAAGCGCAACGACGGACGGATCGCCTACCTCTCGCAGCGCCTGGACCTGCTGGACCTCGACCGCACCGTGGCGGAGAACTTCGCCGCGTTCGCCCCCGAGCGGCCCGAGACGGAGCGGATGAACCTGCTCGCGCGCTTCCTCTTCCGCGGGGCCCGGGCCCACCTGCCGGTCGGGGTGCTCTCCGGCGGCGAGCGGCTGCGCGCCACCCTGGCCTGCGTGCTGTGCGCGGAGCCGGCCCCGCACCTGCTGCTGCTCGACGAGCCCACCAACAACCTCGACCTGGTCAGCGCCGGCCAGCTGGAGAGCGCCCTGAACTCCTACCAGGGCGCCTTCCTGGTGGTCAGTCACGACGAGCGCTTCCTCGCCGAGATCGGGGTGAACCGCTGGCTCCGGCTGGCCGACGGCACGCTGAAGGAGACCGGGGCGCCCGCGGTGTGATCCGCCGACGTGCGACGCGGCCCGCCGAGGCACCGTGCCCGGCGGGCCCACCACCCCCCACCTCGGAAGGTTCCCCGTGCTCCAGCACGCCCTGATCGCCCACGACCTCGTCCGCGACCTCGGCGGCCGACGCGTCCTCGACGGCGTCGGCCTGACCGCCGCCCCCGGCCACCGGATCGGCCTGATCGGGGAGAACGGCGCCGGCAAGTCCACCCTGCTGCGGGTGCTCGCCGGCGTGGACGAACCCGACGCGGGAAGCGTCTCGCGCCCCGCGGACCTCGGCTTCCTCCACCAGGAGATGCCCTTCGAGCCCCGCGCCACCGTCGCCGCCGTCCTGGACGACGCGCTGCGCGAGGCCCGCGAGGACCTCGCGGAGCTGGACCGGCTCGGCGCGGAGATCGCCCGCCTCCCGGAGTCCGACCCCGGCCACCCGGACCTCCTGGACGCCTACGGCAGGCGCCTGGAACAGGCCCGGTACCGGGAGTCGTGGGACGCCGACCGCCGGGCCGAACTGGTCCTCGACGGGCTGGGCCTGGACGCCCTCGGGCACGACCGCACGCTCGGCTCGCTGTCCGGCGGGCAGCGCGGCCGGCTGGCGCTCGCCGCGCTGCTCGTGCGACGGCCGGCCGCGCTGCTGCTGGACGAGCCGACCAACCACCTCGACGACGGCGCCGCCGCCTTCCTGGAGGAGCGGGTCCGCGAACTGCCCGGCACCGTCGTCGTCGCCACCCACGACCGGGCGTTCCTCGACGCCGTCTGCACCGATCTGGTCGACCTCGACCCGGCGGTGGACGGACCGGTCCGCTACGGCGGCGGCTACCGCGCCTACCTGGGCGAGCAGCGCGCCGAGCGGGAGCGCTGGGAGCGGCGCCACGCCGAGGAGCAGCAGGAACTGGCGCGGCTGCGCCAGTCCGCCGGCGTGACCGCCCACCTGGTCGCACCGGACCGGGGGCCGCGCGACCACGAGAAGATGGGCTACGGCCACCGGGCGGGCCGGGTGCAGAGCCAGGTCTCCCGCCGGGTGCGCAACGCCACCCGGCGGCTGGAGGAGCTGGAGCGCGCACAGGTCCCCGCGCCGCCGCGCCCGCTGCGGTTCGCCGTCCGGGCGCTGGCGGCGGAGGCCGAGGCGCCGGGTGCGGAGGCCGAGGCGGCGGTGACGATGGCGGAGGTGGTGGCGGACGTCAACGCCCCGGCCGCGGACGCCGGTGCGCCGATCGCCGGCACCGGGGAGGACCCGCGGCCGCTGGTGTCGCTCCGGGACGTCCGGGTACCCTGCCGGCTCGTACTGGACGCACTGGAGGTGGCGGCGACCGACCGGCTGCTGGTCACGGGCGGCAACGGGACGGGCAAGTCGACGCTGCTCGCCGTCCTCGCCGGGCACCTCGCCGCCGAGGGCACCGTCCGCCGGCGCCCCGGGCTGACGGTCGGGCTGCTCACCCAGGACACCGTGTTCGACCGGCCCGACCGCACCGCCCGCACCATCTACCGGCTGGCGCTGGGAGCGGCGCGCGCCGAGGAGGTGCCGCTCGGCTCGCTGGGGCTGCTGCCCGCGGCGGACCTGGACGAGCCCGTCGGCCGGCTGTCCGTCGGGCAGCGCCGACGGCTCGCACTGGCGCTCCTGGTCGCCGACCCGCCCGGACTGCTGCTGCTCGACGAGCCCACCAACCACATCTCCCCACGGCTGTGCGACGAACTGGAGGAGGCCCTCGGCGCCGGTCCCGGCGCGATCGTCCTCGCGAGCCACGACCGCTGGCTGCGCCGGCGCTGGCGGGGCCGCGAGCTGCGGCTGGACCCGGCCGGCGCCACGCGTTATTGCACCTCGACACAGTCACCTGTCAGCATGGTGATGTGAACCTTGACCATGTCTTCGTCTGCGGGCACCCGGCTCTGGACTTCGCGGCCACGCTCCGTGCACGACGCACGGTCCGGTTCGAGATGTTCGTGACGCCGGAGCGCCTGAACGCCTGGTACCTGGACTGCGGGCTGGTGGACACGATCACGCCCGGTGACGAGCACGACGTCCGCGAGGCGACGACCGTCCGCGAGGCGATCTACCGGCTCGTCACCAACCGGCGGCTCGACGAGGCCTTCGACCGCGAGGCGCTCGCCGTGCTCAACGCCGCCGCGCGAAAGCCGCCCGTGACACCGCAGCTCACCATGACCGGGCGGCACAACGAGGCGACCCCCGAGCAGGCGCTGGCGACCGTCGCGCGCCAGGCGGTCGAACTCCTCAGCGGCCCGGACGTCCCCCTGATGAAGGAGTGCGGCAACCCGGAGTGCACCCGGGTCTACATCGACCGGTCCCGGGGCATGCGCCGCCAGTGGTGCGGCATGGAGTCCTGCGGCAACAAGATCAAGGCCGCCGCCTACCGCGCGCGGAAGAAGACGCCGTCCGCCGCGGGCGCCCGGTAGTCCCTCCACGACCGCACGCCTCGGCGGCCGGACCCCGGCTTGGGTGCCATGCAGCACCATCCACGCCGAGGGGGTGAACGGTTGTGACCCGCCGTCCGGACCGGCCTCTGCCCGGTGACCTGCTCGCGGAACTCCTGGGCCGGCACGACGAACCGTGCCCGGCGAAGGAACTGCGGGACGAACTCATGGAGAAGCACCCGAAGCGCGCCCCGACGCCCCGGGTCGTGCGGTGCGGTGCGATGCGATGCGGGAGTGTGGGCGGGTCCCGTGCGGGACGGGGGAACAGGCACGGGACCCGCCGTCAGGGGGTGCGGCTCAGGCGGCGACGCCGGCGTGGATGACGACCGGGATGTTGCCCCGCGTGGCCTTGGAGTACGGGCAGATCCGGTGGGCGGCGTGCGCCAGCTCCTCGGCGGTGGCCCGGTCCACGCCGCCGAGCACGGGACGGAGGACCGCGGAGAGCGCGAACTCGTCGTCGTCGCCGTGGGTCAGCGTGATCTCGGCGGTGATGGTGGTGCTGGTGAGCCGGATTCCGCGGTCGCCGGCCGCCCGGCGAAGGGCCCCGAGGAAGCACGCGGCCCAGCCGGCCGCGAGGAGCTGCTCCGGGTTGGTCGCCGTACCGCCGCCGCCGAACTCCTTCGGAGTGGCGAGACCGGTCTCCAGCAGCCCGTCGGAGGAACGGACCCGGCCGCCGTTGCGGCCCTCACCGTCGACGTCGACAACGGCGGTGTAGCTGACTGCCATGACTGGTGCTCCCCATCTGGATCGAATCGGCGTCCGACCCGTCACGGTGACGCACTCACACCTTCGCAGCGTCACCGGTCGAGCCGGTGACGCAATGATGGCAACCCCACGCGTCACCAGTCAAGCCGGTGACGCATGTCGACGGCCTCCGCACCCGCCGCCGAACCGCCCGCGGGAGACCGGCCCTGACGCGACGCCAGGCCCGAGCGATGCCGGGCCCGAGCGACGGCGGGCCCGGGGCGGATACCACACAGCAGGCGGAAAGCCGGAGAACATGCCGAAGCCGAACCGCCCCGAGGCCGGTACGTGCTATGGCCGACCGGCCGCACACATGCCATGCTCTCCGAGGCGACGGATGGGGACCGACCGGCGGGGGTACCGTGGAGTTCCATGTGCTCGGAGCAGTCGAACTGTCCGTCCACGGAAGGCCCGTGGCGCTCGGGACCAACAAGCTGCGCTGTCTCGCCGCGGCACTCGCACTCGACGTCGGCCGACCGGTACCACTGGACACCCTGATCACCCGGCTCTGGGGCGACGAGCCCCCGGCCAAAGCCCGGGAGGCCGTGCACTCCTACGTCTCCCGGCTGCGCTCCGCGCTCCGGAAGGCACAGCACGCCGACGACGGCGCGCCACCCGCGGTGATCAACCGCAAGTCGCACGCCTACGCCCTGGACACCGATCCGAACCGGGTCGACTGGCCCCGGTACGTGCGGCTCGGGCGACGCGCCCGATCGCTCGCCGACGCGGGCAACGACCGCCAGGCGCTCGAACTCCTGCGGCGCGCCGACGACACCTGGCGGGGCGAGCCCCTCGCCGGCCTGCCCGGCCAATGGGCCCGGGCCACCAGAAGCACCATGCGCGACCAGTGGCTCGCCACCATGCTGACCCGCTGCGAGGTCGAGCTCAGACTCGGGCACTTCGCCGAACTCGTCCCCGAACTGGCCGCGTTGGCGGAACAGCGACCGACCGACGAGCGGGTGGCGGGCCACCTGATCACCGCGCTCTACGGCTGCGACAGGTTCGCCGAGGCGCTGGACGTGTTCCGGCGGACCCGGCGGGAACTGCTGGAGTACCTCGGCGCCGAACCCGGCGAACAGCTCAGGGCACTTCAGCAGCGCATCCTC
This sequence comes from Kitasatospora sp. NPDC058048, assembly GCF_042885555.1. Taxonomy (NCBI): domain Bacteria; kingdom Bacillati; phylum Actinomycetota; class Actinomycetes; order Kitasatosporales; family Streptomycetaceae; genus Kitasatospora; species Kitasatospora sp. NPDC058048. The sequence goes on along the minus strand of NZ_JBHVRT010000017.1, from coordinate 12,270 downwards.
CGCCGCGCCCCGATCGGCGAGATCCTGACCCGCCCGGGACGGCCCGTCGCTGCGCCCATCGCCGCCGAGCACGGCCCCGCGCGCAGCAACTACCTCCCCGTGCGGCACCGGATGGTGGGCCGCGACGCCGAACTCCGGCACCTGCTGTCGGCGCCCACGAGCGGCTCGCCGGACAGCGCGGGCGGCTGCATCCGCGCGGTCTCCGGCATGGCCGGCACCGGGAAGACCAGCCTCGTCGTCACCGCCGCGCACCTCCTCCGGGACCGCTTCCCGGACGGCCGGTACTACGTCGACCTCCGCGCCAACGGCGGCGCCCAACAGCCGCTGGACACCGAGGCGGTGGCGACCTTGCTGCTCAGACAGTTCGGGGTCCCGGCCGCCTCGATCCCCACCGACCGGGACGAGCTGGCCTCCCGGTGCCGCGGCCTGCTCGCCGAACGCCGGGCCGTGGTCGTGCTCGACGACGCCCGAGGGCCCGGACAGGTCCGCCCCCTGCTCCCGGGCAATCCCGCCGCCTGCATCCTCGTCACCAGCCGTCACCGGCTCGCCGAACTCCCCTGCAGTCCGCTCTACCTCGACCCCATGTCGCCCGAGGACGCGGCCGGACTCTTCGTCGCACTGGCCGGAAAGGAACGGACCGGCGATCCCGCCGAGGTCGATGCGCTCGTCGAGCGGTGCGGCGGGCTCCCGCTCGCCGTCGACCTGGCGGCGAGCCGGTTCAAGGCCCACCCCACCTGGTCCCTGGAACACTTCGTGCGGCGGCTGTCCCGCCGCAGCGGCCGGCTCAACGAACTCCGCCACGGGCTCGAAAGCGTGGCCCTGGCCTTCGACGTGTCGTACCGCTCGCTCTCCCGCACCCAGCAGGAGGCGTTCCGCCGCCTCGGCCTGCACCCCGGCCCCGACCTCGGCCCCGACACCGCCGCCGCCCTGATCGGACGCCCCCTGCGGGAGACCGACCGGATCCTGGAGAGCCTGCACGACCTGCACATGCTCCAGGAGAACTCGCCGGAACGGTACGTGCTGCACGACCTCCTGCGCGAGTTCGCCGTCGATCTCGTCACGGCCGAGGAACGGCAGCAGGCTGTACGGCGACTCATCGGGTTCGCGCTGCGGGCAGCCGATCGAGCCGACCGCACGCTCAATCCCCGGCGATTCCGGCGGACCGTCCCCGAGCTGCCGCAACTCGCCCCCACGGGAGGGCTGGTGAATGAGCTGGCGGACGAGCTCGACTGGCCCGACGACAAGGCGATCAAGGCCTGGCTGAGGGCGGAACTCCCCGGCCTGGTCTCAGTGGAGGCTCATGCCAGAGCCACCGGCCTGGGCGAGGAGGCCGCCTGGCTCGCCCATGTCCTCGCCGAACTTCTCGACTCCGAGGGGCTGTGGCGCGAGGCCGACGAGATGCACCGAGCCGCGACCCACCACTGGCACAGCCGGGGTGAGGACATGGCGGAGAGCCACGCCCTCCTGGCCTTGGCCTCGATCCGGATCCACACCGCCCGGTACACCCTCGCCGAACGCGCCGCCGAACGCACACTCGCCATCGCGCGAGCGGCTGGCGACGCCGGGTGCGCTGCGGAGGCGATGGAGAGACTCGCAAGGATCCATTGGAGCCAGAGCGATCTGTCGACTGCACTGTCGATGCAGCGCCAGGTCGTCGAGGTTCACCGAAAATCGGGCGACGAATGGAACAGAGCCCGATGCCTGAACAATCTCGGGGCGGTCCTCATACATCTCGGCGACACCCAGGAAGCGTTGGAATCGTTCACCGAGGCTCTGCCTTTGGCTGAATCATTGAACGATTCGCGCCTCCGGCTCCAGATTCTCGGCAATCTCGCCGGAACGCATATCAACGCCCGGAATCCGGATGCCGCCCGCGATGCCTTCGAACAGATCCTGGCCATCGGGGAAGACATCTTGTCACCGGACAACCTGGCAATCATCCGCATGAACCTTGCGGGTTCCCTGCCGCTCCCCGCCGAGTCAGCCCGCGCCACCGAACTCCTCCGGTCCGCACTCCACACCTTTCGCCAGACCGGGAACCGTCAGGACGAGGCCGACGCGATCAACGGGCTGGGAACTGTATACCTGGAGACGGGCCGGAACGACGCCGCCCTGGACCGGCACGCGCAGGCCCTCGAACTCGCCCGATCGATCGGCGCCCAGCGCGAGGCGGCCGCCGCACTGCGCGGACTCGGCCGAGCCGAGCACGCCCTTGACCGGACATCCGAGGCGCTCAACCACCTCCAGCAAGCCGTCTCCCTCTCCCGGCAGATCGAGGCGACAGAGGAAGAGGCCCACGCCTGCGAGGCGCTGGCCGAGCTGCAGTTGCAGGCCGGACAGGTTGCCGCGGCCCGCACGACACTTCAGCGCGCCGTTGAGCTCGCCGAGTCAGCTCGCCTGCCAGAATCGAAAACAATGCGCAATCTTCGCAACAAATTCGATCAGCAAACCGAATAAAACTCGCCAAGTTGGCTCAATGCCAACTCCTGGCAGGTTCGATTTGGCGCACGGACCGACTGTCATGCAATCATTCCCGATAATCCGCTCAAACGATCATCGGGAAAGAATTTTCGTGAGCAAATTTGTCCTGTACGCGGCGGCCATCGCAGCCATAGTCCTGCCCTCGCCCGCCGTCCCCTCGCATGGCGCTTCCGACGTCCCTGCGACAACGTCGACCATTCAGGCCTGGAAGCCGATCTGGGCACTCCAGGCGGAGGTCGACGCCCCCGCCACCGGGATCGAACCCGCTGCCGGTACGGCCGCCTGAGGCACCCTGGTGACCCGGCCCGCCGCCTACGACGAGGCGGCGGGCGGGGTTCACCAGAAGCGGCGGTGCAGCGCCATGTGCACGGTGTCGACGGCCTGGATCAGCGCGGCCCGGGTGGTGCCCGTGGGATGGATCCCGCCGACGAGCAGGAAGCCGTGCATCACACCCTGGTAGCGCGTCGACACCACCGGCACACCGGCCGCCCGGAGCCTGGCCGCATACGCCTCGCCCTCGTCCCGCAGCACATCGGCCTCCGCCGTGACCACCAGCGCCGGCGGCAACCCCACCAGCTCCTCCAACGACGCCCGCAACGGCGCCGCCGTGGCCCGCGTACGCAGCCGCGGTTCGGGCAGGTAGTCGTCCCAGAACCGGCGCATGTGGTCACGATGCAAGAAATAACCGCTGGCGAAACGACGGTACGAGCCGGTGTCGAAGTCCGCATCGGTGACCGGGTACAGCAGCACCTGCTGCGCCAGCCGCACATCGCCGCGCTCACGCGCCAGCAGCGTCAACGCCGCCACCAGATTGGCCCCCGCGGAGTCGCCGACAGCCGCGATCCGGCTGCCGACGAGGCCGATCTCGTGGCCGTGCTCCTGGATCCAGCGGGCCACCGCGTGGCACTGCTCGACCGCCACCGGATAACGCGCCGCGGGCGCCCGGTCATAGTCGACGTAGACGACGGCGGCGTCGGTTCCGAGGGCGAACTTCCGGATCAGCCGGGCGTAGCAGGCGGCGTCGCCCAGCGACCAGCCGAGGCCGGGCAGGAACAGCACCACCGGACTCGGCTCGGCGGCACCGACCGGTCTGGTCACCTGGACGTGCACCCGCCCGGTCGGCCCGCAGGGCAGTGCGAGCCACTCCGAGGTGGTGCCGTACGGATCGTCCGGGTCCCCGCTCCCCGTCCCGCCCCCGCCGCCGCCGCCCCCGGACGCGCCGTCGCCCGGGGCGCTGTCGGACACCGCGAACGAGAGGTCCGGCAGTTCGTCGGCGGACCGGCCGACCCGGGCGTCCAGGAACTCCTGGAGCGCCCGGTCGAGCACCGGTCGCCGGTCGGACAGGGGGGTGGGGTCGGACAACTCTCTGCTCCTGGCTTCGGTCGACGGGCACGGTGGCTCCGTGTGTGCCCCGGCCGTGGTGGCCTGGTCGTGCCCTGCGGCGGGCGGCCGGCTCCTCAGCCGGCTTCGTCGTACGGGCGTGCCCGCCACTCGCGCGGCGGGACGCCGTAGGCGGCGCGGAAGGCCCGGCTGAAGTGCGCCGGGTTGGCGAAGCCCCAGCGCTGGGCGACGGCCGACACGGTGGGCGCGGTGCGGCCGCGCCGGGCCAGCTCGCCGGCGCAGGCGTCCAGGCGGAGCCGCTGGACGAGGCGGCTCACCGTCACGCCCTCGCCCTCGAAGAGCCGGTGCAGGTAGCGCACGGAGATGTGGTGGGCCCGGGCGATCCGCTCGGGCGACAGGTCCGGGTCGCCCAGGTGGCGGTCGATGTACTCCCGCACCCGCCGGACCAGGTGGGCGTTCCGGGCACCCGGTCCGTCGGCCTCCCCGGCCGGTACCAGCTGGGCGATGAGGGTGCTGAACAGGCCGGCGACGCTGCCGGCCAGCCGGTCCCCGACCGGGTCGGGATAGGAGTGCGCGGAGGCGGCGAGAACACCCAGGAAGGGCAGGATCACCGGTCCGCACCCGTCGGTCGGGCCGACGGCCGTCGCGGAGGCGTGCCGCAGGTCGCGCTCCGGGACCCCCAGCAGGCGGCGCGGCACGTGGAACAGGTGGGTGCGGAACCGCTCCGGGTAGTCCACCGCGAACGGGCGCGCCGTGTCGTAGAGGACCAGCCCGCCCGGCGGCACCTCCGCGCGGCGCCCGTCCTGCTCCAGGACGGCCCGGCCCGACACCTGCACGCCGACCCCGACCTGCGGCTCGCTGTGCGGCGTGCGCGCGATCAGCGCCGCCGTGCGGGAGAGCCGGGCCGCGTCGGCCTCCAGCGTGGAGATCCGCACGTACCCGAGGCGGTGCGACTCCAGGAGTCCGTCGAACGGCCGCCCGGTGAGCGGGCGCACCTCCAGCGGCACCAGCGACCGCGACACCGCTCCGCTCCAGAAGGCCGCCTTGTCGCGGTCCGCGACCGACGCCGTCGTCACCCGCAAGCCCATCTGACCGTCCTTCCGCCGGAGTCCTGCGCACTCTCAGCGTGGCCCGCGGGCGCGGCGGGCCGGTAGGTCATCTGACTGTCGTCCCGGGGCGGTGCGCCGGGAAACCCGGCGGGGTGGCCGGGGCAAGCCGGCCGGGCGGACGTTTCCCCAGGTCAGCCGCCATCGAGGGCATGGGCGAGCGCGGCCCGCGAGGTGATGCCGAGCTTGGGGAAGATCTTGTAGAGGTGAGCCCCGACGGTACGGGGCGACAGCCGGAGCTGCCGGCCGATCTCCTTGTTGGTCAGGCCGGTCGCGGCCAGCCGGGCGATGCGCAGCTCCTGGCCGGTCAGCCCGGACGGGTCGGCGGCCGGTCCGTCCTGCGGCAGCGCCACGGAGTCGCCCGCGGCCCGCAGTTCCTCCTCGCACTGCGCCGCCCAGGGGGTGGCCCGCAGCCGACGGAACACGTGGTGGGCCGCGCGCAGCGTCTCCCTGGCCCCGGGCCGGTGGCGGCGGCGCAGCCACGCGCCGTGGGCGAGCCTGAGCCGCGCGAGGTCGAACACCCACTGCTCGGCGCCCGGTACCGCGTACGCGGCGAGGTAGGCGGCCTCGGCCTCGGGGTCGTCCGCGGCCAGCGCGGTGGCGGCCGCGCACAGGAAGGCGTGGCGTCCGGAGATCTCCGCCGAGCGCGCCGCGGCTCCGGCCGCGAGGTGGGCGCGGGCCTCGTCGAGGCGTCCGGTGTGCACGGCGGCCGTCACCAGGTCGAGGACCAGCGTGTGGTGCCACGGCTGGCCGCCGGGCAGGCGCCCGGGCGGGGTGAGTTCGCAGAAGTGCGCGTACGCCTCCTCGTAGCGCCGGTGGGCAAGCGCGGCCAGGCCCCGCAGATGGGTCAGGCGGTCGAGGACGTACCGCATCCGGGCGCGCGTGGCGACCGGCCCGATGGTCCGCTCGATCTCCTGGAGCCCGGCCACGTCGCCCCGGCCGGCCAGGAAGTGGGCGTAGTACTGGCGGAACATCAGGCCGTTCGTGTGGTAGCCGAGCTCGTCCGCCTCCTCGGCCTCGCGCAGGCAGACGGCCGCCCGGTCCCAGTGCCCGAGCAGGTAGTCCTGGTGGGCCTTGGCCTTGGCGACCGAGCCCTGGGTGGCGTAGCCGTGCAGCCCGGAGAAGCGCTGCCACAGAGCGCTGTCGGGGTTGTCGAGCGCCGAAGCGGTCCAGAGCAGCAGCCAGGCCGCGCCGGCCTCCTGCTCCTCGGTCATGCCGTCGGCGGTCGCCAGCAGGGCGGCGGCCGCGTCCGGGCCCGGCTCGGTCCAGGCCCGCAGACAGAGCCGGCCCACGTCGGAGACGTCGTCCCGGTGCCGTTCCAGGGCGCGCCAGGCCCAGGGGTCGTCCGTGTACGTGGCGGCGAGGAGCAGCTTGAACCAGGCCTGTTCGACCAGCCCCCCGAAGGTGTCGGCGCCCGGCGCGGTCAGCGCGTCGAGGGCCGCGGGCAGCAGCGCGGCGGAGGACTCGAAGTCGACGCGGTGGCTCTGGTCGGCGTAGACCACCGCGTACGAGAACAGCGGGGCGATGTCCTGCGGGACCGTGCTGCTCCTCAGTTCCTCCACCAGGGCCGCGGTGTGGCGCAGCTGCCCGCCGCGGGCCGACATCACGGCGGCCCGGGTGAGCCTGCGGACGCGGTCGCAGGAGCTGGGGCTGAGGACGGCGGCGCGTTCCAGCAGGAGGGCGCCCTCCGCCTCGCCGCCCCGGCGGGCCAGCTCGTGGCCGGCCTCCTGGAGGCGGTGCGCGAGGTCCTCGTCGGGCAGCAGGGCGGCGGCCGCCTCGTGGACCAGTCGCCGGGGGTCCTCCGGTGCGAGGGCCTCGGACAGCGCGCGGTGGGCCTCCCGGCGGGCGGTGTCGGAGGCGGCGGAGACGACGGCGGTGCGTACCAGGGGGTGCCGGAACACGAGCTGTCCGGCCTGGTCGAGCCGGGCCAGGCCCTCGGCCTCGATCCGTTCCAGGATCTCCCGCGCGTTCTCGTCCGCGAGGGCGCGGAGCCACTCGGCGCTGCCGGAGTCCGGGCCGGTGGCCAGGGCGCCGAGCAGCAGCAGGCGGCCGACCTCCGGCGTCACCGTGCCGAGCCGTTCGGCGAACATCCGTTCCAGCTTCCGCCCCAGGGGCAGCCGTTCGGGCAGCGGGGCGGCTCCCCGCTGCTGGGCGTCCGCCAGCTGGCGCGGCAGTTCGACCAGCGCCAGCGGGTTCCCGGCCGCCTCGGCCAGGACGCGTTCCCTGGCGGGCACCGCGAGTTCGGGGTAGCGGGTGCCCAGCAGCAGGGCCGCGTCCTCGCGGGGCAGGGCCGGGACGTCGACGGCCTCGGCCGACCAGGTCTGGGCGGCCGGTCCGTTCGCGCGGCTGGCCCCGACGATCACCACCGGCAGTTCGGCGCACCGCCGGTGCAGGAAGGCGAAGACGGTCGCGCTCGACGAGTCGATCCAGTGCAGGTCGTCCAGGACCAGCAGCACGGGGGCGGTCCGTACCGCCCGCTCCAGCAGGGCCAGTGTCGCGGCGCCGACGGCGAAGCCGCTCGGAGTGCCGGAGCGGATGCCGAAGGCGCTGTCCAGGGCCTCGCGCTGATGCGCGGACAGCGCGTCGGAGTGCTGGAGCAGCGACCAGAACGCCTGGTGGAGGGCCCCGAACGCGAGGTCCGTCTCCGCCTCCGTGCCGACCGCGCGCAGGACGGTGAACCCGCGCTCGCGCGCCAGTCGCTCCACCCAGGCCACCAGCGTGCTCTTCCCGACACCGGCGTCGCCGCGCAGCAGGACGGTGGACCCGCTCGCGCCGTCCACGGCCTGGACCAGCGCCGCGGTCAGCAGTCCCGTCTGCCGCTGCCGCCCGACCAGGACCGGAAACCGTCTGTCCTCCGCCACTGGTTCCTCTCCCTCGGGCCGGCCGATCCGCTCACCGGGCGTCCCAGGCTACCGCCCGCCGGAACCACCGTTCCGCTGCCGGTACGGCCCCGGACCCCGGCGGCCCGGCCCGTCGACGGGCACCGTCGCCGGCGGTCCCCGTGCCGCTGCCGCCGGGGCGGGGCGGGGACGGAGCCGTCCCGGTCACTCGCGGTAGAGCAGCACGGTGAGCGCGGCCAGCACGGCGCTGGCGACCAGGGCCCAGGCGATCTGCCCGTGCAGGACCAGCAGCGCGCCGGGGACGGCGCCGGCGAGCATGGTGACGACGGAGAGGATCTTGCGGCGCTGGCGGGGGGCGGCGCCCCCGGCCGGGCGGGAGTCGGCGGCCAGGCCGGTCAGGGTGAGGGTCAGCACGGTGGTGGTGAGGTCCGGTACGCCCAGGCCCCGCACGGTGGCGTTGCGGATGCCCATCGCCAGGGCGAGCAGGGCGATCACCGCGTACTGCGCGAACCCCTCGGGGCTCCGCACGAAGAGGACGGCGGCGGCCGCGGCGTGCAGCACGGCCTCCAGGGCGAAGGCCGCGCGCAGTCGTGCGGGTCGCCGGGTCGCGCCCTGGCGGGTGGCGATCCGGCCGGCCACCCCGGCGCCGAGGAGAAAGGCCGCGAGGGAGGTCAGGGAGCCGACCACGGAGAAGCCGGGCGCTCCGGCGAGGGCGAAGGCGACGACCACGACGTTGCCGGTCATGTTCGCGGTGAAGACGTGGCCGAGGCCGAGGTAGCTGACGGCGTCGATCAGGCCGCTGACCAGGGTGAGGGCGAACAGGGCCAGCGCCAGCGGGTGGCGGTCGTGGATCTGCGGTCCGGACGGCTGCGGCGGCGGGGGTGTGGTCACGACGGCTCCTCGTACGGAAGGGGGCTGCGGGCGGGGGCGCCGCCCCGGGCCTCGGCGAGCGGCCCGGGGCGGCGCCCCGCTGCGGAACTGACGGCGCCTCGGGGGAATCAGAGGAAGCAGGGGTCCGTCGGCAGCTGGGACTGTCCGGGCAGGGCGAGGCCGCGGGCCGCGCGCCAGGCGTGCTGCTCGCCGGAGGCCGCCACGGCCTCCAGGACGCCCTCGGCCTGGCGGACCCCGGCAGCCAGGCTGGGGGCGGGGGTGGCGTGGTAGCCGCCGAAGCGGGTGACCGGGCTCCAGGAGGGCGTCACCTCGGGCAGCTCCGGGGCCAGGCCCTCGTGCTCCCCGGTGGCGTGGACGATGCGTCCGCCGACGACCGTCAGCACGGACTCGATGTGCGGGATGTCGGCCTCGGGCACGGTGAAGTAGTCGGCGTCGAGCAGCGCGAGGTCCGCGTAACTGCCGACCGTCAGACGGCCCTTGACGTCCTGCTCGCCGGTGAGGCGGGCGCCGCCGAGGGTGTAGAGCTCCAGGGCCTGTTCGCGGCTGAGGCGGTTGTGCTCGGCGGCGAGCCGCCGCCCGGAGACGGCGCGGCCGGAGACCAGCCAGTGCAGGGCGACCCACGGGTTGTAGGAGGAGACGCGGGTGGCGTCGGTGCCCGCGGCGACAGTCAGCCCGCGGTCGAGCATCGCGCGCAGCGGGGGTGCTTCGGCGGCGGCGGGGGCGCCGTAGCGGGAGACGAAGGCCTCGCCCTGGAAGGACAGGCGGTTCTGGACGGAGACGGCGCCGCCGAGGGCGGCGATGCGGTCGAGGCTTTCGGGGCTGACGGTTTCGGCGTGGTCGAAGAGCCAGCGGTTGCCCTGGGGGAAGAGGCCCTCGGCGGCGAGCTTCTCGAAGACGGCGAGGTCGCGGCGGATCGTCTCGTCGTAGGTGGCGTGCAGGCGGAAGCCCCAGCCGTTCTCCATGAGGATCCGGACGGCCTTCTCGAACTCGCTCTCGTAGGCACCCAGTTGCGGCCTGGGCTCGGTGAAGTTCTCGAAGTCGGCGGCGGCCCAGGTGAGGTTCTCCCCCGCGCCGTTGAGGCGCAGCCACTCGTCGCCCTCGCCGGGGCGGACGGTGTTGACCCAGCGGGTGAGGTCGTCGAGCTCCTGACCGGCGGTCTGCGGGAAGAGGTGGTAGGCGATGCGCAGGCTCAGCTCGCCGCGGCGGGCGAGTTCCATGACGGTGCCGTAGTTCTCGGGGAAGCTCTGGAAGCCGCCGGCGGCGTCGATCGCGGAGGTGAGGCCGAAGCGGTTCAGTTCGCGCAGGAAGTGGCGGGTGGAGCCGATGCGGTCGGCCTCGTCCAGGGTGGGGGCCTTGGCGAGGGTGGAGTAGAGCAGCAGGGCGCCGGGGGCGGCGATCAGCAGGCCGGTGGGCTCGCCGTCGTGTCCGCGCACGATCTGGCCGCCGGCCGGGTCGGGGGTGTCCCGGGTGAAGCCGGCCGCGCGCAGGGCCGCCTTGTTGAGCAGCGCCGACTGGTAGAGGTGCAGGACGAAGACGGGGGTGTCGGGCGCCGCGGCGTTGAGCTCGGCCAGGGTGGGCAGGCGCCGTTCGGCGAACTGGTCGGCGGACCACCCGCCGACCACCCGCACCCACTGGCCGGGCGGGGTGCGCTCGGCCTGCAGGCGCAGCATCGCCAGGGCCTCGCGCAGCGTCGGCACGCCGTCCCAGCGCAGCTCCATCACGTAGTTGAGGCCGCCGCGGATGACGTGCAGGTGCGCGTCGTTGAGTCCGGGGACGGCCCGGCGCCCGAGCGCGTCGACCACCCGGGTGCCGGGGCCGACCAGCGGAGCGACGTCCGCGTCGTCGCCGACCGCCCGGATCAGACCGTCCCGGATGGCCACAGCGGTGGCCCGGGGGCGGCGCGGATCGTTGGTGAACACCTTGGCGTTGCGCACGACGAGGTCGGCGGGCTGCTCGGGAGCACCGGGGCGCACCCCGGCAACGGGCATGGTGGACAAGGGAAGTCCCTTCGTTGGGTGGTGTTTCGGCGCAGGCCTCGCAGCGAACCTAGGCGGACCGCGGCGGGCGAGGTTCTCCGCAGCGCATCGCCAGTTGCCCGGCAGCGCACTTCACCGTCCGACGGTCCGGTTCCCGTGGATCCGCCCGTGGCCGTGCGTTGTGGGAACAGTCCCGGGCGCGCAGCGAGCAGAACCCCGCACGGGCCGCGGGCTAGTGTCGTCGACGTACCGCCCCGCCGATCCGGCCGGGCGCCTGACGCAGTGTCATGTTCCTGTGTCGTTCCCCGCATTCACGAGAAGAGAGAGCCGTCATGGTTGACTTCGCGAACGTTCACGCCGCTCCGAGCCCGGACCTGCTGACCCCCGACAACGCGATGATGCTGTTCGTCGACCACCAGCCGCAGATGTTCTTCGGCACCGGCAGCGGCGACCGCACCGCGATCATCAACGCCACCGTCGGCCTGGCCAAGGCCGCGAAGATCTTCGGCGTTCCGACGGTGCTGTCCACCGTCGCCGCCGAGTCCTTCTCCGGCCCGATCCTGCCGCAGCTGCAGGCCGTCTTCCCCGAGCAGGAGGTCGTCGACCGCACCAGCATGAACGCCTGGGAGGACGAGGCCCTGGTCGAGGCCGTCAAGGCCACCGGCCGCAAGAAGATCATCCTCTCCGGCCTGTGGACCGAGGTCTGCCTCGTCCTGCCCGCCCTGTCCGCCCTCGACCAGGGCTACGAGGTCTACGTCGTCGCCGACGCCTCCGGCGGCGTCAGCCCGCTGGCCCACGAGCACGCCCTGCAGCGGATGACCGCCGCCGGCGCCGTGCCCGTCACCTGGATCCAGGTCCTGCTGGAGCTCCAGCGCGACTGGGCCCGCACCGAGACCTACGTCGCGGTCACCGAGCTCGTCAAGGAGCACGGCGGCGCCTACGGCATGGGCCTCGTCTACGCCCAGTCCATGATCAACCCGCACGCCGCCGGCTGACCGAACCCACCCGACGGAGTCCGACATGAACACCGGCCTACTCCTGCTGCGCGTGGTCGTCGGCCTGTTGCTCGCCGGGCACGGCGTCCAGAAGGTCAGCTTCCACCTCGGCGGCGGCGGACTGGAGGGCGGCACCGCCGAGTTCCGGGGCGACGGCTTCCGCGGCGGCAGGCTCACCGCGCTGGCCGCCGGCGTCACCCAGGTCGGGGCCGGGCTGATGCTCGCCCTCGGCCTGCTCACCCCGCTGGCCGCCGCGGGCGTCATGGGCGTGATGACCGTCGCTCTGACGGTCAAGTGGCCCCACGGCCTGTGGGTCCAGCACGACGGGTACGAGTTCCCCCTCGTCCTGATCGTCACCGCCGCGGCACTGACCGCCACCGGCCCCGGCCAGTGGTCGCTCGACGGGGCCCTCGGCCTCGCCGCCTGGCCGCTGTGGTGCCTGCCCGCCGCCGTCCTCGCCGGCGTGGGCGGCGGACTCGCCACCCGCCTCGCCCTGCACCGCACCTGACACCCGCGCGACGCGAACGGGCTCGGGCCCCTGGAAGGGAAACCCTCCAGGGGGCCCCGCCCCGTCGCGGGGCCCCCCCCCCCCCCCGAGGTAACGCCCCGGGGGAAGACCCGGGGGGGGATAAAACAAAAC
>NZ_JBHVRT010000016.1:121344-186188 GCF_042885555.1 Kitasatospora sp. NPDC058048 | reverse complement strand
GCCCGCGCCCGTGCCCGCCGCGCCGCCCGCGCCTGCCGCGCCGCCCGCGCCCGTGCCCGCCGCGCCGCCCGCCGTCCCGTCGGTGCTGCCCCCGCTGACCACGCCGCCGGTGACGGCCACGCCGCCGGCCGAGTCCGTCCGGGCCGCACTGCGCGAGCGCCGGTCCGCCGCGTACCGGGCGGCCACGGCCGGCGAGTCGGCGATGCTGCTGCAGACGCTCGCCCAGGAGTGCGTGACGGTGCTCGGCCGGAGCGACCGGGACACCCTGTGCACCTGGCGGGACTTCGCCTGGTACCTCAGCCGGACCGGGGACCTGAACGGCGCGGTCCGGCTGCTGACCGCCCTGGTGGACGACATGCGCGCGGCGCTCGGCGCGGTCGACCCGGACACCCTCGGCGCCCGCTACCACCTGGTCTGGTGCGTCGGCGAGAGCGGTGCGCCGGTCACCGCGATCCGGCTGATGAACGAGCTGCTGCCCGACCTGCACGCCGCCTGGGGCCCGTACGACCCGCGGGTCCTGAAGGCCCGGCACGACCTCGCGCTGCACCGGGCCAACCGGGGCGACCCGCAGGGCGCGGTGCTCCAGCTGCACGGGCTGCTGCCGGACCTCGCCCGGGTGCTGGGCGAGCACCACCCGAGCACCGTGCAGGCCTGGCGGGACCTGGCCGGCTACCAGCAGCAGCTGGCCCAGGCCGGCCGCAAGGGGCCGGGGCAGCGCCGCCGCACGCCGCGGATGAGCCCGGTGGAGGCGCTGGTGCTGGTGCGGCGGCTGCGGCTGTGGGACTTCGCCACCGACGAGGAGGCCCGGGCCTGCATGGACGCACTGGACCGGGGGATCGGCCTGAAGGGCGTCGCGGACGTGGTGTTCGACGCACCGGACCACGTCTCGGACGAGGACCTGGTGGAGGAGATCTTCGGGGCCTGAGCGCCGTCGCCACGGCGCTCAGCCCGCCAGGGCCGGCGCCGGGAGGGCGGCCAGGGCGTGGAGCAGGGCGCGGGCGGCGGAGTCGTTCTGCCGGAAGCCCGGGGCGTTGGTGCGCGGGCGGGCGAAGGCGGCGGCCGCGCGCAGGCTGGTGTGCGGGCCGAGGGCGGTGCGGCGGGGGTGCGGGGCGCCGCCGAGGGCCGGGTCGAGCAGCCGGCTGTTCGCGGGGGTGATGGTGACCAGGCCGGAGCGGTGGGTGTAGTCGGGGTCGGTGACCACCTCCTCGACGATCCGCCCGGTGCGGTGCAGGTCGCGCAGCACCGGGTCCAGGGTGCGGGCCAGCGCGTGCTTGGGCAGGTACGCCTCGACCAGCGCCGTCGCGGTGACCCGGTGGCCGGGCACGGTGGCGCCGCCGGCCCGCCAGGTGCCGCTCGCCTCGTCCCGTTCGACCCGCACGTCCGCGCCGAGGAAGCGCACCACCCCGGCCTCGGAGAGGGCGAGCAGCTGGCGCAGCCGGAAGCCGGGCGGGCCGGAGGCGAGGAAGCTGAAGTAGCCGAAGAACCACCCGTCCACCTCCTCGGCGATCGACCGGGCGGTGAGCCGGCCGCTCGCCATCACCCGGGGGAGCTGGCCGAACAGCGAGAGCAGGCCGAGGAAGGCGCCGAGGTCGGCGCTGTGCGCCGGGTCGGCGCGGCGGTCGGCGTCGGCGGTGACGTACCCGCGCAGGTGTGCCTGGAGCTCCTCGTCGGTGCCGAGTTCGAGCCCGGCCAGGGGGTGGTCGAGCCGTTCGAAGTCGATCCGGTCGGCCGGGTCGGGGACGGCCTCGGCGATCAGGGCGGCGAGTTCGGGGCCGTACCAGTGGTGCCGGTCGTAGCGGCCGAGGAACTCCGGCCAGGGCAGGGCAGTGCGCCCGGGGTGGGCGTGGAACAGCTCGTGGTAGTGCCCGAAGGCGATCTCCTTGGCCATCAACGGCCAGAAGTCGCGCCGCAGTTCGAGCTGCCCACCGGTGGCGAGCACGGTGTTCACGGCGGCCTCGTCGAAGTACCGGGGGAGCGGGGCGGGCGGCCCCTGGAGCCGGTAGCCGGTCTTGGAGTGGTACGGGACGCCGCGCCGGGAGCCGAGGTGGAGCACCGGCTCGCGGCCGGAGGGCAGGTAGCGCAGCGCGGGCCCGTCCCCGACCGGCTCGAAGCGGCCGCCGCGGCCCTCGGTGAGCAGCGTGACCAGGTCCACCGAGGCGAGCCCGAGGCCGCGCAGCACCACCTGCTCGCCGGGGGCGAGCGCGGCCAGTTCGGCGGTCACGTCGGCGGAGTGGGCGGGCGGGAGGTGGAAGCGGCCGTGCCGGGCGGCGAAGGCGGCGTCGGCGGCGAAGCGCGGGTGCGGGGCCGAGTCGAGGTGGCCGAGGGTGAGCACGACGTGGTCGGCGGTGAGCGTCCGGTCGGTGAGGTGGACGCTCTGCGGGCCGTCGGCCGGGCCCTCGATCCGCCGGACGGTGTCGCGGTGGACGGTGACCGCGATGTGCGCCGGCAGTTCGGCGACGGCGCGGCGGAACACCCAGTCCAGGTAGGCGCTCTGGGCCCGGCGGGTGGGGAAGTCCGCGGGCGCGAGGGTGCGCAGCTCGGCCCGGACGGCCGGGTCGGCGACCTCCCGGTAGGGCGCGAACTCCTCCTGCCGCGCGGCCCATTCGGCGAGCGAGGGGCCGGGGCGGACCGGCCCTTCGAGGGTGGAGCGCTCGTCGGTGAACATGGTGACGTCCTCGGCCATGGAGTTCATCCGCAGCAGCGGGGACTGGTCGTGGCGCCAGATCCGGCCCGCGCCCGGCGGGTACGGGTCGACCAGGTGGATCGCCAACGGGCGCTCCTCGGGCAGGAGTTCGGCCGCGTTGGCGGCGATCCGCTCCAGCAGCCCGGTGCCGCGCGGGCCGGCGCCGACGATGACCAGCGCCGTCATGCCCGCACCACCTTCACGAAGGCCGCGCGGGCCCGCTGCAGCGGGGTGGGCGGCAGGCCGTCGCGGGTGGCGCCCCGGGCGAAGTGCCGTTCCACGTAGTACTGGCCGACGGACAGCAGGGTGGTGACCACCAGGTACCAGATGGTGGCGACCATCAGCATCGGGATGACCCGGTACGACTGGAGGTAGACCAGCTGCACCGAGTAGAGCAGGTCGGAGACGGCCAGCACGCTGACGATGCTGGTGCCCTTGAGGGCGCCGATCAGCATGTTCCCGGCGGTCGGAACGATCGCCCGCATCGCCTGCGGCACCACGATCCGGCGCAGCACCCGCCACCGGCCGAGCCCGAGCGCGGACGCCGCCTCCAGCTGGCCGCGGTCGACGGACAGGATGCCGCCGCGGATCACCTCGGCGGCGTACGCGGTCTCCAGCAGGGTGAGGCCGATGACGGCGGTCAGGGTGGGGCCCATCAGGTTGACGGTCCTGACCGTGACGAACTCGGGGCCGAACGGGACGCCGAGGCCGAGGGTGGGGTAGAGCGCGCCGATGTTGAAGAAGAACAGCAGCTGCACCAGCGGCGGGGTGGAGCGGAACACCCAGATGTAGACCCAGCTCAGCGTGCGCAGCACCGGGTTGGCGGACAGCCGCATGGTGGCGAGGAGGGTGCCGAGCAGGAAGCCGAGGGCGAGGGTGACGGCCGTCAGCCAGAGGGTCAGGGCGAGTCCGTCGAGCACGGACCGGGCGGTGAACCAGTCGGCGACCACGCTCCACTGGAAGGCCTTGTTGCGGATCACCGAGTTGACCGCCATCGCGGCCAGCAGCAGGGCGACGGCGGCGGCGGCCCACTGGCCGGGCTTGCGGCGGGCGACGATCCGGGCCTCGGCGGCGGGCGGCGCGGGGGGGCGGTCGAGTGCGGAGGGGGCGGGCAGGACGTCCTGCGGGGTGGCCATGGCGGCGGCTCCTGGGCGGAGTGCGGGCGGGGAGGTGTACGGCGGTGGTCACGTACGGGGGCGCGGCCCGCGTCCCTCAACACGGCCGGCGCATTGCACTGCACTCCGCGCCGATCGTACGCATGCGCGATCGACGGCTGTCAAGGGTGATCGGGACGGCGGAGGGCCCGGCCGGGGCGCGTCGGAAAAGCGACAGGAGATCGCAACAGTGCGGCAATGATGGATGGTTGACGTACCGATCGGCCGACTGCTCAACTTGAGGCCATGTACGCCGAGCAGCCCCTGGTCAGCCGCGACCACATCGACTTCGGTCGGGTGTGGTCCGCGGCGTGTCGCGGCTGACCCGGCAGCGGGCCGTCCGTCCGGCCTGATCTCCCGGCGGGGAGCCCTCCCTCGGTTCGCCCCGTCGCGGCCCGGATCCGTCGTCGGCTACCGGCGACGCGTCAGGCCTTCGCTGCCGCCGTCGACTTCGCACTGCGCTCCGGCCCTTCCGCACTCCGGCTCTCCCGCACTCCGGCAGTCCCCTCCCGTCGCCGTTTTCACCGTCACGTCCACCGTCACGTGTTCGACGGCCGCCCCGCCGCGGCCGCCTCCGGCGCCCCCCGCCTCCGGCCGGGTGGCACCCCCTGCCCACCCGCAGTCCACCGGAGTCCCGCCCACCCGAAAGGTTCCGCCATGCCCGTCGAATTCCTCGGTATCGCCGCCACCGGCGACGGTTCGGAGACCACCGCCCGCACCACCGCAGCCTTCGACCGCGACTACACCCTGCGGCTGGCCCGGGCGCACGAGGACCACGGCTGGGACCGGGTGCTCTTCGCCTACGGGGCCGGCGCCCCGGAGCCGTCGGCCGCGGCGGCCTTCCTCGCCTCGCACCTGGAGCGCCTCCAGATCCTGCTGGCCCACCGGCCGAACGTCTCCTACCCGACCTTCGCCGCCAAGACCTTCGCGACCCTCGACCGGATCAGCGACGGCCGGCTGACCGTGCACTTCATCACCGGCGGCAACGACCACGAGCAGCGGCGCGAGGGCGACTTCCTGACCAAGGACCAGCGCTACGAGCGCACCCGGGAGTACATCGGCATCGTCAAGAAGGCCTGGACCAGCCGGGAGCCCTTCGACCACGAGGGCCCGCACTACCGCTTCGACGACTTCGTCTCGGACGTCTTCCCCGTGCAGCAGCCGCGCCCGGGGGTCTCCTTCGGCGGCTCCTCCGACGCGGCCTACGCGGCCGGCGGCGCCGAGGCGGACGTCTACTGCCTCTGGGGCGAGCCGCTGGCCCGCACCGCCGAGCAGATCGAGCGGGTGAAGGAGGCGGCCCGGGCCGCCGGGCGCACCGACGTGCCGCGGATCCAGGTGGCGTTCCGGCCGATCATCGCGCCGACCGAGGAGCTGGCCTGGGAGAAGGCGCACCGGACGGTGGCCGCGATCCGGGACCGTCGGGGCACCGACCGGGCGGGGACGAACCCGGCGACCGGGACGCGCGGGGCCGGGACGCGCGGGACCGCGGCGCCCGAGAACGTCGGCTCCCAGCGGCTGATCGAGATCGCCGAGGCCGGCGAGCGCTACGACCGCGCCCTGTGGACCCCGACCGCCGCGGCCACCGGCGGGGCGGGCAACTCCAACGCGCTGGTCGGCACCCCGGAGACGGTCGCCCAGGCGCTGCTCGACTACTACGACCTCGGCGTGGACATCCTCTCCGCGCGCGGCTACCACCTGCTGGACGACGCGATCGACTTCGGCCGGTACGTCATCCCGATCGTCCGCGAGGAGGTCGCCAAGCGGGACGCCGCCAGGGCCGCCAGGGCCGAGCGGGCCGAGCGCGACCGCCACCAGCTGATCGCGGTGCAGGCGTGAGCGCAGGCGCGGGCCCGGCCGACGGGTGGGAGTTCCGCAGGGCCGCGATCGACGATCCGCTGGTCGAGCCGCTGCTGCGCGAGCTCACCCACGAGTACGTCACCCGGTACGGCCCCGAGGCGCACCAGGAGATGACCCGCTACCCCGCCGGGGACTTCGCCGAGCCGCACGGCGTGCTGCTGCTCCTGCTGGAGGACGGCGAACCGGTGGCCGGCGGCGCGTACAAGCGCTACGACGACCGCACCGCCGAGGTGAAGCGGATGTGGACGCACTCCGCGCACCGGCGCCGGGGCCTGGCCCGCCGGGTGCTGGCCGAGCTGGAGCGGACCGCGGCCGCGGCCGGCTACACCCGCTTCCACCTCACCACCGGCCCGCGCCAGCCGGAGGCCAGGAACCTCTACCTGGCGGCCGGCTACACCCCGCTGTTCGACGTCTCCGCCGACCCCCTGACCATCGGGCCGCTCCCCTTCGAGAAGCACCTGCCCGTTCTGACCACGACCTCCTGAAAGGCCCCCTCGTGAGAACCACCACCGTCCGCCGCCGCCTGCTCGCGACCGCCGTCCTGCTGCCGGTCCTGGCCCTGGCCGCCTGCGGCTCGGACCCGAAGATCGCGGGCGCGGCGGCGGGCGGTCCGGCCGCCACCGCCACCGAGGACCTCGTCTCCGGCCTCAGGACCTCGGAGTCCGCCGCCGCGCTGCTGCCCGAGGAGGTCCGCAGGGCCGGCACGCTGAAGTTCGGCTCGGCCTTCGGCGCGCCGCCCAGCGCGTTCTACACCGACCAGGCCGACAGGAAGCCGGCCGGGATCGACGTGGACTTCACCGACGCGGTGGCCAGGCTGCTCGGCCTGACCGTGCAGCGCGAGCAGGCCGCCTTCGAGACCATCCTGCCCGCCCTGGACAGCGGGAAGTACGACGTCGGCACCGGCAACTTCGGGGTCACCGCGGCCCGGCTGAGGACCATCGACTTCGTCACCTACATCGACGACGGCCAGGGCTTCGCGGTGAAGAAGGACAACACCGCGGTCCAGCCGGTCACCGACCTGGTCCAGCTGTGCGGACTGACCATCGGCACCGGCGCCGGCACCACCTTCGAGACCACCCTCAACAGCCGGAAGAACGTCTGCGCCGACGCCGGGAAGAAGCCGTACGAGGTCAAGGCGTTCAGCGAGAGCGGCGCCCTGCTGACCAGCCTCCAGCAGGGCCGGGTGGACATCGAGATGTCCACCATCAACGGCCTGCGCCACCAGGCCGCGCAGGAGGCCTCCGGGACCCGCTTCCTCAACGAGTTCCACCGGCTCGACGTCGGCTTCGCCCTGAAGAAGGGCTCGAAGCTCGCCCCGGCCCTCCAGGCGGCGGTCAACCAGCTGATCAAGGACGGGACGTACGAGCGGATCCTGCGCAAGTGGGGGGTCGCCGAGTCGGCGATCGAGGAATCGCGGATCAGCCCGCCCGAGCACGCCTGAGCGCCGGCCACCGAGGAGACCTCCGATGACCGTCACCACCACCGTCACCACCGTCACCACCGGGACCCGGCCGGCCCCGCCCCCGGCCGACCCCGCCCCCGCCCCTGACCCCGACCTCGACCTCGACGCACTGGCCGGTCTGCGGACCGTGCCCGCCCGCCACCCCTGGCGCTGGGCCGCCGGGATCGCCGCGCTGGTCGTGCTCGCCCAGTTCGCCCACGGCCTGGCCACCAACCCCGGCTGGGACTGGGCCACGTTCCGGCTCTACTTCACCGCCGACACCATCCTCCGGGCGATCGGACGGACCCTCGAACTCACCGCCTACGGCACGGTGCTGGGCTTCGTGCTGGGCACCGCGGTGGCCGCGATGCGGCTGTCCCGCAGCGCGATCCTGCGCTCCATCGCCTGGGCCTACGTGTGGGTGTTCCGCTCGATCCCGCTGATCGTCCAGCTGGTGTTCTGGTTCAACCTCTCCTACCTGTACAAGCGGTTCGGGATCGGCATCCCGTTCGGCCCGACCTTCGGCGAGGTCGAGACGGTCGGGGTGCTCGGCGCGCTCGGCGCGGCGGTGCTCGGCCTGGGGCTGCACCAGGCCGCGTTCGCCGCCGAGATCATCCGCGGCGGCATCATCGCGGTGGACGCCGGCCAGCGGGAGGCCGCCGCCGCGCTCGGCATCCCGCGCTGGCGGCAGGGCCGGCGGATCGTGCTGCCGCAGGCGATGCGCGGCATCCTCCCGGCCGCCGCCAACGAGGTGATCTCCCTGCTCAAGGGCACCTCGGTGGTCTACGTGATGGCGATCGGCGAACTCTTCTACCAGGCCCAGGTGGTCTACGGCCGAACCGGCCGGGTGGTGCCGCTGCTGATGGTCGCCACCGTCTGGTACGTGCTGCTGACCACCGCCCTCTCGATCGGCCAGTACTACGTCGAGCGCCACTTCGCCCGCGGCGCCGAGCGCACCCCGCCGCCCACCCCGTGGCAGCGCGTCCGGGCCTTCGCCCGGAACCTGCCGGACCGCACCCGGCCCGCCGCCGCCCGTACCCCCGGAGGACAGTCGTGACCACGCTGACGAAGCCCGATCCGAACCCTCCCGGCCCGGCCCCGGCCGCCCCGATGGTGCGGGTCCGCGGCCTGCACAAGAGCTTCGGCCGGCTGGAGGTGCTGCGCGGGGTCGACCTGGACGTCCCGGCCGGCTCGGTGACCGTGGTGCTCGGCCCGTCCGGCTCCGGCAAGTCCACCCTGCTGCGGGCGATCAACCACCTGGAGAAGCTGGACCGCGGCCACGTCGCCATCGACGGCGAGCTGATCGGCTACCGCCGCTCCGGCGACCGGCTGTACGAGCTCAAGGAGCGCGAGGTGCTGCGCCAGCGCACCGGCATCGGCTTCGTGTTCCAGAACTTCAACCTGTTCCCGCACCTCACCGTGCTGGAGAACCTGGTCGAGGCGCCGGTCGCCGCGCTGCGCCGCCCGAAGGCCGGGGCCCAGGCGGCGGCGCTGGCGCTGCTGGAGCGGGTCGGGCTGGCCGACAAGGCCGCCGCCTACCCCCGGCAGCTGTCCGGCGGGCAGCAGCAGCGGGTGGCGATCGCCCGGGCGCTGGCGCTGGAGCCCAAGGTGCTGCTGTTCGACGAGCCCACCTCGGCACTCGACCCGGAGCTGGTCGGCGAGGTGCTGGACGTCATCAAGGACCTCGCCCGCAGCGGCACCACGATGATCGTGGTCACCCACGAGATCGGCTTCGCCCGCGAGGTCGCCGACACCGTGGTCTTCATGGACGGCGGCGTGGTGGTCGAGCAGGGCCCGCCCGCCGAGGTCCTGGACCGGCCCCGGCACGAGCGCACCCGGGCCTTCCTGGCCAAGGTCCTCTGACCCTCCCTACCCCCCAACCCCCCTTCACCGAGCAGGAGTTCCGCCATGTCCCTACCCCGTCGCGCCCTCGTGACCGCCGCCGGCGCGCTCGCCGCCGCCCTCGCCCTGGCCGGCTGCGGCGGCTCCGCCACGGGCGCGTCGGCGGAACTCGCCCCGGCCAGGGGCAGCACCGCGCCGGACGGCACGGTGGTGAACCTCTCGCCGGACCAGAACCGGGTCACCACGCCCAAAGTCGACGCGATCGCCGCGCTGGTCCCGGAGGAGATCAGGAAGAAGGGGACGCTGACCGTCGTCGACTCGATCGGCACCACCCCGCCGCTGGACTTCTACGCCAACGACGACAGGACGATCATCGGCGTCGAGCCGGACCTCGCCTCCCTGATCGGCAACGTGCTGGGCCTCAAGGTCGAGTTCAACCCGGTCTCCTGGGAGAACATCTTCGTCGGTCTGGACAGCGGCAAGTACGACGTCGGCGTCTCCAACATCACCGTCACCGAGGCGCGCAAGGAGAAGTACGACTTCGCCACCTACCGGCTGGACGTCCTGGGCTTCGAGGCGAAGAAGGGCGGCGGCCTCAAGGTCACCGGCCCCAAGGACCTCGCGGGCAGGGCGGTCGGCGTCGCCACCGGCACCAACCAGGAGAAGCTGCTGGTCTCCTGGAGCGAGGAGAACGTCAGGAACGGGCTCAAGCCGATCGACATCAAGTACTTCCAGGGCACCGAGTACTACCTGGCGCTCGCCTCCGGCCGGATCGAGGTCTACACCGGCCCCAACCCCAGCCTGGCCTTCCACGCCGTGCAGACCGGTGAGACCGAGGTCGTCGGCACCTACTCGGGCGGCGGCGCGGACGTCCTCGGCAAGATCGCGGCGACCACCCGGAAGGACAACGGGCTGGTCAAGGCGCTGAACGGGGCGATCGACGAACTGATCCGCAACGGCACGTACGGGCAGGTGCTCAAGCGCTGGGGCCTGGACAACGAGGCCGTGCCGAAGTCGGAGATCAACCCGCCCGGGCTGCCCAGGCCCAAGCCGTAGGAGGGCCGGCCGGGGACGTTCACCCGTTCTTTCCCGCCCGCCGCTATGGTGACCCCCTCCCGACGGCGAATGCCGGGCGGGCGCGGTCGAGTTGGGGGAGGGCATGGAGAAGGGCGAGGTGCTCGGCGGTCGCTTCCGGCTGGAGCAGAAGCTGGGCAGGGGCGGGTTCGGCGTGGTCTGGCGGGCCACCGACACGACCATCGACCGGGAGGTCGCGGTCAAGGTGCTGCTCGCCGAGCACGCCACCGACCGGGAGGCGGTCAGCCGGTTCGTCCGCGAGGCCCGGACGGCCGGCGGCCTCAACAACCCACACATCGTGACCGTCTACGACTACGGGTGGACGGAGACCGCCTCCGGGAAGATCCCGTACCTGGTGATGGAGCTGGTCCGCGGCCGGGCGCTGTCCGAGGTGCTCAAGGACGGCCGGCCGGACCACAAGCAGGCGCTGCGCTGGATACGGCACGTGTGCAAGGCGCTGGACGCCGCGCACCGCTCGGGGATCGTCCACCGGGACATCAAGCCCGAGAACGTGATGATCGCGCAGGACGGGGAGCGGGCCAAGGTCCTGGACTTCGGCATCGCCCGACTGGTCACCCAGACCGTCCGGCTCACCTCCACCGGCAACGTGGTCGGCACCGTCCCGTACCTGGCGCCCGAGTGCTGGTCCGGCGGCGTGGTGGACGGCCGGGCCGACCTCTACGCGCTCGGCATCATGCTGTACGAGGTCTGCACCGGCGCGCGCCCGTTCCGCGCCGCCTCGGCCGCCGAGTACATGTACCGGCACCTGGAGGAGGTCCCGTCCCGGGTCCGCAGCAAGGACCCCGCGCTGGGCGCGCTGATCGCCGAACTGCTCGCCAAGCGGCCCGAGCAGCGGCCCGCCGGAGCCGCCGAGGTGCTGGAGCGGCTGCGCGTCGTCCGGCCCGGGATGCTGCGCCCGGACGACCCCAGCCCGGAGCAGCTGCGCCGGCGGGCCGACCGGGCCTGGCGGCACGGCGAGGCCGGCGAGTCGGCGGAGGCGGTCGAGATCCTCACCGCGCTCGTGCCCGACTTCGCCCGGATCTGCGGACCGGACGACCCGCGCACCCTGCGCACCTGCCACGACCTGGCCCTCTGGCTGGCCCGGGACGGCAGCCCGGGCGCCGCCGTCGCGCTGCTGGACGAGCTGGCCCAGGTGCCCGGCGCCACCCCGGAGGCCCGGGCGGACGCGCGGCGCGACCTCGCGCACTGGCAGCGGGAAGCCGCCCGGCTCGGCCCGGGCCGAGCGCGGGCGCTGAGCCTGGGGGTGCTGCTCGGCGATGCGCCGGGCGACTGAGGCGTCCCGCGCGGCCCGGAGCCACCGCCGGCCCGCACCGCCGGCCCGCACCGCCCGCCCGCGCCGCCGGCCCGCACCGCCCGCCCGCGCCGCCGGCCCGTGGGCCGGACGCCCGCCGGATGTCAACCGTGCGGGTCGCCGAGCCCGGGCCGCGGCCCGGGCGGGAACCGGGAGGATTTCGCCCATCGGGACGGTCTGGTCCGCGACCCGTACGCGTTGGTATACCTCGTTGCCGGACACGGGAGCGGCGTCCGCGCCGCCCCGGTGAGCTGCGACGAAAGGCTGGTGACGGATCGATGAAGCTCCTGCGCGTCGGACCCGCGGGCGCCGAGCGCCCGGTCGTCCTGGGCGAGGACGGCACCGCGTACGACCTCTCGGGGCGGGCCCGCGACCTCGACGGGGCCTTCCTGGCCGGGCTGGACCCGGCCGCGCTGGCCCGGGAGGCGGCCTCCGGCCTCCTGCCGGTGGTGGACCTCGACGGCCTGCGGGTGGGCGCCCCGGTGGCCCGGCCGGGCAAGGTGGTCGGCATCGGGCTCAACTACCGCGACCACGCGGCCGAGGCCGGGGCCGCGATCCCGGCCGAGCCGGTGATCTTCCTCAAGCCGAGCTCCACCGTGGTCGGCCCGTACGACGAGGTGCTGGTGCCGCGCGGCGGCGAGAAGACCGACTACGAGGCCGAACTGGCCGTCGTGATCGGCCGCACCGCCCGCTACCTGGACTCGCACGCCGAGGCGGCCGGGGTGATCGCCGGCTACACGATCGCCAACGACGTCACCGAGCGGGCCTTCCAGTTCGAGCGCGGCGGCCAGTGGGACAAGGGCAAGTCGGCGGAGACCTTCACCCCGCTCGGGCCCTGGCTGGTCACCGCCGACGAGGTGGCCGACCCGCAGGCGCTGACCCTGCGGCTCTGGGTCAACGGTGAGCAGCGGCAGCACGGCAGCACCGCGGAGATGGTCTTCCCGGTGCTCGAACTGGTCCGCTACGCGAGCCGGTTCATGGTGCTGGAGCCCGGCGACGTGATCATCACCGGCACCCCGGCCGGGGTCACCCTGGGCCGACCCGGCACGCCGTTCCTCGCCCCGGGCGACGTGGTCGAGATCGAGATCGACGGGCTCGGCCGCCAGCGCCAGGTGCTCGGCAAGGCCTAGGCGTGGCCGCCCGGCCCTTGGCACGGGGGTCGGGAGGGCCACCGCGACCCGCGGCCGCGAAGTCGTGCGGCCCCGAAGCCGTGCGGCCCTGGAGCGGAGAGGGCGCCCGGCCCCGGAACCGCGAGCTACGAAGCGCCGCCCAGGACCGCCCGCAGCCGCTCCGCCGCCCGCTGCGGCCGCGGCCCCTCCAGCGCGAGCACCCCCGCCAGCACCTCGGCCGTCTGCGGGTCGTGCAGCGCCGTCGCCGCGGCCATCGCGGTGAACTGGTCCACCAGCCAGTCGCGCAGCTCCGTCACCGGCAGCGCGCGCCCCTCGTCCAGCCAGCTCAGCGACGCGCCCTCGACCACCGCGATCCACGAGCGCACCAGCAGCGTCAGCCGCGGCCCGGCCTCCCGCACGCCCAGGTGCCGCAGCGTGCGCCGCAGCGCCGCCCGCCGGACGTCGTCCACGATCGCCGAGGTGCGGGCCGTCTCCACCACCGAACCGCCGCGCAGCAGCGCCGAGTAGCCCGCGTCGTGCTCGGCCACGAAGGCGAAGTAGCCGTCCAGCACCGCCGACAGCTGCTCGGACGGCGTCCCGCGGACCGGCACCGCGAAGCGGCTGGTCAGCTCGTCCGCCGCGGTGCGCAGCGCGGCCTCGTACAACTGCTGCTTGCCGCCCGCGAAGTAGCGGTACACCAGCGGGCGGGAGGCCTCGGCGGCCTCGGCGACGTCGTCCAGGCTCACCTCCTCGGGCGGCCGGGAGGCGAACAGCTCCAGGGCGACCGCGATCAGCTGCTCGCGCCGCTGCTGGACCGGCAGCCGTCGGTAGCCGGTGCGGCGCGGACGCGGCTCGGACGCGGCCGGGACGGGCGCCTGACCTGCCGAGGTGGGGCTGGCTTCCATGGCGGCCAAGCGTAATGGGCGCCGGGCCGATCCGGTCCTGTCGCGCCGAACGGATTTTCGCAGGCGAACCCCACTCGCAAAGGGGTTGCAAAGCGGCCGCGCCACGAAATGATGTCGGAATGCGTGAAGAACTGATCACCGCCGACGGCGCCACCCCTCGCCGCATCGCCGACGACCACGTCCGCGAACTGGCCGAGCTCGACCCGCTGACCGCGGTGTACCTCGGCCTCAACCTCGATGACGACCGGCTGCCCGACCTCTCCCCGGCCGGCCCCGAGGCCCTGGCCGACCTCGCCCGCCGCACCCTGGCGAAGCTCGACGAGGCCGAGCGGGCCGGCGCGGCCGAGGACGAGGCCGAGCGCCGCTGCGCCCGGCTGCTGCGCGAGCGGCTGTCCGCCGAACTCGCCGTCCACGAGGCCGGGGAGAGCTTCCGCTCGCTGCGCAACCTGGGCTCCCCGGTGCACGACCTGC
Source organism: Kitasatospora sp. NPDC058048 (assembly GCF_042885555.1). NCBI lineage: Bacteria > Bacillati > Actinomycetota > Actinomycetes > Kitasatosporales > Streptomycetaceae > Kitasatospora > Kitasatospora sp. NPDC058048. Next base: position 172,340 of record NZ_JBHVRT010000016.1, on the reverse strand, counting down.
GGGAGTCCTTCACCCTGATGGGGACCGACACCGAGGCCGAGTGGCAGGTGGTCGGCCGCCGCATGGCGAGGATCCCGGTGGCGTTCGAGCAGTACCGGCGGACGCTGGCCGAGGGCGTCGAGCGCGGCCTGCTGTCCGGCCCGCGCCAGGTGACCACGGTGCTCGGGCAGTTCACCGAGTGGCTGGGCGAGGACACGCCCGCCGACGAGCGGGTGCCCGGTGCCTGGTTCGGCCAGTTCGTCCAGGGGGCGCCGGAGGCCCTGCACCCCGAGCTGTCGAAGCACGCGGTGGCCGCCGCCGAGGCGCTGGCCGAGCTGCGCGACTGGCTGCGCGACGTGTACGGCCCGGCCGCGGCCGGTGCTCCGGACACCGCGGGCCGGGAGCGCTACGTCCGCTGGGTGCGCTACTGGACCGGTGCCGACCTGGACCTGGACGAGGCCTACGCCTGGGCGTGGAGCGAGTTCCACGACCTGCTGGCGCAGATGGAGGTCGAGGCCGAGAAGGTCCTGCCGGGCGCGGGCCCGCTGGTGGCGATGCAGTGGCTGGAGTCCGACGGCCCGGCCATCGAGGGCGCCGAGGTCGCCCGGGAGTACCTCCAGGGCCTGATGGACCAGGCCGTCCGGGACCTCCAGGGCACCCACTTCGACCTGGCCGAGCCGGTCACCCGGGTCGAGTCGAGGATCGCCCCGGCCGGCAGCGCCGCCGCGCCGTACTACACCGCGCCCTCGCTGGACTTCAGCCGCCCCGGGCGGACCTGGCTGCCGCTGGTCGGCCGGGACCGCTTCCCGGTCTGGGACCTGGTCTCCACCTGGTACCACGAGGGCGTGCCGGGCCACCACCTCCAGCTCGCGCAGTGGAACTACGTCGCCGACCGGCTCTCCACCTACCAGGTGAGCCTCGGCGGGGTCAGCGCCAACCTGGAGGGCTGGGCGCTGTACGCCGAGCGCCTGATGGACGAGCTCGGCTACCTCACCGACCCGGGCCACCGCCTGGGCTACCTCAACGCGCAGATGATGCGCGCGCTGCGGGTCATCGTCGACATCGGCATGCACGTGGGCCTGGACTTCCCGGCGGACTCCCCGTACAAGCCGGGCGAGCCGGTCGCCCCGGAGGACGCCCGGGAGTTCTTCGGCCTGTACTGCGGCCTGTCCGCCGAGTTCCTGGACAGCGAGCTGGTCCGCTACCTGGGCCTGCCCGGCCAGGCGATCGGCTACAAGCTCGGCGAGCGCGCCTGGCTGCGCGGGCGGGCGGCGGCGAAGGCGGCGCACGAGGCGCGCGGCGAGGAGTTCGACCTCAAGGCCTGGCACATGGCGGCGCTCTCGCAGGGCTCGCTGGGCCTGGACGACCTGGTGGAGGAGCTCTCGGCGCTCTGACGGTCGTGCTCCGTCGGGCGCGCGTCGGGTACGGCGCGGCGCCGGCGGTGGCCGCGGGGCCGGGAACCAGGCCCCCGGGACTCGGTCCGGAGTCCCGGGGGCCTGGTCCTTTTGTCCCCCGAGTCCGATTTGGTGAGGTTTTTCCTTGCCATCCGTCCGGAGCGGAGTTTGGCTGGAAGGCGACTGCGTGACCTCTCCGCCCCACTCCGGAAGGCTCGATCAGTGACTGCGCAAACCGTCACCGGTCATGAGGACGCGGACCGCCGCCGCTGGTGGGCGCTGGCCGTCATCGCCACCGCCCAGCTCATGATCGTGCTCGACATCACCATCGTGAACATCGCACTGCCGTCCGCCCAGCGGGACCTGGGCATCTCGGACGCCAACCGGCAGTGGGTGATCACCGCCTACACGCTCGCCTTCGGCGGCCTGCTGCTGCTCGGCGGCCGGCTGGGCGACCTCTTCGGCCGCAAGCGCGTCTTCACCGTCGGCCTGCTGGGCTTCGCCCTCGCCTCCGCGCTTGGCGGCGCGGCGGTCGGTCCGGCCATGCTCTTCGGCGCCCGTGCCCTCCAGGGGGCGTTCGGTGCCCTGCTCGCGCCCTCCGCGCTGGGGCTGCTCTCCACCACCTTCTCCGATCCGCGGGAACGCAGTACGGCCTTCGGCATCTTCGGTGCGATCGCCGCCGGCGGCTCCGCGATCGGCTTCATCGCCGGCGGACTGCTGACCGAGTACCTGAACTGGCGCTGGTGCCTGTTCGTCAACGTGCCGATCGCCGTCGCCACCGCCTTCGCGGCGTTCAACGTGCTGAAGCGCGACCACGTCGGGAAGGGCCGCCGGATGCCGCTGGACCTGCCCGGGGCGCTGCTCGGCTGCGGCGGCCTGCTGGCGATCGTCTACGGCACCTCCGAGGCCGTGAGTCGCGGCTGGGGCGACGGCCTGGTGATCGGCTCGCTGGTCCTGGGCGTGGCACTGCTCGCGGCGTTCGTGCTGGTCGAACGGCGCACCGCGCACCCGCTGCTGCCGCTGCACATCGTCGCGGACCGCAACCGCGGCGGCGGCGCGCTCTCGGTGGGCCTGGCGATGGTCGGCATGTTCGGCCTGTTCCTGTTCCTGACCTACTACCTGCAGGCCATCAAGCACTTCTCGCCGATCATGTCCGGCCTGTCCTTCCTGCCCATGACGGCCGCCATCGTGCTGAGTTCGACGGGCGTCGCGGCCCGGATGATGACCAGGGTGCCGTCCCGGAACCTGATCGGCCCGGGGCTGCTGCTCGCCGCGGCCGGGATGGCCTGGCTGACCCAGATGCGGGTGGACAGCCCGTGGGCCGGCATGGTGCTGCCCGCCGAGCTGCTGCTCGGCTTCGGCATGGGCCTGGTGTTCATGCCGGCGATGAGCCTGGCCACCCTCGGGGTCGCCCCGAACGAGACCGGCGCGGCCTCGGCCACCATCAACTCGGCCCAGCAGGTGGGCGGCTCGGTCGGCACGGCGCTGCTGAACACGATCGCCGCGAGTGCGACCGCGAGCTTCCTGGCCACCCGGATCGCCTCCGACCCGGCGGTGCGGGCCGAGGGCGCGGTGCACGGCTACGTGATCGCGACCTGGGTGGCGATGGGCGTCCTGCTGGCGGCCGCGCTGGTCGCGGTGCTGATGATCAACCACCGGCCGGCGCCCGGTGAGGCCACCGCCGTCGAGGGCGGCGCCTCCGCGGCGCAGGCACAGGCACAGGCTGCGGCCGTACCGGCCGTGGACGGCCGTCCGACGGACCTGCGGGCGGCGGCCGCGGCCGATGTCAGGGCCAACGTCCGCCCCGCGAGCGAGGGGCGGGCGGAGGCCGGGGCGGAGACCGGAGCGGAGCGGCCGTCGAGCGACTGAAATTTGCAGCAAAGTCTTGCAGCCAACCTCCGGCGCCTGCTTGACTCCTGGCCACCGTCCAGGGATCAAGGAGGCGCCGCCGTGCTGTCCGAGAACGTGCCGCCCGAGAACGTGCCGCCCGGGGCCGCGCGGCCCGAGTTCGACCTGCTCGTCGTCGGCGGCGCCGGCGTGGACACCATCGTCCGGGTCGAGCGGCTGGAAGTCCCGCCCGGCGACTCGCAGCTCGTCGAACCGGTGCGGGACTACGTCGGCCACACCGGCAACGGCGTCGCCCTCGGCGCCCACCACCTCGGTCTGCGCACCGCGTTCATCGACTTCCTCGGCGACGACGCCCAGGGCGACCTGATCCGCGCCCACTACGCGCGCCACGGCCTGCACTTCGCGCACCTGGTGAGCCCGCACGGCACCCCGCGCGGGGTCAACCTGGTGGACGTGGCCGGCCGCCGGTTCTCCTTCTTCGACGCCCGCCACCCCGCCGACCTGCGGCTGCCGCGCGACCTCTACCTGCCGTACGCCGAGCGCAGCCGGCACGTCCACCTGTCCATCACCGGCGTCAACCGGGACATGTACGGCGATCTCCACCGCCTCGGCCGCACCACCTCCACCGACCTGCACGACTGGGACGGCGTCGACCCGTACCGCCGTGGGTACGCGCTCGGCTCCGACCTGGTCTTCCTCTCCGCGGCCGGCTGCCCCGGCCGGCACGAGGAGGTGATGCGCGCGATCCTCGCGGAGGGGCGCGCGCGGGTGGTCGTCGCCACCGCCGGCGCCGAGGGCTGCCACCTGCTCACCCGGGACGACCCCGCGCCGCGCCACCTGCCGGCCGTCGACCCGGGCCGCCCGGTGGTGGACAGCAACGGCGCCGGGGACGCCTTCGTGTCGGGCTTCCTGTACGCCTGGTTCCAGGGCCGTTCGCCGCTGGACTGCGCCCGGGCCGGTACGGTGGCCGGGGCCTTCGCCTGCACCGCCGCCGGGACGCACACCGCCTTCGTCGGAGCCGCCGCACTGGATGCGGTGCTCGCCGGCCCGTGACGCCTGGGGGTGCGGCCGGGTGGCGGGTTTCTCATCGAGCTCCAAGGAGCCGGTCACGCCCCTACCAGGCTGAGGCGGCATAGTCGTTGACCGAACGCCGCCCCCGATCGCCCCGGCAGGAGAAACAGGCATGGGCAAGCACAGCCGCCAGAGGTCGCGCCGCCGCAGACTCCTGGCCCCGTCCCTGTTCACCGTGCTGTCCGCGGTGGCGGTCGCCGCCCTGCTGAGCGGGACGCACGGGCTGGACCTGTCGGAGGCGACGGCCGCCGGGAAGGCGGCCCGCAGCACCCGTGCCGCCGCCGTGCCCGCCCCGGCCACCGAACCGGCGGCGGCCACCCAGGTCGCGGCCCCCGCGTCCTCCGCGCCCGCGCCCGCGCCCGCGACCCCGACCGCCGCCCCGCCGCCGGTCGACCCGTCCACCGCGGCCGCCCCCGCCCACGCCGCCGCTCCCGCCGCCTCCGACGTCGCCCTCGGCACCACCGGCCCGTCCCCGGCCGGCGACCGTGAAGCCGGGACCGTCGGCGCGCTGTTCGGCGGCGCGTTGGCGGCCGGCAACCACTTCTGCACCGCCAGCGTGCTGCACAGCGCCACCGCCAACCTGCTGCTGACCGCCGCGCACTGCCTCGGCGGCACCGACGGCGTCACCTTCGCGCCCGGCTACCGCGACGGATCCGCCCCGTACGGCACCTGGCAGGTGACCGCGATCCACACCACCGCCGGCTGGGCCCAGAAGGGCGACGCGGACGAGGACTTCGCGATCCTGGAGACGGCCCCCAGCAACGGCCGCAACGTCGAGGACGTGGTCGGCGGCAACCGGCTGGGCGCCGACGAGCCGTTCGACGCCACCGTCCGGCTCTACGGCTACCCCGCCGACTCCGAGACGCCCCTGCTGTGCACCAACACCACCGGACAGCAGAGCGCCTACCAGCGGGTGGTGCACTGCCCGGCCTACCCGTCCGGCACCAGCGGCGGCCCCTGGATCAACACCGCCACCGGCGACGTGATCGGCGCGATCGGCGGCTACCAGCAGGGCGGCGACACCGACGACGTCTCCTACAGCGCCTACTTCGACCACACCATCGCGGACCTGTACGCCCAGGCGGAGGCGGCGGCCTCCTGAATCCGTCGGGCCCGGTTCCGCGCCGGGCCCGGCCCCGTCCGGTCCCACCGGGCCCGGAACACGACAAAGGCCCAGATCGTGGATCAACTCCACTGATCTGGGCCCTGATTACACTCTCGCAATCACTGCGTGAGTGCCCCCGGTAGGATTCGAACCTACGCACCCGCCTCCGGAGGGCGGTGCTCTATCCCCTGAGCTACGGGGGCCTGTTGGCCTGTCGGTCGCTCGCGCTTCCGACGTGGAGAACACTACCAGGCTTCGGACGCGGCCCGTGCACGGGTTTCCCCGAAGATCGTCGCGGCGGCCCCGGCGGGCGGGGGAGCGGAAGTGCCCAAAGGCCGGACGGGGCGGCGGGGCCGCCGATACCCTCGGTGAGGTGTCGGGAGTGTCCGGGCGGGTCCTCGTGGTGGACGACAGCGAGGTGATCCGCCAGCTGATCAGGATCAACCTGGAGCTCGAAGGCTTCGAGGTGGTGACCGCCGCCGACGGCGCCGAGTGCCTGGAGGTCATCCGCCGGGTGCAGCCGGACGTGGTGACGCTGGACGTGGTGATGCCGCGGCTGGACGGCCTGCGGACGGCGGCCCGGCTGCGCGCGACCCCGGACACCAGCCGGCTGCCGATCGCGATCGTGAGCGCCTGCACCCCGGCGGACCTCGACCTGGGGGAGACGGTCGGGGTGGACGGCTACCTCGGCAAGCCCTTCGACCCGGCCGACCTGGTGGCCCTGGTGCGACGCCTGATGCGGCTCACCGGGCACCCCGGCGGGCCGCCCGGCGAAGAGGGCGGCGGAGAGGCCGGCGAGCAGGCCGGCGGGCAGGCCGGCGAAGGGGCCGCCGCAGTTCGCCCTGAGCGAACAGAGCGCACCGAGCGCGGCTGAGACCCCGTAACGACGGCACTCCGGCGTCTCAACCGGTAAACCGAGTGGCGGGCGGGCACCCCGTCTCGCCTACGCTTGGCGTCGTGACCCCCGCAGACCTTTCCCAGGCAATCCAGGCCGCAGTGAGCTCCGCCGTCGAGGCGGGCGAGCTGGCCGTCGCCGTGCCCGAGCACGTGACGGTCGACCGGCCCAAGAACCGGGACCACGGCGACTACGCGACGAACGTGGCCCTCCAGCTCGCCAAGGCGGCCGGCAAGCCGCCGCGAGCCATTGCCGAGCTGCTGGTCGAGCGACTGCGAGGGATCACCGGCGTCGCCAAGGTCGACATCGCCGGTCCGGGCTTCCTGAACATCACCCTGGACACCGCCACCGCCGGTGCGCTGGCGCGCACCGTCGTCGAGGCGGGCGAGGCCTACGGCCGCAACGACGCCCTCGGCGGCCTGAAGATCAACCTGGAGTTCGTCTCCGCCAACCCGACCGGCCCGATCCACATCGGCGGCGTCCGCTGGGCCGCCGTCGGCGACTCGCTGGCGCGCGTGCTGCGGGCCTCCGGCGCCGACGTCACCACCGAGTACTACCTCAACGACGCCGGTGTGCAGATCGGCAAGTTCGCCGCCTCGCTGCAGGCCGCCGCGAACGGTCGCCCGGCGCCCGAGGACGGCTACGTCGGCGAGTACATCGTCGACATCGCCAAGGCGCTCACCGACGCGATCCCGGGCGTGCTCGACCTCTCCGAGGAGGAGCAGCTCCAGGTCTTCCGCACCGAGGGCCTCAAGCTCATGGTGTCCGAGATCAAGCGCTCGATGGACGAGTTCGGCACCCACTTCGACGTGTGGTTCTCGGAGAAGACGCTGCACGACTCCGGCGCGGTCGAGAAGGCCATCGACCGGCTGCGCGAGCAGGGCCACGTCTTCGAGCAGGACGACGCGGTCTTCCTGCGCACCACCGACTTCGGCGACGACAAGGACCGCGTCCTGGTCAAGGCCGACGGCGACAAGACCTACTTCGCCGCCGACGCCGCGTACTACCTGTCCAAGCGGGACCGCGGCGCCGAGGTCGCGCTCTACATGCTGGGCGCCGACCACCACGGCTACGTCAACCGCCTCAAGGCCATCTCGGCCTGCGCGGGCGACGACATGAACCGCAACATCGAGGTGAAGATCGGCCAGTTCGTGAAGATGCTTCGCGACGGCGAAGAGGTCCGCATGTCCAAGCGGGCCGGCAACATCATCACGATCGACGACGTGGTCGAGTGGATCGGCGTGGACGCCGCCCGCTACACCCTGGCGCGCTCCTCCACGGACTCGACGATCACGCTGGACATCAACCTGCTGACCAGCCAGACCAACGAGAACCCGGTCTTCTACGTCCAGTACGCGCACACCCGGATGTGCGGCGTGGCGCGCAAGGCCGCCGAGCTGGGCGTGGACAAGGGCACGGTCGAGCAGTTCAAGCCCGAGCTGCTCGCCACCGAGTGGGAGTCCGACGTGCTCGGCCACCTCGCGGAGTTCCCGCGGGTGCTGGCCACGGCCGGCGAGCTGCGCGAGCCGCACCGGGTCGCCGTGTACCTGGAGAAGCTCGCGGGCAAATACCACCGCCTGTACGAGAACTGCATGTTCCTGCCCAAGGGCGACGAGGAGCTCAACGACACGCACCGCGCCCGCCTCTGGCTGGTCGAGGCGACGCGCACCGTGCTCGCCAACGGCCTCACGCTCCTGGGCGTGACGGCGCCCGAGCGGATGTAGGCACCACCCCCAAGCGCACAGCGGGGGCGGCTGACGGTCAACGGGGACCGTCGCCGCCCCTCGCCATAGGTCTCGAAGGATCTACGAAGATGAGCCGCTCCGCACACCCGGCAGGCCCCCGCCACGGCGACGTCCTGCCCGAGGGCCACTACCAGGCCCCGCCCGCCGATCTGAACGCGCTCGACCCCAAGGTCTGGTCGCGCACCGTCGCCCGCGACGCCGAGGGCGTGGCCACCGTCGGCGGCGTCGACGTCAAGCGGCTGGCGGCCGAGTTCGGCACCCCCGCCTACGTGCTGGACGAGGAGGACTTCCGCTCCCGGGCGCGCGCCTGGCGGGACGCCTTCGGCACCGAGGCGGACGTCTACTACGCCGGCAAGGCGTTTCTCTCCAAGGCCGTCGTGCGCTGGCTGCACGAGGAGGGCCTCAACCTCGACGTGTGCAGCGCGGGCGAGCTGGCGGTCGCGCTGGCCGCCGGGATGCCGCCGCGGCGGATCGCGCTGCACGGCAACAACAAGTCGGCGGACGAGCTCGAGCACGCGGTGAAGACCGGCGTCGGGCACATCGTGGTCGACTCCTACGACGAGATCGAGCGCCTGGCCGCGATCGCCGCCCGCCAGGGCGTGCGCCAGCAGGTGCTGATCCGGATCACCGTCGGCGTTGAGGCGCACACCCACGAGTTCATCGCCACCGCGCACGAGGACCAGAAGTTCGGCCTGTCCCTCACCGGGGGCGCGGCCGCCGAGGCGGTGCGCCGGGTGCTCGGCCACGACAGCCTGGAGCTGCGCGGCATCCACTCGCACATCGGCTCGCAGATCTTTGACATGGCCGGCTTCGAGGTGGCCGCCCGCCGGGTGGTCGGCCTGCTGGCCGGGATCCGCGACGAGCACGGCGTCGAGCTGCCCGAGATCGACCTCGGCGGCGGCCTCGGCATCGCGTACACCAGCGATGACGACCCGCGCGAGCCGGCCGAGATCGCGGCCGCGCTGGCCGACATCGTCCGGCGCGAGTGTGCCGCCGCGAACCTGGACGCCCCCCGGCTGAGCGTGGAGCCGGGCCGGGCGATCGTGGGCCCGACGGCGTTCACGCTGTACGAGGTCGGCACCGTCAAGCCGCTGGAGGGCCTGCGCACCTACGTCAGCGTGGACGGCGGGATGTCCGACAACATCCGCACCGCGCTGTACGACGCCGAGTACTCGGTGGCCCTGGTGTCGCGCACCAGCGACGCCGAGCCGATGCTGGTGCGGGTGGTCGGCAAGCACTGCGAGTCCGGCGACATCGTCGTCCGGGACGCCTTCCTGCCGGCCGACCTGGCCGCCGGCGACCTGATCGCGGTCCCCGCCACCGGCGCCTACTGCCGTTCGATGGCGAGCAATTACAACCACGCCCTCAAGCCCCCCGTGCTCGCCGTCAAGGACGGTGCGGCGCGGGTGATCGTCCGGCGCGAGACGGAGGAGGATCTCCTGCGTCTGGATATCGGATGACGAAATCCTTGTCTCAGATCATGGAACGACCGTAGATCCGTACGGAAAGTCCCGGAGACTGGTACGGACCGAAGCTTCCGGCGGTCCAGGAAAACCCGCCGGAAATTACCGAAGCTGATGAATGCAGAGCGGAGTCGGATGATGCGTACGCGCCCGCTGAAGGTGGCGTTGCTGGGTTGTGGTGTGGTGGGCTCCGAGGTGGCGCGCATCATGACGACGACGGCCGACGACCTCGCCGCTCGCATCGGTGCTCCGGTCGAGCTGGCCGGGATCGCGGTCCGCCGTGCCGGGCGGACCCGCCCGGGCGTCCCCGAGCACCTGATCACCACCGACGCCGAGGCCCTGGTCAACCGGGGCGACATCGACGTGGTGGTCGAGGTGGTGGGCGGCATCGAGCCGTCCAAATCGCTGATCCTGTCCGCCTTCGGGCAGGGCGCCTCGGTGGTCAGCGCCAACAAGGCGCTGCTCGCCAAGGACGGCACCGAGCTGCACGCCGCGGCCGCCGGGGCCGGGGTGGACCTGTACTACGAGGCCGCGGTGGCGGGCGCGATCCCGCTGCTGCGTCCGCTGCGCGAGTCGCTCGCGGGCGACAAGGTCAACCGGGTGCTCGGCATCGTCAACGGCACCACCAACTTCATCCTCGACAAGATGGACACCACCGGCGCCGGTTACTCGGAGGCGCTGGAGGAGGCCACCGCGCTGGGCTACGCCGAGGCCGACCCGACGGCCGACGTCGAGGGCTTCGACGCCGCCGCCAAGGCCGCGATCCTGGCCGGCATCGCCTTCCACACCAAGGTCACCGCGGCGGACGTCTACCGCGAGGGCATCACCGAGGTGACCGCGGCCGACATCGCCTCCGCCAAGGAGATGGGCTGCGTGGTCAAGCTGCTCGCGATCTGCGAGCGGGCCGCGGACGGCGAGTCCGTCACCGCGCGGGTCCACCCGGCGATGATCCCGCTGTCGCACCCGCTGGCCTCCGTCCGCGAGGCGTACAACGCGGTGTTCGTCGAGGCCGAGGCGGCCGGCCGGCTGATGTTCTACGGCCCGGGCGCGGGCGGTTCGCCGACCGCCTCCGCGGTGCTCGGCGACCTGGTCGCGGTCTGTCGCAACAAGCTGGCCGGCGCCACCGGTCCCGGTGACTCGGTGTACACCCGGCTGCCGGCCAAGCCGATGGACGAGGTGGTCACCCGCTACCACGTCAGCCTGGACGTGGACGACCGCGCGGGCGTGCTCGCGCAGGTCGCGTCCGTCTTCGCCGAGCACGGCGTGTCCATCGACACCGTGCGCCAGCAGGGCCGCGACGGCGACGCCTCGCTCGTCGTGGTCACCCACCGTGCCACCGACGCCGCGCTGTCGGCGACGGTCGACAAGCTCCGCGCGCTGGACAGCGTGCGGGACGTGGCCAGCATCATGAGGGTCGAAGGGGAATAAGGAACCAGCCATGAACGCCGTTGCCGAGAACGTCGTCCGAGGCGCGCACACCCACCAGTGGCGCGGCCTGATCGAGGAGTACCGGGACCGCCTGCCGGTCACCGCGGCCACCCCGGTGGTCACCCTGCTGGAGGGCGGCACGCCCCTGGTCCCCGCCCAGGTGCTCTCCGAGCGCACGGGCTGCGAGGTCTACCTCAAGGTCGAGGGCGCCAACCCGACCGGTTCCTTCAAGGACCGCGGGATGACGATGGCCATCTCCAAGGCCAAGGAGGAGGGCGCGCAGGCGGTCATCTGCGCGTCCACCGGCAACACCTCGGCCTCCGCCGCCGCGTACGCGGTGCGGGCCGGGATGGTCTCCGCGGTGCTCGTCCCGCAGGGCAAGATCGCCCTCGGCAAGATGGGCCAGGCGCTGGTGCACGGCGCCAGGATCCTGCAGGTCGACGGGAACTTCGACGACTGCCTCACCCTCGCGCGCGAACTGTCCGAGAAGTACCCGGTGGCGCTGGTCAACTCGGTCAACCCGGTGCGGATCGAGGGCCAGAAGACCGCGGCCTTCGAGATCGTCGACATGCTCGGCGAGGCCCCGGACATCCACGTCCTGCCGGTCGGCAACGCGGGCAACATCACCGCGTACTGGAAGGGCTACCGCGAGTACGCCGCGGACGGCCTCGCCACCCGCACCCCGCGGATGTGGGGTTTCCAGGCCTCCGGCTCGGCCCCGATCGTGGACGGCGCGCCGGTGCTCAAGCCGCAGACCATCGCCACCGCGATCCGGATCGGCAACCCGGCCTCCTGGGACTTCGCGCTCGCCGCGCGGGACGAGTCCGGCGGCCTCATCGACAAGGTGACGGACCGTCAGATCCTGTCCGCCTACCGGCTGTTGGCCTCCCAGGAGGGCGTCTTCGTGGAGCCGGCCTCGGCCGCCTCGGTGGCCGGTCTGCTGGCCAAGGCGGAGGCCGGCCTGGTCGACCCGGGCCAGCGGATCGTCTGCACCGTGACCGGAAACGGCCTGAAGGACCCGGACTGGGCGGTGGCCGGCGCGCCGCAGCCGCAGATCGTCCCGATCGACCCGGAGGCGGCCGCCCGCAGCCTCGGACTGCTCGACCGGTAACGGGCACCGGCACGTCGACGGGCCGACCCTTTCGGGGGTCGGCCCGTCGGAGTTCCCGACTGACACTTTTGTGTCAATTGGGCTGCGCATTGCGATCCGTTTCCACCCCTCCCTTTGACGGAGGGGGGTGTGCATTCCGGCCAGAACCGGCAACACACCAGATCGAAGGCCCACGGGGTGTACCGCTGGGGAACCTCTCTTCGATACTCTGGCCTCGGCCGTGTGGCACATGCCCCGGGCCCGGCGGGTCCGGGCCGCGCCGACCGTCGCGACCGCCCGCCCCCCGAGGGGCCGCGGTCCGTTCCCCACCCTCGCACCGACGACGCGCTCCGCGCCGCCCGATTTCCCCAGGAGAGTCCACCGCATGGCCGGTCCTGCGTTCCGTGCCGCCGCCGTCCGGGTCAGGGTTCCCGCGACCAGCGCCAACCTCGGCCCGGGCTTCGACGCCTTCGGGCTCGCGCTGGGTCTGTACGACGACGTCGTCGTCCGGGTCGCCGACTCCGGCCTCTCCGTCGACATCGCCGGCGAGGGCTCCGACACGCTGCCGCGCGACGAGCGCCACCTGCTGGTCCGTTCGATGCGCGCCGCCTTCGACCGGCTCGGCGGCCAGCCGCGGGGCCTCGAAGTGGTCTGCGCCAACCGGATACCGCACGGCCGCGGCCTCGGTTCCTCCTCGGCCGCCATCTGCGCCGGCATCGTGGCCGCCCGCGCGGTGACCATCGGCGGCCCGTCCGCGCTGGACGACGACGCGCTGCTGGCCCTCGCCTCCGAGCTGGAGGGCCACCCGGACAACGTCGCGGCCTGCCTGCGCGGCAACTTCACCATCGCCTGGACCGACGAGGAGTCGGCCAAGGCGGTCGCGCTGGAGCCGTCCGAGCAGGTCGTCCCGGTGGTGTTCGTACCGGCCGGCGAAGTGCTCACCGAGACCGCGCGCGGGCTGCTGCCGAGGACCGTCCCGCTGGCCGACGCGGCCGTCAACGCCGGCCGCTCCGCGCTGCTGGTGGAGGCGCTGACCAGGCGCCCCGAGCTGCTCCTCGCCGCCACCGAGGACCGGCTGCACCAGGACTACCGCGCCTCCGCGATGCCGGACAGCGCCGCCCTGGTCGGCGCGCTGCGCGCCGAGGGCGTCCCCGCGGTCATCTCCGGGGCCGGCCCGACCGTCCTCGCGCTGACCGACGAGGCGGGCGCCGACAAGGTGCTCTCCTTCGCCGGGCACCACGGCCACGGCGGCGACCCGGCGTTCGCCGCGCACCGGCTGGACGTCGACCGCACCGGGGCCGTCGTGCTCCCGCTGGACGTCTGAGCAGCCCGAACGGGCCGCTCGGGACCCGGCGCCGGCACCCTGCCGAGCCGGGTCCGGCGGACACGATTGGCAAGCGCAAGGCTGGGGAATGTCTGAGGGGGTCGGTAGTGTTAACCTCATTGCTGCACCAGGTGCCCTCCGGGGCTAGGTGCGCCGCGTCCCGATCCCAGCACTCCACGGCAGTGGAGTCCCGGCGATGCACGGGGCGACGATTCTCCGGGAGCCCACCGCAGCGCGTACGCAGCCTGCCTGCGCGACACGCGGCCGCATCCCGAAGCCGTGACGGCACCTGATTCCCACCCGCGGCCTCCCACCTTGAGGCCAGGACGGGCGGAGCGCGGGCCACCGTCACGCGACGGGGGCCCGGGATTCGCAGGGAGCGTGGGGGTTACGCCCTCAGGGGAGGTCGACACACGACCGGCCCACGCGCCACTCAGCACCACCGTGCTTCAAGCACCGCACCTCGTACGTAGCTCTCCCTCGACGGGCTCCCGCCATTCGAGGGATCACCGCCTCGGACCGACGCAGTCGAGCGTTGGTCAGGACAGCACAACCGGTCGCCGAGCCAGACAGGCCGACGTCCGCTCCAGGGAAGGACCCTTAGTGAGCGACTCCACCGATCTGATGGGCGCGCGCCCGGACGCCGAGGCGTCGGACGCAGCCGCCGCCCCCGCTGCCCCGGCCCGGCGCCGCCGCAGCGCCGCCGCGGGCCTGGACGGCATGGTCCTGGCCGAGCTGCAGAAGCTCGCCGCGGACCTTGGCATCACCGGTACCGGACGCATGCGCAAGAGCCAGCTGATCGAGACCATCAAGGAGAAGAGCGGCGGGGACCCGCTGCTCGCCGCCGGTGGCACCGCCCCGGCCGCCAAGCGCACCGCCGCCAAGGCGGACGCCGAGGCCCCGGCCGAGAAGCCGGCCCGCCGCACCAAGGCCGCCGCCAAGGCGGCCGAGGCTCCGGCCGCCGCCGAGCCGCAGGCCCAGATCGAGATCCCGGTCCAGGCCGCCGCCGAGACCGCCGCGCCCGCCCGTACCGAGCGCACCCGCCGCCGGGCCACCTCGGCCGCCGGCGCGCCCACCGCCCCGGTCGCGGAGGCCCCGGCCGAGGCCGCCACCGTCGCGGTCGCCGAGCCGAAGCAGGCCGAGGCCCGCCCGGCCGAGACCCGCGGCTTCGAGGGCCGCGAGGACAGCCGCGAGAGCCGTCGCGACCGCCGTGAGCGGCGTGAGCGCCGCGAGGGCGGCGACCGTCCCGAGCGTACGGAGCGCACCGAGCGCCAGGAGGCCGGCGAGGCCCAGGACGCCGACGGCCGCGAGTCGCGCCGCGACCGCCGCAACCGCCGCGAGCGCACCGACCGCACCGACCGCACCGACCGCCAGTCCCAGCAGGGCGGCGGCCAGCAGCAGGGCGGCCAGGCCGAGCAGCAGGGCCGCCAGACCCAGCAGGCCCAGCAGCCGCAGGTCCAGCAGGGCGGCTACGACGACGACGAGTTCGGCGACGGCCGCCGTGGCCGGCGCGGGCGCTACCGCGACCGCCGTGGCCGCCGCGGCCGCGAGGGCTTCGAGGCCGGCCCCGCCGAGCCGCAGATCGGCGAGGACGACGTCCTGATCCCGGTCGCGGGCATCCTCGACATCCTCGACAACTACGCGTTCGTGCGCACCTCCGGCTACCTGCCGGGCCAGAACGACGTCTACGTCTCGCTCGCCCAGGTCCGCAAGAACGGCCTGCGCAAGGGCGACGCCATCACCGGCGCGGTGCGCCAGCCCAAGGACGGCGAGCGCCGCGAGAAGTTCAACGCCATGGTGCGGCTGGACTCCGTCAACGGCATGGACCCGGAGAGCGGTCGCGGCCGCCCCGAGTTCAACAAGCTCACCCCGCTCTACCCGCAGGAGCGGCTGCGCCTGGAGACCGACCCGGGCGTGCTGACCACCCGGATCATCGACCTGGTGTCGCCGATCGGCAAGGGCCAGCGCGGTCTGATCGTCGCGCCGCCGAAGACCGGCAAGACCATGGTGCTGCAGGCGGTCGCCAACGCGATCACCCACAACAACCCCGAGTGCCACCTGATGGTCGTCCTGGTCGACGAGCGTCCGGAAGAGGTCACCGACATGCAGCGGTCGGTGAAGGGCGAGGTCATCTCCTCGACCTTCGACCGCCCGGCCGAGGACCACACCACCGTCGCCGAGCTGGCCATCGAGCGCGCCAAGCGCCTGGTCGAGCTGGGCCACGACGTGGTCATCCTGCTGGACTCGATCACCCGTCTCGGCCGCGCCTACAACCTGGCCGCGCCGGCCTCCGGCCGCATCCTGTCCGGTGGTGTCGACTCGACCGCGCTGTACCCGCCGAAGAAGTTCTTCGGTGCCGCGCGCAACATCGAGAACGGCGGCTCGCTGACCATCCTGGCCACCGCGCTGGTCGAGACCGGCTCGCGCATGGACGAGGTGATCTTCGAGGAGTTCAAGGGCACCGGCAACATGGAGCTCAAGCTCGACCGGAAGCTCTCGGACAAGCGCATCTTCCCGGCCGTCGACGTGGACGCCTCCAGCACCCGCAAGGAGGAGATCCTGCTCGGCAGCGAGGAGTTGGCCATCGTCTGGAAGCTGCGCCGGGTGCTGCACGCGCTCGACTCGCAGCAGGCGATCGAGCTGCTCCTGGACAAGATGAAGCAGACCAAGAGCAACGCCGAGTTCCTGATGCAGATCGCCAAGACCACCCCCGGCTCCAACGACTGACCGTAGCCGGACGGTTGTCCGAGCACGGAACCCCGGATCGCGCGAGCGGTCCGGGGTTCCGTGCGTCCGGCCCGGTTTGTTCCAGAGTCGGGACAACTTGAGGGCGTTTGGATCATGTTGTCCGATTTACTCTGGACCGTATGGCCGAACACAAGAGGGTTCCAGGGCGCCGCCGCAGAGTCCTGCGGACGGCCGCCTGCGCGTTCGTCGCGCTCGTCGTCCTCGGCGCCGGCGCGGCCCTCTTCGCCTGGTTCAGGCTCAACGGCAACATCAAGAGCGTCGACATCGACGCCCGGCTCGGCGACGCCCGGCCGCCGGCCGCCACCGACGGCTCCTTCAACATCCTGGTGCTCGGCTCCGACTCGCGCGGCGGCGACAACGGCTCGATCGCGGGCGGGGACACCGGCGACACCGCCCGCTCGGACACCGCGATGGTGGTGCACATCAACCAGGACCACTCCCGCGCCCAGGTCGTCTCGATCCCGCGCGACACCCTGGTCACCCGCCCCGACTGCACCGACCCGAGCGGCCGGACCGTGCCCGGCGCCAAGCGCGCGATGTACAACAGCGCCTTCGAGAGCGGCGGCGCGGTCTGCGCCGTCAAGACCACCGAGCAGCTCACCGGGCTGCGGATGGACCACTACCTGCAGATCGACTTCGCCGGCTTCGCCCGGGTCGTGGACGCGATGGGCGGGGCCACCGTGACCACCGCGGTGGCCATCCACGACAAGGACAGCGGGCTCGACCTGCCGCCCGGCGAGCACCACCTGGACGGCCGGCAGGCACTGGCCTTCGTGCGCACCCGGCACGGCGTCGGCGACGGCAGCGACCTCGGCCGGATCGAGCTCCAGAAGCAGATGGTGAAGTCGCTGCTGCAGCAGGTCGGGGGGAACGGGATGCTCACCAACCCGGTCAAGCTGTGGTCGATCGGCGACACCGTGACCAGGAGCATCACCACCGACTCCGCGCTCGGCTCGGTGAACTCGCTGGTCGGGCTCACCCAGGAGCTCAAGGGGATAGGCCCGGACCAGCTGAGCATGGTCACCCTGCCGGTGGAGACGGCCCCCAGCGACCCGAACCGGGTGGTCGAGCAGCAGCCGCAGGCCGGGCAGGTCTGGGGGGCGCTCAAGGCCGACCAGGCGTTCCCTTCGGCGGTCGTCTCCGCGCAGCCGGAGAACCCCGCCCAGGCGGCTCCCACGGCGGCTCCCACGGCGGCCCCCTCGACGGCCGCACGGGACACGGGGAAGGCCACCCCGAAGGTCACCCCGAAGGCCGGGACGGCGCACTGAGGGGCGCCCGGAATATCCCGGAACGCGACCCGGTTTGGGAAGATGCGGCCGGTCCTGGCAGACTGGTCCGTCGGTCCCGGTTCACGTGCGGCGCTCCAGCCGCCGACCCGGTGCCCTCCCGAAACCTAGGAGAACCCCTTGAAGTCCAACGTTCACCCCGAGTACGTGGTCACGCGCGTGACCTGCACCTGCGGTGCTGAGTTCACCACCCGCTCGACCGAGACCAGTGGCGAGATCCGCGCCGAGGTCTGCTCGCAGTGCCACCCGTTCTACACCGGCAAGCAGAAGATCCTCGACACCGGTGGCCGCGTGGCCCGCTTCGAGGCCCGCTTCGGCAAGCAGCACAGCGCGAAGGCCTAGCGCTCCCTCGGCGCCGGTTCCCGGTGCCCCCGTACTCGTTGTCGGGGGCGCTGGGGGCCGGCGCCGTTCGCGTCCCCCCGCGAGTTCCCCACCCCCCACATGTTTCCGAGTCCCCGGGAAGAAGGCCACCCCATGTTCGAGGCAGTCGAAGAGCTCCTCGTCGAGCACGCCGACCTCGAAACGAGGCTGGCCGACCCGTCCGTCCACGCCGACCAGAACAACGCCCGCAAGCTGGCCAAGCGGTACGCCGAGCTGACCCCGATCACCCGGGTCTACCGGCAGTGGCGGCAGGCCGGCGAGGACATCGAGGCCGCGCGTGAACTCGCCGCCGAGGAGCCGGAGTTCCTCGCCGAGGTGAAGGACTCCGAGGCGCGCCGGGACGAGCTCACCGAGGAGCTGCGGCTGCTGCTGGTGCCGCGCGACCCGAGCGACGACAAGGACGTCATCCTGGAGATCAAGGCGGGCGAGGGCGGCGAGGAGTCCGCGCTGTTCGCCGGCGACCTGCTCCGGATGTACCTGCGCTTCGCGGAGCGGGTCGGCTGGAAGACCGAGCTCATCGACTCCAACGAGTCCGACCTCGGCGGCTACAAGGACGTCTCGGTGGCCGTGAAGACCAAGGGCAGCACCGAGCCCGGCCAGGGCGTCTGGGCCCGGCTGAAGTACGAGGGCGGCGTGCACCGCGTGCAGCGCGTCCCCGCCACCGAGTCGCAGGGCCGCATCCACACCTCCGCGGCGGGCGTGCTGGTCACCCCCGAGGCGGAGGAGGTCGAGGTCGAGATCGTCGCCAACGACCTGCGGATCGACGTCTACCGCTCCTCCGGCCCCGGCGGCCAGTCGGTCAACACCACCGACTCCGCGGTCCGGATCACCCACCTGCCGACCGGTATCGTGGCGTCCTGCCAGAACGAGAAGAGCCAGCTCCAGAACAAGGAGCAGGCGATGCGCATCCTGCGTTCGCGGCTGCTGGCCGCCGCGCAGGAGGAGGCCGAGCGGGAGGCCTCGGACGCGCGCCGCAGCCAGGTCCGCACCGTGGACCGCTCCGAGCGGATCCGCACGTACAACTACCCCGAGAACCGCATCTCGGACCACCGCACCGGATTCAAGGCGTACAACCTGGACCAGGTCCTGGACGGCGACCTGAACGCGGTGATCCAGTCCTGCGTCGACAAGGACGCGGCGGCCAAGCTCGCCGCGGCCCAAGAGAACTGAGACCGGCGCGCCCCAGCCCGCGTTTCGCCCGGAGCCGGAGAAACAAGAGGTCGTACGGATGAACCTGCTGCTCGCCGAGGTGGCCCAGGCCACCCAGCGGTTGGCCGCGGCCGGCGTGCCGTCGCCGCGCTTCGACGCGGAGGAGCTCGCCGCCTACGTCCACAACGTCAAGCGCAGCCAGCTGCACACGGTGAAGGACGCCGACTTCGACGCCCGCTACTGGGAGGCCGTCTCCCGCCGCGAGGCGCGCGAGCCGCTCCAGCACATCACCGGGCGGGCGTTCTTCCGCTACCTCGAACTGGAGGTCGGCCCCGGGGTGTTCGTGCCCCGGCCGGAGACCGAGACGGTCGTCGAGTGGGCGATAGACGCGGTGCGCGACATGGACGTGGCCGAGCCGCTGGTGGTGGACCTGTGCTCCGGCTCCGGCGCGATCGCCCTCGCCCTGGCCCAGGAGCTGCCGCGCTCGACCGTGCACGCCTTCGAACTGGACGAGGGCGCGCTGGAGTACACCCGGCGCAAC
Source organism: Kitasatospora sp. NPDC058048 (assembly GCF_042885555.1). Classification (NCBI taxonomy): domain Bacteria; kingdom Bacillati; phylum Actinomycetota; class Actinomycetes; order Kitasatosporales; family Streptomycetaceae; genus Kitasatospora; species Kitasatospora sp. NPDC058048. The sequence continues at coordinate 152,893 of NZ_JBHVRT010000016.1, read as the reverse complement.
ATCGAGGCCAGCCCGGACCGCGCCCGGGTCACCCTGCACGCCGGTGACGCCACCAGGGCCTTCGAGGACGACCGCTCCTGGGACGGCCGCTTCGACCTGGTCATCTCCAACCCGCCGTACATCCCGCTCACCGAGTGGGAGTACGTCGCGCCGGAGGCCCGCGACCACGACCCGCAGATGTCGCTGTTCTCCGGCGAGGACGGCCTGGACACCATCCGCGGCATCGAGCGGGTCGCGGCCCGACTGCTGCGCCCGGGCGGCGCGGTGGTCATCGAGCACGCCGACCAGCAGGGCGGCCAGGTGCCGTGGATCTTCAACGAGGAACACGGCTGGACGGACACCGCCGACCACCGCGACCTGAACAACCGGCCGCGCTTCACGACCGCCCGGAGGGTCGGGTCGTGAAGAATCGGGCGCAGTACGACCGCCCGGAGGGTCGGGTCGTGAAGAATCGGGCGCAGTACGACCGCCCGGAGGGTCGGGTCGTGAACAGTCGGGCGCAGTACGACCGCCCGGAGGGTCGGGTCGTGAACACCAAGCGCTGTACGACAGCGTGCAAGGCCGCGCTGTGACCACAGTGGCGGCCGTAGTGACTGCCATGAGCCACTCCGGAAGGGGACCGCACCGATGAGCCGCCGCTACGACTGTGCCGATGCCGGGGACCGTGCCACCGGTCTGCGTGAGGCCGCCTCGGCCGTCCGCCGCGGCGAACTCGTCGTGCTGCCCACCGACACCCTGTACGGGGTCGGTGCGGACGCCTTCTCCCCGGAGGCCGTCGCCGAGCTGATGGCCGCCCGGGGCCGCGGCCGCAACACGCCCTCGCCGGTGCTGGTCGGCTCGCCGACCACCCTGCACGGCCTGGTCACCGACTTCTCCGAGCAGGCGTGGGAGCTGGTCGACGCCTTCTGGCCCGGCGGGCTCACCCTGGTCGCCCGGCATCAGCCCTCGCTGCGCTGGGACCTCGGCGACACCCGCGGCACCGTCGCGGTCCGGATGCCGCTGCACCCGGTCGCCATCGAGCTGCTGAACGCCACCGGCCCGCTGGCCGTCTCCAGCGCCAACCGGATCGGCGGGACGCCCCCGCTGACCTGCGACGAGGCCCAGGCCCAGCTCGGCGACGCGATCTCGGTCTACCTGGACGGCGGGGCGGCCGAGGACTCCGCCACCTCGTCGATCGTCGACGTCACGGGCAAGGTCCCGGTCCTGCTGCGGGCCGGCGCGATCAGCGTCGAGCAGCTGAGGGAGGTCGTCCCCGACCTGGAGGCCGGCAGTTGACGCCCACCGCCTCGCTCCACGCCGGGCCGGGCATAGCGCCGTACCTGAGCGTGGGCCCCAGGCCGCTGGACCACTTCCGGATCCTGTTCGTCTGCACCGGGAACATCTGCCGCTCGCCGATCGCCGAGCGGCTGACCCGGCGTGAGCTGGACACCCGGCTGAGCCCCCGGGTGGCCGGGCGGATCCTGGTCGAGAGCGCCGGCACCTGGGGCCACGAGGGCGCGCCGATGGAGGACCACGCCGCGACCGTGCTCGACGAGTACGGCGCCGACAGCGGGGGCTTCACCGGCCGCGAGCTGCTGGACGAGCACGTGGTCGAGGCCGACCTGGTGCTCACCGCGACGCTGGACCACCGCGCCCAGGTGATCTCGATGGGTCACGAGGCGGGGCTGCGCACCTTCACGCTGAAGGAGTTCACCCGCCTGGTGCGGACGATAGACCCGGGCACCCTGCCGGATCCCCGGCGCGGCGCCGACGTCACCGAGCGGGCCCGCGCGCTGGTCCGGGCGGCCGCCGCGCTGCGCGGTTGGCTGCTGGCCGCCACCCCGGAGTCGGACGAGCTGGACGACCCGTACGGGGCGCCGATCGGCATGTTCCGCAACTGCGGCGAGGAGATATTCCACGCGGTCGACCCGGTGGTCACCGCGCTCACCGGCGTCCCCGCGCCGCGCTGACGTCCTCGCGCCGCGCCGACGGCCCGCGGGCGGGCGCCGAGGCGCTGAATGGGGCCGTCCGGCCGTGGCTCGGCGGGCCGGGGGCGGTCGGCGGTCCTACGCTGGGTGACACAGTCCCCGCAGCGCCCGGGAGCCCCGCCATGACCGTCACCGATGCCGCGACCGACCCCACCACGACGACCGGGCGCCCCTGGGTGTCCGAGGCGCTGCACCGGGCCGATCCGCAGCTGGCCGACCTGCTGGCCGCGGAGGCCGAGCGGCGCGCCGAAACGATCCAGCTGCTGGCGGGGGAGAACCTGACCACCCCCGCCGTCCTGGCGGCGCTCACCGGCCCGCTGATCGACAAGTACGCCGAGGGCTACCCGGGCCGCCGGCACCACACCGGCTGCGCGCTGGCGGACGCCGCCGAGCTGCTGGCGATCGACCGGGCCCGTGAGCTGTTCGCCGCCCCGCACGCCAACGTCCAGCCGCGGTCGGTGACTTCGGCGATGCTGGCGGCGTACGCGGCGCTGCTGCGGCCCGGCGACGGCGTGCTGGCGATGTCGCTGGAGCACGGCGGCCACCTCAGCTGCGGCTCGCGCGCCAACTTCTCCGGGCGCTGGTTCGCCTTCACCGGCTACGGCGTGCGCGAGAGCGACGGGCTGATCGACCTCGACCAGGTCCGCGACCTGGCCCGGGAGCACCGCCCCAAGGCCATCGTGGCGGGCTCGATCTCGCACCCCCGGCACCCGGACTGGGCGGCGTTCCGGGAGATCGCCGACGAGGTGGACGCCTATCTGATCGCCTCCGCCGCGCAGACCACCGGGCTGATCGCGGCGGGGGTGGCGCCCTCCCCGGTGCCGTACGCGGACGTCACCGTGGCGGCCACCCACAAGCTCCTGCGCGGTCCGCGCGGCGGGCTGCTGCTGTGCACCGCGGAGCTGGCCGAGCGGATCGACCGGGCGGTGTTCCCGTTCAGCCAGGGCGGCGCGGCGATGAACGAGGTGGCCGGCAAGGCGGTGGCCCTCGCGGAGGCCTCCGGGCCCGCGTACCGGGCGTACGCGCAGCGGGCGGTGTCCGGGGCCCGGGCGCTCGCCGGCGGGCTCGCGGAGGCCGGGATGCGCCCGCTGACGGGCGGCACCGACACCCATCTGGTGACCGCCGACGTGAGCCCGCTCGGGGTGACCGGAGCGGAGGCCGAGCGGCGCTGCGCGGCGGCCGGGCTGCTGCTCGGCAAGTGCGCGCTGCCGTACGACCCGGCGCCGGCCGCCGAGGCCTCCGGCATCCGGCTGGGCACGGGCACGGTGACCAGCCAGGGGATGGGGGAGACCGAGCTGACGGAGATCGCCGGGCTGATCGCCCGGGTGCTCGCCGGGGGCGCGGTCGCCCCCGCCGCGGCGCGGGTCCGGGAGCTGGCGCTGGCCTTCGCCGACCGTGGCTGACGGAGGTTCTCCGCGGGTATCCGGATCTCCTACCCGGGAGGGCGAACCGCGATGCACGGTCCCGGCGTCCGACTCAATAAGGTGTGTGCCGTGGCGACGCACCTCGAACCCCGGGAAGGCAGGGGAGTACCTTCGGTACTTCCCCGTTCGACAGTGATGCAGGAGGCCAGTGGTGCGTGAGTATCTGCTGGTGCTGTTCTGCACCGCCGCCGTCACCTACCTGCTGACCGGCCCGGTCCGGAAGTTCGCCATAGCGGCCGGCGCCATGCCGCCGGTGCGCGCCCGCGACGTGCACCGCGAGCCCACGCCGCGGCTCGGCGGCATCGCGATGTTCGGCGGACTGTGCGCGGGCATCCTGGTCGCCTCCCAGCTCGACAACCTGAGCAAGGTGTTCTCCCAGGGCACGGACATCCGCGCGCTGCTGTCCGGCGCCGGGATCATGTTCCTGCTCGGGGTCCTCGACGACAAGTGGGGCGTGGACGCGCTGGTGAAGCTCGGCGGCCAGATGATCGCCGCCGGCGTGATGGTCTGGCAGGGCGTCACGGTGATCACCCTCCCGGTGCCCGGTGTCGGCCCGGTCGCGGTCAGTCCGACCCAGGGCATGGTCATCTCGGTCACCCTGGTCGTCGTCATGGTGAACGCGGTGAACTTCATCGACGGCCTGGACGGCCTGGCCGGCGGCATGGTCTGCATCGCCGCGATGGCCTTCTTCCTGTACAGCTACCGGCTCTGGTACGGCTACACGATCACCGACGCGGCCCCCGCCGTGCTGTTCAGCGTGCTGCTGATCGGCATGTGCCTGGGCTTCCTGGCGCACAACATGCACCCCGCGCGGATCTTCATGGGCGACTCCGGCTCGATGATGCTGGGCCTGATGCTGGCCGTCGCCGCGATCTCGATCACCGGCCGGGTCGACCCGGACCTGATCAGCAACGAGACCGGTTCGCAGACCGCCGCCGTGCACGCCCTGGTGCCGATCTACATCCCGCTGCTGCTGCCGCTGACGGTCATCGCGCTGCCGCTGGCCGACCTGCTGCTCGCCGTGGTGCGCCGCACCTGGGCCGGTCAGTCCCCGTTCGCCGCGGACAAGCGCCACCTCCACCACCGGCTGCTCCAGGTGGGTCACTCGCACAGCCGCGCCGTACTGATCATGTACTTCTGGGCCGCGCTGATCGCCTTCGGTTCGGTGGCCTTCTCGGTGACCAACACCGGCCGCACCGTCGTCCTGACGCTCGCCGGGCTCTGCCTGGTCGGCCTGGTGGTGCTGCTCACCCCGCGGTTCCGGCCGCGCGCCCCGCGGGCGGTGCAGTCCTTCGTCCCCCCGCGCTACCGGCGGCAGCAGAGCGGTCCGATGGCCGAACTGTCGGCGAAGGACAAGCAACTCCTGGGTGAAGCCGGCCGGGACTCCGGCGTGGGCTCCACCGCGGTCGGCCCCCACCACAAGGCCACCGGCCGCCACTGACAAGGGAGTTGAGGGTCCATCCGATGGCGTTCACTCGAATGGCGGATCCGTTGCGCCGTTGGTGTGACAGGTGCCACATATTCATGGTAAAGCTCTCATCAAATAGTTTGTGATACCGTTCACGAGTACCGAGAACACGCCGAAAGACCTGACAGGTGGATGACTTCCGTCCCTGTCGGTCTCCCTCACCGGGCCCGCCGTTCCGATGGGCGGCCCGCGGCGATGCCTCGGTCCGGTGTCACCCGCCACCGCTGTGCCCGTCCCCCGCCACATCGACATGCCGCCGGAGCTGCCGACATGCCGTCCACCGACGCCCGGATCCTCCGAGGCGCCGCGATTCCCACTGCGGCCGCCGGGATCATCGCCATGGCGATCTCCTTCGCCGTCGCCGGGGGGAAGGGCCTGCTCGGTGCCCTCTTCGGCGCGCTGCTCGTGATGGCCTTCTTCGCCTCCGGCCAGTTCGCGCTCGACCGGCTGACCAGGTCGAACCCGCAGATCATGATGGCCGCGGCGCTGCTGGTGTACACCACGCAGATCCTGCTGGTCGGCATCGTGCTCGCGGTCTTCAAGAACACCGATCTCTTCAACCGGCAGGCCTTCGCCTTCACCCTGCTCGGCTGCGCCCTGATCTGGACGGGCTTCCAGGTGCGTGGTGCGCTCAAGGCCAAGACCTTCTACGTCGACCCCGACGCCTCCGAAAAGAAGGGCGACAAGCCCTCCGACAAGGGGCGTCAACAGTGACGAGGCCCAGCTGTCCCCCCAATGAGGGGGGCGGTGTTTATGCCGCGCTGACGGGCTGCTATCGTCCGTCGCAACAACGGAGTACGGGAAGAGGCCAGGTCTGTCCGGACAGCGGACGGATCGCCCCCCGGATCCGCGCATTCTTCGATGATCCCGCTGTGGTGCAGTGCGCCGGCGCGCGGGGTCGGCGAGAAACCCATCAAGTTCCAGTGCCGTTCCGTGGCCGCAGGCCACGCCGACACACCGAGGTTGCCGTATCCATGCGTCACGACGAAGGAGTCCGCGGTGAGTGCTGAACTCACGTCCCTCGCCTCAGGCAGTTGCCACTTCGGGGACGCTGGCTGTGGCTTCCCGGCCCCGGGTCTGAACGAGTTCCAGTTCGAGCCGATCTTCTCGATCGGCAGCTTCGACTTCAACAAGCCGATGCTGCTGTCGATCATCGTCGCGCTCCTGGTCGTCGTGTTCTTCTGGGCCTCCTTCGCCAAGCCGCGCCTGGTCCCCGGCAAGCTGCAGCTGGTCGGTGAGATCGGCTACGACTTCGTCAAGCGCTCCATCGTCCTGGAGACGATCGGCAAAAAGGGCGAGAAGTACGTCCCGATGCTGGTCTCGATGTTCTTCTTCATCTGGTTGATGAACATCATGTCGATCATCCCGTTCGCACAGTTCCCCGTGACGGCGGCGATCGCGTTCCCGGCCGGCCTCGCGGCGGTCGTGTGGGTCACCTACATGACGCTGACCTTCAAGAAGCACGGCTTCGTCGGCGGTCTGAAGAACCTCTGCTGGCCCTCGGGCATCCCCGGCTGGGTCATGTTCATCCTGGTGCCGATCGAGTTCTTCTCGAACATCTTCGTGCGCCCGTTCACGCTCGCGGTCCGAGCCTTCGCGAACATGTTCGCCGGCCACCTGCTGGTCGTGATGTTCTCCGTCGCCTCCTGGTACCTGCTCAGCCCCTCCCTGGGCGCGCTGTACGGCTCGGCCTCGTTCATCGTCGCCGTCGGCCTGACCGCCTTCGAGCTGCTGGTCCAGTTCCTGCAGGCCTACATCTTCGTGATGCTGGCCAGCAGCTACATCGCCGGTGCCCTGGAAGAGGCGCACTGAGCCTGGGCCCTCGGCCCTCCTGAACCACCCCCGGAACGCCCGGTGGCCAATCACCACCGGTACACCATCCCCGCAAAGGACACATTGCAATGAGCATGCTCGCTGAGGTCGGCGTCTACGGTTCCGTCGCTTCGATCGGCTACGGCCTCGCCGCGATCGGCCCCGGCATCGGCGTCGGTCTGATCTTCGGCAACGGCGTCCAGGCGATGGCCCGTCAGCCCGAGGCCGCCGGCCTGATCCGTTCCAACATGTTCATCGGCTTCGCGCTGACCGAGGCGCTCGCCCTCATCGGCATCGTCATGCCGTTCGTCTTCGGCCAGGGCCCCAAGTAATCCCCGCCGTAGACCCTTCGAGGAAGGTCCAGATATGAGCATCGCGGCTCACCTCGCGGAGGAGGGGGAGATCATGAACCCCCTTCTGCCCGCATGGCCCGAGATCATCATCGGCCTGCTCTGCTTCTTCATCGTCTTCGGCATCCTTGGCAAGAAGCTCCTCCCCAGCATCGAGAAGGTGCTGTCGGAGCGCCGGGACGCCATCGAGGGCGGGATGGAGCGGGCCGAGGCCGCTCAGGTCGAGGCCCAGGCCCTGCTTGAGCAGTACCGTGGCGAGCTCGCCGAGGCGCGCCACGAGGCTGCCCGCATCGTCGAGCAGGCTCGCGAGCAGGGTGCCGCCCAGCTCGCCGAGATGCGCGAGGAGGGCCAGCGCCAGCGCGAGGCCATCGTCGCCGCCGGTCACGCCCAGATCGAGGCGGACAAGAAGCAGGCCACTTCCGCCCTGCGTCAGGACGTGGGCTCGCTGGCGACCCAGCTGGCGTCCCGCATCGTGGGCGAGTCCCTGGAGGACCACGCCCGGCAGAGCGGCGTCATCGACCGCTTCCTGGACGAGCTGGAGGCCAAGGCCGCCGTTGCTCAGGGTGCGGCCAAGTGATCGGCGCCAGCCGTGAGGCCCTCGCTGCCGGCCGGCAGAACCTGGAGAGCCTGACCGACTCCACCTCGGTGGACGCGGCCAAGCTCGCCGAGGAGCTCACCGCCGTCACGGCCGTGCTGGACCGTGAGGTGTCGCTGCGCCGAGTCCTGACGGACCCGTCCCGGTCCGGCCAGGACAAGGCCCAGCTGGTCACCTCGCTGCTGACCGGCCAGGTCTCCGGCGAGGCCGTCGACCTGGTCTCCGGCCTGGTCCGCTCCCGCTGGTCGGGCTCGCGCGACCTGGTGGACGCGACCGAGCAGCTCTCCGCGTACGCGGAGATCATCGCCGCGGACAAGGCCGGCGCCCTGGACGACGTCGAGGACGAGCTCTTCCGCTTCGGCCGGGTGGTGAGCGGCGCGCACGAGCTGCGCGCCGCGCTGACCGAGCCGAAGGCCGGAGCCGTCGCGAAGGCCGAGCTGATCAAGAAGCTGCTCGGCGGCCGCGCCAACGCCGGCACCGTCCGGCTGGTCACCGCCCTCGTCAACGCGCCGCGTGGCCGTAGCCTGGAGCAGGGCCTCGAGTCCTACTCGAAGCTCGCCGCCGCACGCCGTGGCCGCGTGGTGGCCCTGGTCACCACCGCGGTGCCGCTGTCGGACACCCAGAAGGAGCGCCTGTCCGGTGCTCTGGGCCGGATGTACGGCCGCCAGGTCCACCTGAACATCGACGTCGACCCCGAGGTCGTCGGCGGCGTCCAGGTGCAGATCGGCGACGAGATCATCAACGGCACCGTGTCGAGCCGCCTCGAAGGCGCTCGCCAGTCGCTCGAAGGCTGAGCACCGAAGCAGCACATCCGACCCTCGGTCGGGAAACCGGCTCCTCAAGGAGCCGGCACATCGTACGGCCGGTTCGGAAGACCCGGCCGAGAGTCGAATACTTGCGGCCCTCAATGGCGGGCCGAGGATCGCAAACTAGGAGAGCAGGGAAGCCTGATGGCGGAGCTTACGATCCGTCCGGAGGAGATCCGGGACGCGCTGGCCGACTTTGTCCAGTCGTACCAGCCGGACGCCGCTTCTGTGGAAGAGGTCGGCACGGTCACTGACGCGGCGGACGGCATCGCGCATGTCGAGGGCCTGCCCTCGGTCATGGCGAACGAGCTGCTGAAGTTCGAGGACGGCACGCTCGGCCTCGCGCTGAACCTCGACACCCGCGAGATCGGTGTCGTCGTCCTCGGTGAGTTCGGCGGCATCGAAGAGGGCCAGACCGTGCGCCGCACCGGCGAGGTCCTCTCGGTTCCGGTCGGCGACGGCTACCTCGGCCGCGTCGTGGACCCGCTGGGCAACCCGATCGACGGCCTGGGCGACATCGCCGCCACCGGTCGCCGCGCCCTTGAGCTGCAGGCCCCCGGTGTCATGGCCCGCAAGTCGGTCAAGCAGCCGCTGCAGACCGGCATCAAGGCCATCGACGCGATGACCCCGATCGGCCGCGGCCAGCGCCAGCTGATCATCGGCGACCGCCAGACCGGCAAGACCGCGGTGGCCGTCGACACGATCATCAACCAGCGCGACAACTGGCGCTCGGGCGACCCGGAGAAGCAGGTCCGCTGCATCTACGTCGCCGTGGGCCAGAAGGGCTCCACCATCGCGTCCGTCCGCGGCGCCCTGGAGGAGGCCGGCGCGCTGGAGTACACCACCATCGTGGCCGCTCCCGCCTCCGACCCGGCCGGCTTCAAGTACCTCGCCCCGTACACCGGTTCGGCCATCGGCCAGGAGTGGATGTACGACGGCAAGCACGTCCTGATCATCTTCGACGACCTGTCGAAGCAGGCCGAGGCCTACCGTTCCGTCTCCCTGCTGCTGCGCCGCCCGCCGGGCCGCGAGGCCTACCCGGGCGACGTCTTCTACCTGCACTCCCGCCTGCTGGAGCGCTGCGCGAAGCTGAACGACGCCCTGGGCGGCGGCTCGATGACCGGTCTGCCGATCATCGAGACCAAGGCCAACGACGTCTCGGCGTACATCCCGACCAACGTCATCTCCATCACCGACGGCCAGTGCTTCCTGGAGTCCGACCTGTTCAACGCCGGCATCCGCCCGGCCGTGAACGTCGGTATCTCGGTCTCCCGCGTCGGTGGCTCCGCCCAGATCAAGGCCATGCGTTCGGTCGCCGGCCGCCTGCGTCTGGACCTCGCCCAGTACCGTGAGCTGGAGGCCTTCGCCGCCTTCGGTTCCGACCTGGACGCGGCCTCCAAGGCCCAGCTGGAGCGCGGTGCGCGCATGGTCGAGCTGCTGAAGCAGGGCCAGTACCAGCCGTTCCCGGTCGAGGAGCAGGTCGTCTCCATCTGGGCCGGCACCAACGGCAAGCTGGACGACGTCCCGGTCGCCGAGATCCGCCGCTTCGAGCGCGAGTTCCTGGACCACGTGCGCCTGCAGCACAAGGACCTGCTCGCCGGCATCGTCGAGACCGGTCTGCTGGCCGACGGCACCGTCGACGCGCTGACCAGCGCGATCGAGGCCTTCAAGCAGGGGTACCAGACCGCTGACGGCAAGCTGCTCTCCGAGCAGGCCTGAGTCCGGTAGCGAGGGAAAGGACGTAACGACCCATGGGAGCACAGCTTCGGGTCTACAAGCGCCGGATCCGCTCTGTCACCGCGACGAAGAAGATCACCAAGGCGATGGAGATGATCTCCGCGTCGCGCATCGTCAAGGCGCAGCGCGCGGTGGCCGCCTCCACTCCGTACGCCGATGAGCTCACCCGGGCGGTGACGGCGGTGGCCACCCGGTCCAACGCCAAGCACCCGCTCACCACCGAGAACCCGAACGCCAAGCGCGCGGCGGTCCTGCTGATCACGGCGGACCGCGGCCTGGCCGGCGGCTACTCGACCAACGCCATCAAGGCTTCGCTGGTGCTCGCCGAGCGCCTGAAGTCCGAGGGCAAGGACGTGGTGGCGTACATCATCGGCCGCAAGGGCGTCTCGTACTACACGTTCCGCGGTCTGGCGATCGAGGGCTCGTGGACGGGATTCTCGGACAAGCCGACGTACGGTGACGCGAAGACCGTGGCGGCCGACCTGATCGAGGCCTTCACGGCCGAGACCGGCGGTGTGGACGAACTCCACCTGGTTTCCACCGAGTTCGTGTCGATGCTGACGCAGAACGCGGTCGAGGCGCGGCTGCTGCCGCTGAAGCTGGACGAGGTCCAGCTCAGCGACCAGACGCCGGCCAAGTCGGAGATCTTCCCGCTGTACGACTTCGAGCCGTCGGCGGAGGGCGTCCTGGACGCCCTGCTGCCGCGGTACGTCGAGAGCCGGATCTACAACGCGCTGCTGCAGTCGGCCGCTTCCGAGCACGCCGCCCGCCGCCGCGCGATGAAGAGCGCGACGGACAACGCCGGCGAGCTCATCAAGTCGCTCACGCGGCTTGCCAACTCGGCCCGTCAGGCCGAGATCACCCAGGAAATCAGCGAGATCGTCGGCGGTGCCAACGCCCTCGCCGACGCTAGCCGCGGGAGCGAATGAGTATGACCACCACTGTTGAGCCGACCACGGCGACGGGCCGCGTCGCGCGGGTCATCGGCCCGGTCGTCGACGTGGAGTTCCCCGTCGACGCGATTCCGGACATGTACAACGCCCTGCACGTCGAGGTGGACAACCCCGACGGCACGGGCAAGAAGACCCTGACCCTCGAGGTCGCCCAGCACCTCGGCGACGGCATGGTCCGCGGCATCTCGATGCAGCCGACCGACGGCCTGGTCCGTGGTTCGCAGGTCTCCGACACCGGTGCGGCGATCTCCGTCCCGGTCGGCCAGATCACCAAGGGCAAGGTGTTCAACGCCCTCGGTGACGTGCTGAACGTCGACAAGGACGAGTTCGAGTCGCAGGTCCAGGTCCGGTGGCCGATCCACCGCAAGGCCCCGGAGTTCAAGGACCTCGAGTCCAAGACCGAGATGTTCGAGACCGGCATCAAGGTCATCGACCTGCTCACCCCGTACGTCACGGGTGGCAAGATCGGTCTGTTCGGTGGTGCCGGTGTCGGCAAGACCGTTCTGATCCAGGAGATGATCTACCGCGTCGCCGAGAACTTCGGTGGTGTGTCGGTGTTCGCCGGTGTCGGCGAGCGCACCCGTGAGGGCAACGACCTCATCGACGAGATGGTCGACTCGGGCGTTCTGGACAAGACCGCGCTGGTCTTCGGCCAGATGGACGAGCCGCCGGGCACCCGTCTGCGCGTCGCGCTGTCCGCGCTGACCATGGCGGAGTACTTCCGTGACGTCGAGAAGCAGGACGTGCTCCTCTTCATCGACAACATCTTCCGGTTCACCCAGGCCGGTTCCGAGGTGTCGACCCTGCTCGGCCGCATGCCCTCCGCGGTGGGCTACCAGCCGAACCTGGCCGACGAGATGGGCCTCCTGCAGGAGCGCATCACCTCGACCCGCGGTCACTCGATCACCTCGATGCAGGCGATCTACGTCCCCGCGGACGACCTGACCGACCCGGCGCCGGCCACCACCTTCGCCCACCTGGACGCGACGACCGTTCTGTCGCGCCCGATCTCGGAGAAGGGCATCTACCCGGCCGTCGACCCGCTGGACTCCACGTCCCGCATCCTCGACCCGCGGTACATCGCGCAGACCCACTACGACACGGCCATCCGTATCAAGGGGATCCTGCAGAAGTACAAGGACCTCCAGGACATCATCGCGATCCTCGGTATCGACGAGCTGTCCGAGGAGGACAAGGTCACGGTGCACCGTGCCCGCCGCATCGAGCGCTTCCTCTCGCAGAACACCTACGTGGCGAAGCAGTTCACCGGTGTCGAGGGTTCGACCGTGCCGCTGTCCGAGACCATCGAGGCCTTCAACTCGATCGCGGACGGCAAGTACGACTCCGTCCCGGAGCAGGCCTTCTTCATGTGCGGTGGCATCGAGGACCTCGAGAAGAACGCCGCCGAGCTGGCGAAGAAGTAATCGCGGCCGGTAGCAGCTGTGCGTGACCGTGAGGGGTGGCCCCCGAGCCTGGGGACCACCCCTCGCGGCACATCGGCTGTGATTCCGGTCAAATCCGTGCCGCCGGTTTCATGCCGGAGGCGCGGGGCCGTTATTCTTACCGAAACTCCCGAGTAATCGGGCGTTGCATGAGCCTAGGAGCCCACGTTGGCTGAGCTGCACGTCGAGCTGGTCGCAGCCGACCGCAAGGTGTGGTCCGGTGCGGCCACCATCGTCGTCGCCCGTACGGCCTCCGGTGACACCGGCATCATGCCGGGCCACACCCCGGTGCTGAGCGTGCTGGAGACCGGTCCGGTTACCATCCGCACGGTGGACGGCGGCACCGTGATCGCCGCGGTGCACGGCGGCTTCATCTCCTTCGCCGACAACAAGCTGTCTCTGCTCGCGGAGATCGCCGAGCTGGCGGACGAGATCGATGTCGCGCGTGCCGAGCGCGCACTGGAGAAGGCCAAGTCGGGCCTGGACGAGCACGCCGAGCGGCGCGCCGAGGTCCGTCTGTTCGCGGCGCGCGGCCTCAAGGCCCACGCCTGAGTGCGCCGGACCCCGGCTTGGCGGGGTCGACCGACGGTCCCGGGGACGCGTGAGCGTGACCCCGGGACTGTCGTCGTAGTTGGTAGGTCAGCGCGGTCGCTTGATACGACCGCTACGGGGAACGCGGGTAGCGAGGAGGTGGGTGAGCATGGTCCTCGCGCTTGTGGTGTGTGCGGCGGTCGTGGCCCTGGGTGTGATCGGGCTGATGGCCTTCGCCGTCCGGCGCCGCCTGATCCAGCGGGTCGGCGGCACCTTCGACTGCAGTTACCGGCTCAAAATGCCGGCCGACGCCTCGACGCAGCCCGACCTCGACGAGAACGGCAAACCCACCTCAGCCCCGGTCCCCCCGACCGACGGCAAGGGGTGGGTTTTTGGTATCGGCCGGTACAGCGGTGACTCGATCGAGTGGTTCCGGGTCTTCTCGTACGCCCCGCGGCCGCGCAAGGTGCTGCCGCGCCGGGAGATCGAGGTGCTCGGCCGGCGCTACCCGGAGGGCCAGGAGGAGCTGGCGCTGCTGTCCGGCTCGGTGGTGCTGCGGTGCCTGCACAACGGGGCGCCGCTGGAGCTGGCGATGAGCGAGGACGCGCTGACCGGCTTCCTGGCCTGGCTGGAGGCCGCCCCGCCCGGCCAGAGGGTCAATGTCGCGTAGCGACGGGACCCTCGGATGGGGGTGCCCCCGGCCGGAGGCTGGGGGAGGGTCAACGTCGCGCAGCGGCCTGCCGACACGCCCGGGGACCTTCCGAGGCGGGGTTAACGGCGCCTAACCCGGCGGCTACTCTGGCCGCATGGTCAATCTGACGCGCATCTACACCCGTACCGGCGATGACGGCACCACCGCGCTCGGCGACATGAGCCGGACCAGCAAGACCGATCCGAGACTGGTCGCGTATGCGGACGCCAACGAGGCCAACGCCGCGATCGGCGTGGCCCTGGCCGTCGGCGAGCTGCCGCAGGACATGACGGCGGTGCTCGTCCGGGTCCAGAACGACCTGTTCGACGTCGGCGCCGACCTGTCCACCCCGGTGGTGGAGGACCCGAAGTACCCGCCGCTGCGGGTGCTGCAGTCCTACATCGACCGGCTGGAGACGGACTGCGACGAGTACCTGGCCCGGGTGGAGAAGCTGCGCAGCTTCATCCTGCCCGGCGGTACGCCCGGGGCGGCCCACCTGCACCTGGCCTGCACGGTGGTGCGGCGGGCCGAGCGCTCGACCTGGTCGGCGATCGCGGAGCACGGCGACAGCGTCAACCCGCTGACCGCGAAGTACCTCAACCGGCTGTCCGACCTGCTGTTCATCCTGGCCCGGGTGGCCAACAAGGAGCGCGGGGACGTGCTCTGGGTCCCGGGCGAGAACCGCTAGGAACATGCCGAAGTCCCGTCCTCGGACTGCTCCCCCGCGGGAGTCCGAGGACGGGCCCTCGACGGCTCAGGGCCGGTCGGCCGGGGTGCGGTCGGGGGCGCTGCCGGCGAGGGTCTTCCCGGTGACCACCCGGCCGTCCTCGACCACCACGCCGGCCGGCGGCTGCTTGGGCCAGAGCGAGTAGCAGCCGGCCACGATCACGTTGACCACGGCGGCGATGCCCAGCTTGAGGTACCACTGGAGGAAGGTGCCGAAGTGGGCGGAGCCCGCGGAGAGCGGGACGAGCAGGGTGATCAGGCTCAGCGTGACCGCGGCGGACACGACGGTCCGGCCGGCGATCTGCCACTCGTACCTGGTCCGCTCCGGCCCGTACTTGGGTGAGGGCAGCGGCTTGGGGCCGCCGGCGAAGCGGTGCAGGAAGTGCCGGTCGGCCCAGCGGACCAGCGAGGGGCCGTAGCCGATCGAGAAGCCCGCGTAGCTCGCGGCCAGGGCGTGCGTCCAGCTCGCGGTGGCGCCGCCGCGCAGGTCGAGGACGGTGAGGGCGTACAGGGTGAGGTCCACCACCGGCAGGCCGACCAGCAGCGCGGTGCTGGTGCGGCGCCACCGGAGCAGGTAGCGGGCGGTCAGTCCGAGGCCGAGCAGGATCCAGAAGGAGATCTCGGCCGCGATGATGAGGGTGACGATCACGTTCTGCTCCCGGACGTTTCGGTGGTGCTTCCAGCCTCGTGCGGGGGCGTGCGGCTGTCGTCGTCGCGCGGTGCCGTACCGGCCTGCACCTTTCGATGTAGCGGGCTCCTTCGTGGACCGGAGCCGGGCCGGCCGCCGGGGATGATGAGATGGGGACGTGCCGCTCCCGTTCCCCGCGCTCCCCCCACGCCGACAGGACCAGCTGATCGCCCTCGCCGGGCTGCTCGGCGGTGCGGTGCTGATCGCCTTCGGGGTGTACGACCGGGCCGACCGGGTGCCGCCGTGGGCGGTGGTGCCGACGCTGCTGGTGATGGCCGGGCTGGAGCTGGTCCGGCGGACCAGGCCGGTGCTCGCGGTGTCGCTCGGCGGGCTGGCCTTCGCGGCGAGCGTGTTCGCCGGCAACCTGGTGGCCACGCTGATCATGTACACCGACCTGCTGTACGCGGCGGTGATCTACGGCACCCCGCGGATGTCCCGGGTGCTGCACCTGTCCGGCGGGGCCACGGTGCTGGCGCTGTCCACCCTGGCGGCGGTCTACGGCGGCACCTCGTTGGCGCTGCTGATCGTGGTGGTCAGCACACTGGTCTTCCTGGGGCCGGTGTGGAGCGGCGACGTGGTGCGCAAGCACCGGCAGGAGGCGGAGGCCGAGCGGCTGCGGGCGGAACAGACCGCGCTGCTCTCGGAGATGGACCGGCGGGAGGCGATCGGCGCCGAACGGGCCAGGATGGCAAGGGAGTTGCACGACGTGGTGGCCAACCACCTGTCGGCGATCGCGATCCACGCCACCGGTGCGCAGTCGGTGGCCCGGCGCCGGAACCTGCCCCAGGACGATCCCCTGGTGGAGGTGCTGGCGGTGATCCGGGAGAACAGCGTCCAGGGATTGGCCGAAATGCGTCGCATGATCGGACTGCTCCGGGACAGCGGCGGGGGAGAGGTGGACGAGTCGTACACGGCCCCCGACCTGGCCGCGGTGGACGCCCTGCTGGCCAAGGCCCGGGCGGCCGGCCGGGACGTCGGGCTGGACTTCGCGCTGGACGAGCGCGGCGAGCGCGGGGACGTGCCGGTGCCGGTCGGGCTGGCCGCGTACCGGATCGTCCAGGAGTCCCTGACCAACGCCCTCAAGCACGCCGGGCCCGGACTGGTCAGCCTGCGGCTGGAGTTCGCGCCGGAGGAACTGCGGATCTCGGTCGACAGCCCGTACCGGGGCGGTCCGGGCCGTGAACTGCCCGGCGCCCGGGCCGGGTTGGTGGGCATGGCGGAACGGGCCGGGCTGCTCGGCGGCAGCTTCGAGGCCGGGCCGAAGGGCGGGTACTGGAGCGTGCGCGCGGTGCTGCCGCGCGCCCGGGGGAACGAGGGGCGGGCATGACGATCCGGGTGCTGGTGGCGGAGGACCAGGCGGCGGTACGGGCGGCGCTGGTGATGATCCTGCGCGCCGAGCCGGAGTTCGAGGTGGTCGGGCAGGCCGCGGACGGCGAGGAGGCCGTCCGGCTGGCCCTGGAGCTGCGGCCGGACGTGGTGCTGATGGACGTGCAGATGCCCCGGCTGGACGGCGTCTCGGCGACCCGCGAGGTGGTCGCCGCCGGGGCCGGCCAGGTGCTCGTGCTGACCACCTTCGACCTGGACGAGTACGTCTACGGCGCGCTGCGGGCCGGCGCGTCCGGGTTTCTGCTCAAGGACCTGGAGGCGGACACCCTGATCGAGGGCATCCGCACGGTGGCGCGCGGGGACGGGATGCTGGCGCCCTCGGTGACCAGACGGCTGATCGGGGCCTTCGCCCGCCCCGAGCGGCCGGTCGGACCGGAGGCCCGGGCCGCGGTGGGGACGCTGACCGGCCGCGAGCGGGAGGTGCTGGCCTGCATCGGGGCCGGGATGTCCAACGGGGAGATCGCGGCCCGGCTGGAGATGGCGGAGGCGACCACCAAGACGCACGTCAGCCGGATCCTGGCGAAGCTGCGGCTGCGCAGCCGGGTGCAGGCGGCGATCCTGGCGCAGGACCTCGGACTGACCGTCTGATCACCTGTTTTAGGTCGGTTGCAGATCACACTCCCGATTGCTATTGCACGGCGGATTTGGGCATTAGAGTCCCGGAAAAACGAGCGATGCGGCTCTCTGGCGGCGACCCCTGCCCTGAGCCGCCTTCAGGGCCCGCCCGCGGGGCGGCGACGGCATCGGGAGACCCAGCCATGAGCAATGCGTCCAGCAAGCAGATCGCCGTGATCGGTGCCGGCCTGATGGGCGCCGGCATCGCCCAGGTGTCCGCGCAGGCCGGTCACCCGGTGGTGCTGCGGGACGTCACCGAGGAGGCGCTCCAGCGGGGCCTGGCCGGCATCCGCGCCTCCTACGAGAAGTTCGTCGCCAAGGGCAGGCTGAGCGCCGAGGACGCCGAGGCCGCGCTGGGCCGGATCACCACCACCACCGACCTGGGCGCCGTCGCCGAGGCCGACATCGTGGTCGAGGCCGTGTTCGAGAAGCTGGAGGTCAAGGAGGGCGTCTTCCGCGAGCTCGACAAGCTCGCCAAGGACGGCGCCGTACTGGCCTCCAACACCTCCGCCATCCCGATCACCCGGATCGCCGCCGCCACCGGGCGCCCGGAGTCGGTCGTCGGCGTCCACTTCTTCTCGCCCGTCCCGATGATGAAGCTGGTCGAGCTGGTCCGCGGCTACAAGACCAGCGACGAGACGCTGGCCACCGCCCGCGCCTACGCCGAGGGCGTCGGCAAGGAGGTCGTGGTGGTCAACCGCGACGTGGCCGGCTTCGTGACCACCCGCCTGATCACCGCGCTGGTCGTCGAGGCCGCCAGTCTCTACGAGTCGGGCGTGGCCACCGCCGAGGACATCGACACCGCCTGCCGGCTCGGTTTCGGCCACGCGATGGGCCCGCTCCAGACCGCCGACCTGACCGGCGTGGACATCCTGCTGCACGCCGCCCGCAACATCTACACCGAGACCCAGGACGAGAAGTTCGCCGCGCCGGAGATCATGGCCCGCATGGTCACCGCCGGTGACCTGGGCCGCAAGAGCGGCCGCGGCTTCTACCCGTACGAGGGCAAGTGAGCCGGCAGGGCTGAACGACCGGCCGGGCCGTGCGATCGGAGCATCGTACGGCCCGCCCCGCAGGGCCGGGTGAGTTTCCTCACGCCGGGTGCCGCAGACGGGTGATTTGGGCGGTAATCGAGCGTAGGTGTGGGGCCGACCTGCGTATATTCCCTCGGACGGGTGAAGTTGCTTCAGATCTGGCCAAAACCAGCAACCTGCGGAGCCGGTTCACCGTCAGATGAGGGAACCCGGCATTCCGCCCGGGTCCGGGTGTGGGGCTTCGGCCCGCCCGTATGCACCCCCCACTCCCGCTCCCGGCACGGCCGGGGCGGACCCGCCCCGCACCAGGCCGTCCAGGCGAAGGAGGAGAGCATGCGCATCACCGGCGACCACACGGCGCTGGCCATCGAAGGCCGCCTCGACGTGCGCACCGCCGCCGACGCGCGGTCCCGGCTGCACCAGGCCGTGGACGGCGGCCTCGGCGACCTCGTACTCGACCTCGGCCGGCTGGAGTTCTGGGACGCCACCGGGCTCGGCGTGATCATGGGCACCCACCGGCGGGCCGGCCGGATCGGCCGCCGGCTGGTGCTGCGCTCCGTCCCGGCCCAGCTGCAGCGGCTGCTGGTGGCCACCAAGCTGCACCGCATCCTGGCCGTCGACGGCGCCGCCGAGGCGCACGGGGTCGCTCTCTAACTCCCGCGGCCCCACGGCCCCCACCGCGCCGCGCGCCGGGACCGTGCGCCTGCGCACCCCCGGTCCGTCCGCGCAACGCCCCTGGTCAGCGCCGCCGACCGGCCGACGGCCACGGACCGCTCTGCACGGCCGGGGCCGGATGTGCAAGAGTCTGCCCGTCAGAAGACGGCCGCCGGGGCTGCCTCCAGCCCGGCCGCGGCCGCCACCGGGACGTCAGCCGGGCGGCGCGGGGCGCCGACGGCCGAGCACGATGCGGAGCAGAACGTGGCACAGCCATCCGGGGAGTTCCGGCAGGAGGCCGTTCGCACCCGCGGCGGCGAACTGGTCTCCGGCGCCCTGCTGGTGGGCGTCGGCGCCCCGGACGGCTCCGAGGCCAGGACCTGTCCCGAGGAGTGGCGGCCCCGTCCGCGTCGGACCGGACGCAGCGAGCCCGCCCGCGGTCCGGTCGGCGGCGTCGGCCGCGCGGTCGGCCCGCTCGCGCTCGGCGCCGGGCCCGCCGATCTGCCGATGCTCGACCGCGAGACCGACACCGCCGAACTGCTCGCCCTGCTCGCCGAGGGCCGCTCGATACGCCTGGTCGGCCAGGCCGGCTCGGGCCGCAGCGCGCTGCTGTCGGCCGTCGCCGAGGCCGCCGCCGACCTCGCCCCCGGCGGCGTGGTGCAGCTCTGCGGCCACCGCCGCACCGGCGCCGACCTGCTCCAGGACCTCTTCGCGGCCACCCACCACGCCCCCGGATACCGCCCCGACCCCGGGCAGTTGGCCGTCCACCTCGCCGAGGTCGGCGCGATCGTGGTGATCGACGCCGCCGAGCCCTCCGGCGCCGAGCTGGAGGAGCTGCTCGCCGCCGCCCCCGGCTGCGCCTTCCTGATCTCCGCCGCCCCGGACGGCCCGCCGCTGCCCCCCGGCTCCCGGCTCCAGGACCACCTGGTGGCCGGGCTCTCCCGCTCCGCCTGCCTGGCCCTCACCGCCCGGCTGGCCGGGCGGCCGCTGGACGTCACCGAGAAGGCCTGGGCGGTGGACCTCTGGTTCGAGTCCGAGGGCCTGCCGCTGCGCTTCGTCCAGGCCGCCGCGCTGCTGCGCCAGCGGGACGTCTCGGTGGACGCGCTGGTGGCCGCCGAGGACGACCGGATGGACGTCTTCGGGGCCGTCGACGAGCCCGTCCACGACGAGGACCCGGCGATCCGGGAGAACGCGCTGCGGCTCACCGTCCCGCTGCCCTCGGTGGCGGAGACCGCCTCGCCCGCGGTCCGGCTCGCCGAGGGGCTGAGCGAGCCCGCGCAGGCCGTGCTGCGGCTCGCCGTCGCGCTCGGCGGCGAGTGCCCCACCGCGCCGCACCTGCCGGCGCTGATCGACGTCGGGCAGGGCGAGGCCGCCCTCGCCGAACTCGCCGACGCCGGACTGGCGGTGTCCATCGGCGGGCACCACCGGCTGACCGCCGGCGCGCTCGACCTGCTCGTCCCGCACTGGCCCGCCCGGGGCTCCGTCGACGGGGCCGCCCAGCACTTCGCCTGGTGGGTGGGGCACAGCTCGGTGACGCTGGAACAGGTCGCCGCCGAGGCCGAGGTGATGGTCGGCGTGCTGCTCGCCGACCGCACCGCCGGACGGCACGACGCGGTGGTCCGGCTCGCCCGGGCGGCGGCGCCCGCGCTGGCGCTGTCGCTGCGCTGGGGCGCCTGGGAGCGGGTGCTCCAGCTCGGTCTGGAGGCGGCCCGCCGCACCGGTTCGGCGGTCGACCAGGCCTGGTTCCACCACGAGGCGGGCGTGCACGCGATCTGCGTCCGGCAGCCCTCCCGGGCTGTCGCCGAACTGGAGACCGCGCTCACCCTGCGGGCCACCGCGGGCGAGCAGCGCGGGGTGGCCGCGGCGGGCCGGATGCTCGACCTGCTGCGCGCCGAGGGCCGGCAGCTGCCGGCCGCCGCGCCCGCCGCGGCGCCCGGCCGCGCCCCGGTGATCCGCAAGATCGCGGCCCGGGTGCCGGCCCGCCTGAAGTCCAGCAGGCGCCGGCGGGCGGCCGTGGTCTCCACCGCGGTGCTGACCCTGGGGGTCCTCGGCGCGGCGGTGGCGATGAGCTTCAGCGGGCCGGAGGAGGTCAGGGGGAAGGACCCGCACAACAACGGTCGGCTGGACGGCGGCGGCACCCAGGACCCGCCGTTCCCGCAGCAGTCCGGCAGTGCCGGGCCGACGACGGCCGGTGCCGGACCGGGCGGTGCGCCGACGCAGGGGAGCAGCCCGGCGCCGTCCGCGAGCGCCAGTGCCTCGCACTCGCCGAGCGCCTCGCCGACGAGGAGGCCGAGCTCCTCGCCGGGGGCGGGCGGGTCGCAGGCCCCGCAGCAGCCGCCCGTACCGGGCCAGCAGCCGCCGGGGCCGAACCCCGGGGGTCCGGGCGCGGGCGGCACCGGCGGAGGCGGCACTCAGCCCGGCGGCGGCGGCACCGGCACCTCGCCGTCGCCGGAGCCGACCACCACGACCGCCAAACCGAGCCCGTCGCCGACGGGCTCGACCGGTCCGACCGGCACGTCCAGCCCGTCGCCCAGTCCGTCCTGAGCGGTCAGAACAGCTTGAGCTTGTCGTCGTCGATGCCGCGCAGCTCGTCGTAGTCCAGCACCACGCAGCCGATCCCGCGGTCGGTGGCCAGGACGCGGGCCTGCGGCTTGATCTCCTGCGCGGCGAAGATGCCCTTGACCGGGGCCAGCAGCGGGTCCCGGTTGAGGAGTTCGAGGTAGCGGGTGAGCTGTTCGACGCCGTCGATCTCACCGCGGCGCTTGATCTCGACGGCCACCGTGGCGCCGTCGGCGTCGCGGCAGAGGATGTCGACCGGGCCGATCGCGGTGGGGTACTCGCGGCGGATCAGCGACCAGCCGGCACCGAGCACCTCCATCCGGTCCGCGAGCAGCTCCTGGAGGTGTGCCTCCACGCCGTCCTTGATCAGGCCGGGGTCGACCCCGAGCTCGTGGGACGAGTCGTGCAGCACCTCCTCCAGCGTGATGATGAGCTTCTCGCCGGCCTTGTTCTCCACCGTCCAGACCCCGTCGGCCTCCTTGAGGGCGCACGGCGGGGACATCCAGTTGAGCGGCTTGTAGGCGCGGTCGTCGGCGTGGATGCTGACGCTGCCGTCGGCCTTGACCAGGATCAGCCTGGTGGCGGAGGGCAGATGGGCGGAGAGCCGACCGGCATAGTCGACTGAGCAGCGGGCAATTACGAGACGCACGGTCGACCACGCTAGCCCACCGGGGCCAGTTGATGCGATTCCGCGACGGCTGGGTGAAGAAAGCGCGAACCCGGCCAACATGGAGGTCCGGCGGTCCCGCCACCGCCCCGTCGAGGTCTGGCGCCCCCACCGTCAAGTCGCTACGGTGTGTGACGGCACGCTCGCGGGATCGCTGTCAACGGGGATGGAGACTTCAGATGAACGATCCGACGGGATCCGGCCAATCCGGTGCACCGCAACATATTTCCGAAGCAATCCGCAGGAATGACCGGCCTGCCGCGCCGTTGACTGCCACGCTGTTCTGAGCGCGTTCGGTGTCCAGGACGTCACGTCCCGTGGTGCCGCCGCTGTCGCGAAGGTGCCGGAAACCCCTGTCCCTCGGTGTTCCGGACACCCCATGCGAATCCGCCACCCTCACTGTGAGCTTGACCTACGCACGACCACCCGGGCGCCGCGCGGGTGGACCGCGAGAGGAGAATCCATGTCGCTCGACGTCTCACCGGCCCTGCTGGAGAAGGCCGAGCGGGGCGAGGTCGACGAGCGGGAATTCGTCGACTGCGTCCGCGTCTCTTTGCCCTACGCCTGGGACCTGATCAGCTCGCTGGTCGCCCAGGCGAAGGTCGACGGCACCGACTTCGCCGACAACCAGGTGCCGCCGCCCAGCGAGCAGGCCCGCGGCCAGCTGCTGCGCGCGCTCGCCAGCGACGCCATCCGGGGCGCTCTCCAGCGCCACTTCGGGGTTCGGCTGGCCTTCCAGAACTGTCACCGGGTCGCGGTGTTCCTGCCGTCGGACGCCAACGAGGCGCGGTACGACCGCTTCACCTCGGTCCGGGAGCAGCTGCTCAACCAGTCCGAGGAACTGCGGGACTGCTGACCCCGCCGCAGCCCGCTGCGGCGCCGGCCGCCCCCGTCCCCCGGTGCGGGGGGAGGGGCGGCGGCCCGGGCCCGTCCGCCCGCCCGGTACGTCCTCCCGTCCGGTACGCCCCCCGACGGGCCTGTCCCCCGCCGGGCCCGGCTAGCCCAGCTGCGGCAGCACCTCCGAGCCGAGCCGGGCGATGTTGTGCAGGGTCGCCTCCTGGTCGCCGCTGCCCTCGGCGAGCAGGGCGAAGCGCCGGATGCCGGTGCGTTCGGCGGTGGCCAGCAGCCGGTCGGCGCACTGCCGCGGGGTGCCCACCGCGTGCAGGTCGCAGAGCAGCTCGGTGTACTGGCGCGGATCGCGCATCTTGCGCTCGCGGCCGTCCACGGTGCGGTGGGCGCCGAGCCCGTACTCGAACCAGCCGGGCATCGCGTTCAGCAGCGTGGACCGGGCCGCCGCGGCGCGGTCGTCGACCTGGGCCACGCCGGCCGCGACGTGCTGTCGGCCGATCCGGCGCAGCTGCTCCTCGCCGCGCCCGGCGGCCAGCCAGGCGGTCCGGTACAGCTCCAGCATCCGCAGCTTGTCGTCGTCCCCGGAGTGCATGCCGAGCAGCATCGGCAGGCCGCGCTCGGCGGCCAGCCGCACCCCGCCCGGCGAGGTGCAGGCGACCACCACGGGCGGCCCGGCCACCGGCCGTCCGGAGGCGGTGAGCTCCTCGCCGAGGCCCTCGTCGTCCCGGCGCTGGCGCGGGAAGCGCACCGGGCCGGTCCGCCCGCCGAGGCCCAGCCAGCTGCTCAGGCCCGGCCGCCGCACCGGTTCGGTGGCCCGCGGCACCACGGCGACCTCGGGGAAGGCGAACTGCGGGCCGTCCGCGCCCACCCGGGAGCCGCGCAGCCAGCGCAGCAGCAGGTCCAGCCGCTCCGGGAAGCCCTTCTCGAAGGCGTCCACGCCGCCGCCGAACACGTCCAGGTCGATCCACGGCCCGCCGCGGCCCACCCCGAGCGTGAACCGTCCGCCGGAGGTGAGGTGCAGCAGCGCGGCCTGCTCGCCGAGCCCCACCGGGTGGCGGGTGGAGAGCACGCTGACCGCCGTGCCGACGCCGATCCGCCGGGTGCGGCCGAGCAGCATCGCGGCGAGCGTGGCGGCGTCCGGGCAGACCCCGTACGGCACGAAGTGGTGCTCGGCCAGCCAGACGCTGTCCAGCCCGGCGCGTTCGGCCCCGACGGCGGATTCGACGGTGCGTTCCAGCGCCTCGCCGTGGCTCTGCCCGGGGAACTGCGCGGACAGCAGGAACAGGCCGACCCGCACCGGACCGGTGGACGGCGGCAGCGCGCCCGCCCGCTGGGGCGCCGGCAGCGGCCGGCCCACGACGGCCGTGACCGGGGGGACGGACGTCAGCGTCGGACCGGGGGCGACCGGCCGGACCCCGACGGGCCGGCCGCTCTCGGCGCGGGCGCTGGTCTTGCTCATCGTTGGGCCTCCTCGGGTGCGCGCAGGGTCTGCGGGCCCCGCCTTCTCCCCTTGTGGGTATCCGATGTCATGTGCCAATGGCACGCGGAACTCCCGATTTCCCCGATGATCGGGTGGATCTCGGCAAAAACGCCGAAGTGCCGGACGGAGCCGTGGTAGTGGCCGTGCGGGGGGCCCGCCCGGCCGTAGGCTGGAACGATCCAGAGCCCAGGAGGAGAGGGAGTCCGCCGTGTCGCCGCGCCGCAACCGGATCAAGAGCGCCGCCCCGCACGAGAGCGCAGAGCCGACCGCCCCGGTCGGCGGTTCGCTGCGCCGCACCGAGAGCTACCAGGGCGAGGACTGGGTGGTTCAGACGGTCGCCGGGACGGCGGGGCGGTTCTACCGCTGCCCGGGCTGCGACCAGGAGATCCCGCCGGGGGTGGGCCACGTGGTGGCCTGGCCGCAGTACGGCGCGGGAGTGGACGACCGGCGGCACTGGCACCGCGCCTGCTGGGGAGCGCGGGAGCGCCGGGCCTCCAACGTCCTGCGAGGCCGCGGCGCTCCGCGGTACTGAGGGGTCCGGCCGGGGCCCGCCGGGCGTCCTGCTAGGCGTCGCGCTTCTTGAGCACCAGCGCACCGCCGACCAGCGCCGCGGCCGTCCAGGCGAGGCAGATCAGGAAGCCGGTCCACGGCCCGTACGGCTGGCCGTGCTGCTCGTACACCAGCAGCATCCGCGAGCCCGCGTAGTCGGGGAAGTAGTGGGCCAGGGTCTTGACCTTCGGCACCGCCGAGAGGATCGGCGAGAGCAGGAAGAAGAACGGCACCAGCACACCGAGCGCGAGCGTCTGGTTGTGCAGCATCGTGGTGACGCCGGCCGAGAACAGGCAGAGCATCGTCAGGTACAGCGCGGCCCCGAACACCGCCCGCAGCACGTTGGGCTCGCCGATCGTGGTGGAGTGCGTGCCGAGCAGCGACTGGCCGACGAAGAAGGTGACGAAGGCCGTCACCAGCGAGACCGCGAGGGCGAGGGCGCCGAGCACCGCCGCCTTGCCGGTGAGCAGGGTGGCGCGCTGCGGGACGGCGGCCAGGGTGACCCGGATCATGCCGCTGCTGTACTCGTTGCCGATCGCCAGCACCCCGAAGACGATGATCGCCAGCTCGCCGAGCATGATGCCGGAGAAGGACGTCCCGGTGGCGTCGAACGGGGACTGGTCGTCGCGCCGGAACTCGGTGAAGTTGTTGTTGGTGAGCAGGGACAGCAGCGCGCCGATGCCCACCGTGACGACGAAGGTCAGCGCGAGGGTCCAGACCGTCGAGCGGACGCTGCGGATCTTCGTCCACTCGGAGCGGAGGATCGCCGGGAAGGACGCCATCTCAGTTCTCCTCCTGCCGTGCGGTGGTGGTCTGCCGGGCGCCGTCCGCCTTCCAGCCGGCGCCCCACTCGGTGGGCGCGCCGGCCGCGTCCCGGCCCGGTCCGTCGCCCGCGTGGTACTCCACCGAGTCGGCCGTCATCTGCATGAAGGCCTCCTCCAGCGAGGCCTGCTGCGGGCTGAGCTCGTGCAGCACCACGCCGTGCCCGGCGAACAGCTCGCCGAGCCGCGCGATGTCCCCGTTGACCACCTCGTAGGAGCCGTCCGGGCCCGGCTCGGGCCGCAGGCCGGCTTCGGTCAGCACGTCGAGCAGCCGCTCGGGCTCCGGGGTGCGCAGCCGTACGGCGGAGCGGGAGTTGCGCCGGATGAACTCCGGCATCGGCAGGTCGGCGAGCAGCCGGCCGCGGCCGATGACCACCAGGTGGTCGGCGGTGACGGCCATCTCGCTCATCAGGTGGGAGGAGACGAAGACTGTCCGGCCCTCGGCGGCGAGGCGTTTCATCAGGTTGCGGATCCAGAGGATGCCCTCCGGGTCCAGGCCGTTGACCGGCTCGTCGAACATGACGATCTCCGGGTCGCCGAGCAGGGCGGAGGCGATGCCCAGGCGCTGGCCCATGCCGAGGGAGAAGCCGCGGGCCCGCTTGCGGGCGACCGGGGTGAGGCCGACCAGGGCGAGCACCTCGTCCACCCGGCGCACGGGGATGCGGTTGCTCTGGGCGAGCCAGAGCAGGTGGTCGCGAGCGGTGCGGCCGGGGTGGACGGCCTTGGCCTCCAGGAGCGCGCCGATGTACTTGAGCGGCTCGCTGAGCTGGCCGTACCGTCTGCCGTCGATGGTCACCCGGCCGGTGGTCGGGCGGTCGAGGTCGAGGATCATGCGCATGGTGGTGGACTTGCCGGCGCCGTTCGGGCCGAGGAAGCCGGTCACCACACCCCGAGGGACCTGGAAGCTGAGCCGGTCCACCGCGAGCGTCTTGCCGTAACGTTTTGTCAGGTCGTGCAACTCGATCATTCGCGCTCCCTCAGTTCCTTGCCAGGCTAGGACATGTCCGACAATTGGCGGCGGATCAGCGCGCGGCGTTGGGGTGCGTGCATCGCAAGGCGGAGGAGGGAGCCACTGCGGAGCATTGGCGACCGACGACAACGCGGCGAGGTGCGTGCCCCAACGCCGCGCACCCGGCGGGAATTGTCGGACAGGTCCTTGGGACAAAGGGGGTATCGCGGCCCGCTGAGTGGGCCCGCCGGGCGTGCCGGAATAGGTTGGACGCATGACCCAGCTCCCCTCCGCAGTGTCGGTCCGCGAGAGCGGTACCGGAACACCACTCGTGCTGCTGCACGCCTTTCCGTTGAACGCCTCGATGTGGTCGTCCCAACTGGACACGCTGCCCGGCCTGACCGGGGACGAAGCGCGCGTGCTCGCCCCCGACCAGCGGGGGTTCGGCGGCACTGTGCTGGGCGCCGACGAGCCCTCGCTGGACCCGGTCGCGGACGACCTCGCGCTGCTGCTGGACGCGGCCGGGATCGAGCGCGCGGTGGTCGGCGGGCTCTCCATGGGCGGCTACGTGGCGCTGTCCTTCGCCCGCCGCCACCCCGACCGGCTGGCCGGCCTGCTGCTGGCCAACACCCGGGCCACCGCCGACACCGACGCGGTACGGGCCAACCGGGAGCGGATCGCCGCCGCCGTCACCGCGCGGGACAGCGTGCGGCTGCTGCTCGACGAGCAGGTCGCGGCCGGGCAGCTCGGGCCCGACTCGCAGCACCTGGTGGAGCGGGTGCAGGCGATGGTCGCCGCCGCGCCGCCGGCCGCCGTCGCCTGGGCCCAGCGGGCCATGGCGGCCCGACCGGACGCCCTGGACGTCCTGGCCGCCCTGCGGGTGCCGGTCTCCGTCGTGGCGGGCGCCCAGGACGCCCTGGTGGCGCCCGAGGAGGCCGAGCCGATGCTGCGGGCCCGGCCGGACGCCGAGCTGACCGTCCTGCCCGGGGTGGGCCACCTGAGCGCCCTGGAGGCGCCCGAGGCCTTCGACGCCGTCGTGCGCACCCTGCTCGCCCGGGTGGCCGCCGGATGAGCCAGGAGAGCCAGGACGCGGCGGCCTGGGACTTCTCCGCCCTGGAGGTCACCGGCCGGATGCCCGTGACCAACCGGGGCGAGGGTCTGGTCGAGCTCACCCTGGAACCGCTCGGCGAGGACTACTGGATGCGCCCGGGGGAGACCTTCATCGTCACCTCGTACGGTGACTACGGGCCCGGACACCCCTTCGAGGTGCAGTACTGGCCGGACTCGGTGTCGGTCTGGTGCACCTCCTGGTTCGGCACCGTCTCCGACGACGAGGGCAACCAGCTCAGCAGCGGCTACCAGCGGCCGGACGGCGCCTATCCGAGGTGAGGGCCCGCGCCCCACCGGCCCCGAAGCGCCCGGGATGATGACGGCGCGAAAGCCGACAGGCCCTCACCCGGGCGGGTGAGGGCCTGCGGTGCTGCCGGGGCCTGCGTGCGTCAGCGCGACTGCTGGGCGGGCACGCCCAGGGTGTCGTCGGTCGGCAGCGAGGCGGCGGCCACGGCCGCGCCGGTCAGCGTCGCCAGCATCTCGCGGACGTTGGTCAGCTGGGCGTTGATGCTGTCGCGGCGGTTGGTGAGGGCCGCCAGCTCGCGCTCGGATTCGCTGCGGATGCGGTCCGCCTTGGCGTTGGCGTCGGCCACGATGTCCTCGGACTGGCGCTGGGCCGTCTCGACGGTCTGGCGGGCGCGGCGCTCGGCGTCGGTGCGCAGCTTCTCGGCCTCCAGGCGCAGCTGCTCCGCCCGGTGCTCGATCTCGGCCAGGCGCTTCTCGGCCTTGGCCTGACGGGCGGCCAGGTCCCGCTCGGACTGCTCGCGGCGCTTGGCCAGGTTGGTCTCGAACTCCAGCGCGGCCTGGGCGGCCTTGGTGCGGGTGTCCTCGAAGAGGGCGTCCGCCTCCTCGCGCTTGTTCTGGGCGTCCTTGTTGGCCTCGGCGCGGAGCTGGGCGGCGTCGCTCTTGGACTTGTCGACGATCCGCATCCCCTCGTCCTCCGCCTTGGCCTTGCGGTCCTTGGCGTAGTTCTCGGCTTCGGAGCGGACCTGCTGGGCGGCGGCCTCGGCCAGCTCGCGGTGCTGCTCGGCGGCGCGGTGCGCCTCGTCGCGCAGGTCCTTGGCCTCCTCCTCGGCGAGTCGCAGGATCTTCTCGACCCGGGCGCCGAGACCGGCGTAGGAGGGCTCCTGCTCCACGACCGCCGCCTGGGCGGACTGGGTCTCCAGGTGGAGCTCCTCGATGCGCTTCTCCAGCGCACTGATCCGGGTCAAGGCACTGTCACGGTCGGCCACCAGCTTGGTGATCCGCTCGTCGACCTGGGCGCGCTCGTACCCACGGCGCACCAGGTCGAAGCCGTGAGGGGAGTGACTGTCGCTCATGGGGTTCTGGGCTTCCTGTCGTCAAACCGCTGAGGTGGTTGAGGGAATCCTGACACGGTACCGGAGTGTCGACGGCGATATGCCGTTCTCTCACGGACAATGACCGCCAATGTCCGCTCAATCGGGTGGTGCGCTCTTGGAGCGATTGCCACCCGACCGGGGGGAGCCAACTCCGGCACCGGCCTTGGCGCCCCCGTCCTTCTTGGTGCTGCTTCCCCCGTTGGCCTGGGCGACCGGCGCCGGCGCCTCGAACGCCTCCAGGGCGGACAGCACGTCCTGGACCCTGGAGATCTCGGTGTTGATGTCCTTGCGGCGGCGCACCAGTTCGTCCAGCTCGCGCCGGCCCTCGTCGGTGACCCGCTTGGCCTCGGCCGTCGCCTCGGCGAGCAGCCGCTCGGCCTCCGCCTTCGCCAGCTCGATCTGCTCGTCCGCGGCCTCGTCGGCGTCCCGCAGCCGCTTCTCCGCCTCGGTGGAGGCCCGGTCCAGCCGCTCCTCGGCCTCGCTCTCGGACGACCGCAGCTTCGCCTCGGCCTTCTCGATGAGCGACTCGGCGCGGTCCGTGGAGGTGGCGAGCTTGGTCTCCGCCTCCTTCAGCAGGCCCTCCGCCTTGCGGACGGCCGACAGCCGGACCTTGCTGGCCTCCGCGGACGCCTCCGAGGTCAGCTCGCTCGCGCGGTCCTCGGCCGCCGCGACCAGCGCCGCCGCGCGGTCCTCGGCCTCGGCGACGGTGGCCACCGCCTGCTCCTCGGCCTCGGTCAGCTGCTCCTGGGCGGCCGTCACCAGCGCGTCCACCCGCTCGCCGGCCGACTTCATGGCCGCCGCGTTCTCCTTGCGGGCGCGCTCGTGCAGGGCCTCGACCTCGGCGTCGGTGCGCTCGCGCAGCTCCTCGGCGCGCTCGCGGATCGCCGTCGCGTCCCGGCGGGCCTCGGCGAGCAGGGCGTCCGCGTCGGAACGGCCCTTCTCGACCTCGGCCTGACCGGCCGCCTCGCCGGCGGCGACCAGCCGGCCGGCCTCCTTGCGGGCGGCGGCGACCATCGCGTCCGCCTGCTCCTCCGCGGCGGCGGTGGTCGCCAGCGCGGTGGTCTGAGCGTCCTCGCCGAGCGCCTCGGCGTCCGCGAAGGCCTTCTCCAGGACGGACTGGGCGTGCTCGCGGGTGGCCCTGTCGAACTGCTCGGCGGCCTCCCGGGTCTTGGCGTCGTAGTCGTCGGCGCGGGAGCGGGTGGCGGAGTCGTACTCGTCGGCCAGGGTGCGGGTGGCGAGGGCGTACTCCTCGGCCTCGGCCCGCAGACCGGCGGACAGCTCCTCGGCGTCGGCGATGCCGCGGGCACCCTGGGCCTCGGCCTCGGCCACCGTCCGGGCGGCCTGCGCCCCGGCGTCGGCGCGCAGCTGCTCGGCGGCCTCCTGGGCGGCGCGCAGCTCGGCCTCGGCGTCCGCGCGCAGCTGGTCGTCGTAGGCCAGGGCCTCGGCGCGCTGCCGGCCGAGCTCGTTCTCGGTGGCCTCCCGCTCGGCGGCCAGCTCCAGCTCGGTCTGCTCGCGCAGGGCGGTGGTCTCGGCCTCGGTACGGGCCCGCAGGTCGGCGGTCTCGCGGTCGACGAGCTCGCGCTGCTCGGCGCTCTCGCGCTCCACCAGGCTGCGCAGCTCGGCGGCGTACGCGTCGGCGGACTCCCGCTGCTCGGTGGTCTCCCGCTCGGCCAGCTCCCGCTGCTCGGTGGTCTCCCGCTCGGCGAGGACGCGCAGCTCGGTGGCGTCCTGCTCGGCGGCCTCGCGGACCTCGGCGGCCTCCTGCCCGGCGGCGGCCCTGAGCGCGGCGATCTGCTCGGCGGCGGCCTCGTGCATGCCCGCCACCGCCTGGCGGACCTCGGCGGCCTCCTCCTCGGCGACGGCCACCAGCTCGGCGCCCTCGGCCTTGGCGGCGGAGATCAGCTCGGCGCGGTCGGCCTTGGCCTGCTCCAGCTCGGCGGTGGCCTCGGCCCGGATGCCGTCGGCGGTGGCGCGGGCCTCGGACAGCTCGCGGCCGGCCTCGGCCCGGACGGTCGAGGCCTGCTCGTTGGCCAGGGCCAGCTCGGCGGCGGCCTTCTCGCGGGTGGCCTTGGCGTCCTTGGCGGCCTCGGCGCGGCGCTGCTCGGCGGTGGCCTCGGCGCGCTCCAGCGACTCCTCGGCGGCGGTGCGCTGCTCGGCGGCGAAGACGTCGGCCTGCTCGCGGACGTCGGCGGCGTAGGTGTCGGCGGCGGTGTGCTGCTCGGCGGCGTAGGTGTCGGCCTGCTCGCGGACCTCGGTGGAGTGCTGCTCGGCGGCTTCGCGGACCTGGGTCGCGTGCTGGTCGGCCGCCTCGCGGACCTCGGCGGTCTCGGTGGCGGTGCGCTTGGT
>NZ_JBHVRT010000016.1:0-121246 GCF_042885555.1 Kitasatospora sp. NPDC058048 | reverse complement strand
GTGAGGTCGGTGGCGTGCTGTTCGGCCTCGGTGCGGACGCGGTCGGCGTAGGCCTCGGCGGTCTCGCGCTGCTGGGTGGTCTCCTGCTGGGCCAGGGCCCGGAGCTCCGCGGCGGCCTGCTCGGCCTCCGTCCGGGTCTGCGCGGCGTAGGTGTCGGCGGTGGTGCGCTGCTCGGCGGCGTAGGTGTCGGCCTGCTCGCGGACCTCGGTGGAGTGCTGCTCGGCGGCTTCGCGGACCTGGGCCGCGTGCTGGTCGGCCGCCTCGCGGACCTCGGCGGTCTCGGTGGCGGTGCGTTCGGTGAGGTCGGTGGCGTGCTGTTCGGCCTCGGTGCGGACGCGGTCGGCGTAGGCCTCGGCGGTCTCGCGCTGCTGGGTGGTCTCCTGCTGGGCCAGGGTCCGCAGTTCCGCGGCGGCCTGCTCGGCCTGTTCGCGGGCGGCCTCGGCGGCGTCCAGGTGCTCGGAGGTCTCCTCGCGCTCGCGCCGCAGCCCCTCGGCCGCCTCCTCCCGCTCGCGCCGGCTCTCCTCGCGCAGCGCCTCGGCGGCGGCCTCGGCCTCGGCCCGGGCCCGGGCGGCCTCGGTGTCGGCCTCCGTGCGCACCCGCTCGGCGTCGGCCACCGCGGCGTCCCGGACGGAGGTCGCCTCGGCCTGCGCCTCGGTGGTCAGGGCCTGTGCCGCGGCGGTCGCCCCGGCGCGCACCTGCTGGTCGAACTCGGTTGCCTCGCGCCGGAGTTCGGCGGTCTCGCGTTCGGCCACGGCCCGGTTCTCGGCGGCCGCGGCCTTGGCGGCGGCGAGCGCGTCCTGGCCCTGCTGCTCGGCCGCCTCGGTGATCTTCCCGGCCTCGGCGCGGGCCCGGGTCAGGGTCTGCTCGGCCCGGCCCTGGGTCTCGGCGGCCTGCTCCTGGGCCTGCTCGCGCAGCCGCTCGATCTCCCCGGCGGCACCCGCGCGCAGCTCGTCCGCGTCGGCCTTGGCCTTGCTGAGCAGCTCCTCGGCGTTCTTCGCCGACTCCTCGATCTGGACCACGGCCTGGCGGCGGGCCTCGCCGCGCACCCGGTCGGCCTCGGCGGCGGCCTGGGCGCGCAGCTCCTCGGCCTCGGCCCGCAGCCGGGCCGCCTCGTCCTGCATCTGCTCGATCCGCTCGCGGATCGCGGCGGCGTCGTCCAGAGCGGCGTTCTGGGCCTGCTCGACGGCGGCCTGGGCCTGCTCGCGCAGCCGCTGCGCCTCGGCGGCGGCCTCCGCGCGGATCCGCTCGGCCTCGGCGGCGGCCTCGCCGCGGGCGTTCTCGGCGTCCTGGTCGGCCCGGCCGAGCACCTCCTCGGCGGTCTTGGCGGCCTTGGCGAGGTGAACGGTGGCGTCCTTGGCGCCGGCCGCCCGGCCCGCCTCCTCGGCCTCGCCGCGCAGCCGCTGGGCGTCGGCCTCGGCCTGGGCCCGCAGCTCGGCGACGTCCCGTTCGGCCTGGGCCCGCAGCTCGGCGATCGCCGCCTCGGCCTCGGCCTTCAGCTCGGTGGCCACCGACTCGGCGGTGGCCCGCAGCCGCTCGCTCTCCTCCGCCGCGGCGGCCTTGGCGGCGTCGGCCTCGGCCTGCTTGGTGGCGGCCTCGTCGCGGACGGCCTCGGCCTCGGCGCGGATCGCCGAAGCCTCCTTGGTGGCCTGGGCGACCATCCGGGCCACCTCGGCCCGGGCGGTCTGCGAGCGCTGCTCGTTCGCGGCCTCGCCGTCGGCGACCCTGCGTTCGGCGGCGGCCTCGGCGTCGGCCTGGAGCTGTTCGGCGGCCTGCTCGGCCTGGGCGCGCAGCTCGGTGACCTCGTAGCGGGTGCGCTCCGCCTCGGCGATCACCTCGGCGCGCAGCCGCTCTATCTCGGCCTTGGCCGCGGCGAGCTGCTGCTCGGCCCGGGCCTGCTCGGCGGCGGCCTGCGCCTTGAGCCGGCCGATCTCGGCCTGGGCGCCGGCCAGCTGGCCCTCGGCGGCGGCGTGTGCGGCGGCCAGCTGCTGCTGGGCCTCGCCCCGGGCGGCGTCCACGTCGGCGGCGGCCTGGGCGCCGGCCTGCTGGGCCTGCTCGGAGGCGGCGCGCAGCAGGCGCTCGGCGTCGTTCTGGGCCCGCTGCAGGGCGGCCTCGGCGGCGGCCTGGGCCTCACCGCGGGCGGCGTCCACGTCGGCGGCGGTCCGGGCGCGGGCGTGATCGGAGAGGGCGACGGCCTCCGCGCGGGCGGCGGCGACCATCCGCTCGGCCTCGGCGCGGGCCTCCTGGAGCAGCCGCTGGGCCTCCTGCTCGGAGCCGGCCCGGGTCTGCTCGGCCCAGCCGTTGACGTGCTGCTCGGCGGAGCGGCGCAGTTCGGTGAGCTCGTCCTCCAGCTGGCGGCGGCGAGCGGCCAGGTCGGCCTCCAGCCGGGCGGTGCGCTCGGCGGCCTCGGCCATGATCCGCTGGGTGGCGGCCTGGGAGTCGCGCAGCTGGCGCTCGGCGTCGGCGCGCAGCTGCTGGGCCTGCATCTCGGCGGTGCGGAGCATCTGCTCGGCCTGGCCGGAGACGGCGTCGAAGGCGCGCGGCTGGGCGAGCATGCGGCGGGACTCGTGCAGTTTCGCCCGCAGTACCTCCACCTGGTAGGCGAGGTCCTCGGCATGCTCGACTGCCTTGTCCCGCTCCTTCCGAGTCCGACCCATCTCGGCCTCGAACTGGGAGAGGTGATCGTCAGCCTCGTAGCGGTCGTTGCCCCGCACTCCGCGGTCCCATCCATCTCCTGGTCGCGTCCTCGACCGGGCCGGGGCCGGGCTCCGGTATCCCGGGCGCCGGTCCGACTGGTCCTTGCATCCGCAGCCGGTGGACGGCTCCCCGCCATGTCGGGGCCGCCCGCCGCGGTCGTCGGAGTCCGGGGCGCGGGAGCGCGGGGATGCCGCGTTCCCCCGTCCGAGTGGACTCCTGGGCGAACTCTTGCCTTGTGGAGAATGGTGACAGATCCGTCTTGCGACTGTTCAGCCGTGCCCGCGTAATGGACTCCCCTTGCGACGGGCCGACCACCGGAGGGCGGACGGGCCTGTCTTCGGCCGTGCCCGTCGCCTCCGTCCCCCGGAGCCGTCGCGCACCTGGGCATTGTAGTGGGAGCGCACTGCGGGGGAATGGCCGCAGGGGTGTTTTCCGGCTCTTCCCGCCAGGTTACTGACGGGTCATGACCGACGGGCCGTCGGTCGCCGCCGGGGCGGGGCCCGCCCCGGGGCGGGCCGGGAGGGGATCAGTGCTCGTCGTGGCCCTGCTGCGCGGAGGTCACCAGCTCGGTGAGGACGCCCCCGCAGTCCTTGGGGTGGAGGAAGGTGATCCGCGACCCCATCGAGCCGATCCGCGGCTGGTCGTAGAGGACCCGGACGCCCTTGTCCCGGATGGCCTCGGAGTCGCCGTCCACGTCGGCGGTGCCGAAGGCGATGTGGTGCACGCCCTCGCCGTTCTTCTCCAGCCACTTGGCCACGGTGGAGTCGGGCCGGGTGGGCTCCAGCAGCTGGAGGTAGGAGGCGCCGCCGTCGTCGGTGCCGTTGATCCGGAGCATGGCCTCGCGGACGCCCTGCTCCTCGTTGATCTCGGAGTGGAAGACCTCGAAGCCGTAGGTGGCGCGGTAGAACTCGACCGTCTTGTCGAGGTCTCGGCAGGCGATGCCGATGTGGTCGATGCGGGTCAGCACGACGGCCTCCGGGGTGGGGAAGGGCGGTGGGAAAGGTGCACCAAGTGCAGCGCATGGCCCGCGCCGTACGCCAGTACCCGGCGTGCGAGCCTGCTCACACGGCGGGCGGTTCACCCGGAGCGGGTCGGCACGGTGTTGACTGGATGGTGCCAGTGCGCTCGATCACACTGTCGCTCCGGTGACGGGCGGGTAACAGGTCAGTACATTGAGCGCATCCTCACCTGGCCACGACGTGCGAAGGGGCCCGTCCCATGACCAACACCACCTCTGTGATCGTTGCCGGTGCGCGGACCCCGATGGGCCGCCTGCTGGGTTCCCTCAAGGGCTTCTCCGGCGCCGACCTCGGCGGCGTCGCGATCAAGGCCGCTCTGGAGCGGGCCGGGATCACCGGCGAGCAGGTCCAGTACGTGATCATGGGCCAGGTGCTCCAGGCCGGCGCCGGCCAGATCCCGGCCCGCCAGGCCGCCGTCAAGGCCGGCATCCCGATGAACGTCCCGGCGCTGACCATCAACAAGGTCTGTCTCTCCGGCCTCGACGCCATCGCGCTGGCCGACCAGCTGATCCGCGCCGGGGAGTTCGACATCGTGGTGGCCGGTGGCCAGGAGTCGATGACCAACGCCCCGCACCTGCTGCCGAAGTCCCGCGAGGGCTTCAAGTACGGCGCGATCGCGATGCTCGACGCGATGGCCCACGACGGCCTCACCGACGCCTACGAGAACATCCCGATGGGCGAGTCCACCGAGAAGCACAACACCCGCCTGGGCATCCCGCGCGAGGTGCAGGACGAGATCGCCGCCGCCTCCCACCAGCGGGCCGCCAAGGCGCAGGCCGACGGGGTCTTCGACGCCGAGATCACCCCGGTCGCCATCCCGCAGCGCAAGGGCGAGCCGGTGCTGTTCAGCCAGGACGAGGGCATCCGCGCGGACACCACCGTCGAGGGCCTGGCCAAGCTGCGCCCGGCCTTCGCCAAGGACGGCACGATCACCGCCGGTACCTCCTCGCAGATCTCCGACGGCGCCGCCGCCGTGGTCGTGATGAGCAAGGCCAAGGCCGAGGAGCTGGGCCTGACCTGGATCGCCGAGATCGGCGCCCACGGCAACGTGGCCGGCCCGGACAACTCGCTCCAGTCGCAGCCGTCCAACGCGATCAAGCACGCGCTGGCCAAGGAGGGCCTGGAGGTCGCCGACCTCGACCTGATCGAGATCAACGAGGCCTTCGCGGCCGTCGCCCACCAGTCCATGAAGGACCTGGGTGTCTCCTCCGACATCGTCAACGTCAACGGCGGTGCCATCGCGCTCGGCCACCCGATCGGGATGTCCGGCGCCCGCGTGGTGCTGACCCTGGCGCTGGAGCTGCAGCGGCGCGGCGGCGGGGTCGGCGCGGCCGCGCTGTGCGGTGGCGGCGGCCAGGGCGACGCGCTGATCGTGCGCGTCCCGAAGGCCTGACCGGCCGATCGCTCCAGGGCTGCGGACCGCGAGTGGCGGTCCGCAGCCCCTTTCGGCATTCGACGGCATTGCGCTAGGAGCTCCTGATGATCGATGTCGCCACGCTGGTCGAGCAGGCCCGGGAGGGCCGGCCGCGGGCGGTCGCCCGGCTGATCACGCTGGTCGAGAACGCCGCGCCGCAGCTGCGGGAGGCGATGGCCGCGCTCGCGCCGCACACCGGGCGGGCGTACACGGTGGGCCTGACCGGCTCGCCCGGGGTCGGCAAGTCCACCTCCACCTCGGCGCTGGTCTCCGCCTACCGGCGGCTCGGCAAGCGGGTCGGGGTGCTGGCCGTCGACCCGTCCTCGCCGTTCTCCGGCGGCGCGCTGCTGGGGGACCGGGTCCGGATGCAGGACCACGCCACCGACCCGGAGGTGTTCATCCGCTCGATGGCCACCCGCGGCCACCTCGGCGGGCTCTCCTGGGCGGCGCCGCAGGCGCTGCGGGTGCTGGACGCGGCCGGCTGCGAGGTGATCCTGGTGGAGACCGTCGGGGTGGGTCAGTCCGAGGTCGAGGTCGCCGCCCAGGCCGACACCACCGTGGTGCTGCTGGCCCCCGGGATGGGTGATGGCATCCAGGCCGCCAAGGCCGGGATCCTGGAGATCGGCGACGTCTTCGTGGTCAACAAGGCCGACCGGGACGGCGCCGACGCCACCGCCCGGGAGCTCAACCACATGCTGGGTCTCGGCGAGGCCCGGGAGCCGGGGGACTGGCGCCCGCCGATCGTCAAGACCGTCGCGGCCCGCGGCGAGGGCGTGGACGAGGTGGTCGAGGCGCTGGAGAAGCACCGGGCCTGGCTGGAGGAGCACGGCGAGCTCGCCGCGCGGCGCCGCCGCCGGGCCGCCGAGGAGATCGAGGCGATCGCCCTGGCCGAACTGCGCGCCCGGATCGGCGACCTGCGCGGGGACCGGCGCCTGGCGGTCCTGGCCGAACGGGTGGCGGAGGGCGCGCTGGACCCGTACGGCGCGGCCGACGAGCTGGTCGCCGGCCTGACCGCGAGCTGAGACGCAGTCCGCCCCGCCGCGACGGTGGTCGTGGCGGGGCGGAGTGGTGCGGGGGCGGCGCTACGGCTTGCCGCGCAGGCCGCGGAGGTGTTCGGCGATGGGGGCGAGGGCCTGGTACATGTCGTCGAGCTGCTCCGGGGTGAAGCGGTCGATGAAGTGGGCGCGGACGCTGCGCACGTGGTCCGGGGCGACCCGCTGCATGGTCTCCCAGCCGTGTTCGGTGAGGTGGGCGTAGAGGCCGCGGCGGTCGCCGGGGCACTCCTGGCGCAGGACCAGGCCGGCGTTCTCCATCCGGGTGATCTGGTGGGAGAGACGGCTCTTGGACTGGAGGGTGGCGGTCGCGAGGTCGGTCATCCGCATCCGGCGGTCCGGTGCCTCGGAGAGCACCACCAGGATCTCGTAGTCGTTGATCGCGAGGTTGTGCGGCTGGAGTTCGCGGCTGAGCTGGTAGTCCAGCAGCTTGGCGACCTCCAGATGGGCGCGCCACATCCGCTGCTCCCTGGCGGTCAGCCAGGGAGTCTCCTCCTCGGGCTGCGGCGGAGGGGTGTCCGCAGTGTCGATCGTGTGCGTATCCATGCTCTCAAGCATAGCCGATTTAGTTCAATCTTGTACAAGTTTACAGGCCGAAACGTCGGCCGAGGTCGCCCAGGTTACCGAGCCCGGGGATGTTGGGATTCCCGCCGCCGTGCCCGGCCGTGCCCGGCTGGGACGGCACGCCGCCCATCGGCACGCCCGCCTCGGCCCCGACCGCGCCGACCGACCGCTCGGCCAGGAGTTTTTCACTCGATTGCAGCAGCACCTGGCCGGCGCCGATGAACTCGAACTGGTGCTCCTCGCCGGAGGCCCCGCCGAAGCCGGTCAGCCGGCGCAGGCCGCCGATCAGCCCGTGCATGTAGTCGTGGTCGTAGTGGTGGCACGGCGCCGGGCAGTCCGCCCAGCCGACCAGCGCCTGCGGGTCGACCCGGATCGGCGGCTCGACGAAGTGCACCGGCCCGTTGGAGGCGGCGACGAAGCGGCCGGTGCCGATCAGGGTCAGGAAGCCCGGGATGATCGACTGCTTGAGCCGCAGTGTCGGGTCGAAGGCCAGCAGGTTGCCGGAGCGGACGGTCAGGTTGCCCTCGTCCAGGTCGTACGAGTTGAGGTCGAACGCCCGGTCGGCCAGCAGCAGCTTGCCCCGGCCTTCGGCGACCACCCAGTCCGCCGCGTGCATCGGCGAGTTGAAGTGCTGCCCGAGCATCCGGTCGACCGCCCCGGCGCCGACGCCCTTGAAGGTGATGTCGCCGTAGTAGGCGACCATCTTGCCCTTCTGGAGGAAGTACGAGCCGTTCAGGTCGACCGAGAAGGCGTACGGGTTGACGTTGTCGCCGGCCGGCAGGCTGTGGGCGTCCCACACCACCGGCCCGGTGCTGCCGTGGCCGGTCGGCAGCGGGGCCACCGGTCCGCCGAACTGCTCCTGGGCGTACGGCTGTTGCTGCTGGTACGGCTGCTGGTGCGGCGGCGGGGCCTGCTGGGCGTACGGCTGCTGCGGCGGCGGGGGGTAGCCGCCGGGCGGGGGCGGCGGGTAGCCCTGCGGCGGGCCGTAGTTCGGCGGGGGCGGCGGGACCGCGAAGCCGGGCTGGGTCGGCTGGTTGTGCGGGGAGCCGTACGGGGGCTGCGGCGGGTGGGACATCAGAGCTTCTCCTCGCTCGCCTGGACGTACACCGCGCCCTGCCCGGACAGTTCCAGCTGGAACGCCTCGCCCGAGCCGCGGCCGATCATGTCGCGCCAGCCCAGTGCTGTGGACAGCTTGTTGCGCACGTCGCCGCGGTGCGCCACGTACGCCTGGGGGTCGACGTGCACCGACTGGCCGGGGACGATCGGCAGCTCGAAGACGCCGCCGTGGGCCATCACCGCGACCGAGCCCTGGCCCTCCAGCTTGGTGGTGAACAGGCCCTGCCCGGTGACCTGGCCGCGGACCATGCCCATCACCCCGCCCTGCGAGCCCATGAACATGGTGGACTGCCGCAGCGTGCCCTCGAAGGCGAGCAGCCGGTCCGCCTCGACGTAGAGGGTGTCGCCGAACAGGTCGATCACGTGGACGTGGTGGCCGCCGTGGCCGAACATCACCCGGCCCTGGCCCTCGACGGTCATCAGCGGGGTGTCCTCGTTGGCCACCCGGCGGCCGATCATCGACATCACGCCGCCCTGCCCGCCGGTGATGTTCGGCGTGAAGCGGACGTCGCCGCTGTACGCGAGCATCGCGCCGCGCTGGCTGAACAGCCGCTGCCCGGGTAGGACCTGGGCCTCGACCATCTTGCCGTTGATCTTCGTGAAGCCCATCAGACGTCGCCCCCGATGGTGACCTTCTCGGAGGGCTGGACGTACACCAGGCCCTCGCCGGTGAACTCGATCTGGACGGCCTCGCCGCCGCCCTCGCCGATGATCGTCGTCCAGCCCGCGCCCGACTTCAGGCTGCGCTGCAGGGTGCCGGTGTGCGCGACGTACGCGCCCGGGTCCACCCGCAGCGGCATGCTCTTGTCGACCCGCAGGATGACGGCCGGCCCGTTGGAGGTGACGGCCGCCCAGCCGTGGCCCTCCACCTTGGTGGTGAACAGGCCGTTGCCGGAGGACATGCCGTTGAGCCCGGTGAAGCTGGTGCCGGTGTGCAGGGTCGACTCGGTGCAGAGCAGGTTGTCCGATTCGACGTACAGCGTCTCGCCGTTCAGCCGGACCAGATTGATCTCGGTGGCCTTGTCGGCGAAGTAGCAGGTGCCCTGTCCCTTCACCTCCATGACCGTCATCTTCTCGCCGGTCAGCCGGCGGGTGACCATGCCGCGCAGGCCGTCCCCGCCGCCGGTCAGTTTCTTGAAGGCCATCTGCCCGGTGTAGGCGACCATCGAACCGTTTCGCGCCTTGACGGCGTCCCCGCCCAATTCGACGGCGAGCACGCGCGATCCCTGGAGTCTGAACTGTGCCACGGCCGCAATCTAGCCGCTGCGGCCGTGGTCCGGGGAGGGTGCGCGGGCCAACTGGTACCGGCCTGCGACAAACGCGCCGGTCAGGCCGGGGCGCGCGCCCCGCTCAGGCTCGGGCGTGCGCCCCCTGTCCGGGGCGCGGAACGGTGCCGGCCGCCTGCTCGACCTCCAGCAGCGAGGCCGAGTGGCGCTCCGCCTCGAAGGCCACCACGCCGCCGCGCAGTCCGAACAGGCGCTTGGAGAGCATGATCCAGAGCACTGCCGCGATGTTCAGCACCAGGGTGCAGACCTTGAGCGCGCTGACGTGGTGGCTCAGCTCGTAGCCCTCCAGGGGGAGGAAGGCCGCGGTGGCGACCACCGTCAGGTACTCGGCCCAGCGCTTGTTCAGCCACAGGCCGACCGCTTCGACGATCTCGATCACCGCGTAGGCGATCAGGGCGCCCGCGACGATCAGCAGGGTGCTCTTCTTGAAGTCGAAGGTCTTGCGGATGGTCTCGACGATCGGGGCGTGTTCGAGGTCCCAGTGGAAGTGGTCGGTGACCGGCCTGAAGACCGTGAGGTTCTCGTCGAACACCCGGTGCACCGCGTCCTGGCTGTTGGAGAACTTCCACACGGCCCAGGCGACGACGATGATCAGCAGCCCGCGCAGCACCCGTTCGACGGCCAGGAAGCGCAGGATGAACAGGTCCCGCAGCGCCTTGCCGCGCGGCACCAGCGGCGCGTCCTCGGCCGGGCCGGAGCCGTGCGGGTCGCCCAGCGCGAAGTCGCCGCAGCGCAGGCAGCGCCAGGCGTCGCCGAGGGCGGTGGAGGCGTGCAGCCGGGAGGCCAGTTCGGGTTCCGTCGGCGCGTAGGTGGTGTGACCGCGCCTGGCGCAGGTCCTGCGGTCCCAGTCGAGCTTGAGCATGTGGCGACTACCCCCGTGTGCGATGCGTCGGCGCCCGGATCGGTGGGCGCGCGGGCAGCAGGATAGGGGTTCCCGGTGACGGGCG
Organism: Kitasatospora sp. NPDC058048; assembly: GCF_042885555.1. Classification (NCBI taxonomy): domain Bacteria; kingdom Bacillati; phylum Actinomycetota; class Actinomycetes; order Kitasatosporales; family Streptomycetaceae; genus Kitasatospora; species Kitasatospora sp. NPDC058048. The sequence goes on along the minus strand of NZ_JBHVRT010000016.1, from coordinate 111,154 downwards.
GTCGCGCTCGGAGGCGTTCCGGCACACAGCTGTGACAGGGCGGGCGGGCGCTGTGAGATCGGGCACGGTGGCCACCCCCGGCCGGGGGTCCGTCCGTGTGCTCGGCGATAATGGCCGGAATGCTTGTGAGTTGCTTCACAAGCGCGCCCGCGCCGCCGACCCCCGTATTGAGGTATCCATCGTGAACAGCAGCGCCGTCCACCGCCTGCGCCTGGTCTCCGGCCCCGAAGGGGTCTCCTTCATCCTGCTGCTGATCTGCTCGGTGCTGAAGCGGACCACCTCGTTCGACGCCGTCCCGGTGATGGGCATGGTCCACGGCGTCCTGTTCATCCTCTACGCGGTCTTCTGGATCCAGGCCTGGCAGGCGCAGAAGTGGGACGCCAAGCGCGGCGTCCTGATGTTCGTGCTCGCGGTGCTGCCCACCGGCGGCTTCTTCGCCGAGCGGATGCTCGCCCGCGAGGAGCGGGGCGAGCCGAAGCCCGCCACCGCCTGAGCCCCGGCGTCATCGTGGACGGTCGACAGGCTGCCGCGGCCTCCTCTCCCAAAGGGCCGCGGCAGCCTGTCGCCGTTTCTTACCGGGGGTGGCTCGGGCCGGTCCTGCCGGCGGCTCGCGCCGGGGCCGGTCGGGGCGTGCCGGGCACGCCCTAGTTGACGTTCACCGCGCTCCAGGCCGCGGCGACCGTGTTGTACTCGGTGCTGCTCGCGCCGTACAGGTCGGTGGCGGCCTTCAGGGTCGCGGTGCGGGCGGCCTTGTAGTTGGTGGTGGAGGTCATGTAGACGGTCAGGGCGCGGTACCAGATCGCGGCCGCCTTGGTCCGGCCGATGCCGGTCACCGTCGAGCCGTTGGAGGTCGGGCTGTTGTAGCTGACCCCGTTGATGACCTTCGCGCCGCTGCCCTCGGCGAGCAGGAAGAAGAAGTGGTTGGCGACGCCCGAGGAGTAGTGGACGTCCTTGTTGCCGACGGTGGAGGACCAGTTGTCGGCCGAGGCGCCGTCCTTGGAGGGCTTGTCCATGTAGCGCAGCGGGGTGCCGTTGCCGTTGATGTTGAGCTTCTCGCCGATGAGGTAGTCCGGCGGGTCGGCCGGGAGGTTGGCGGACCACTCGACCATGGTGCCGAAGATGTCCGAGGTGGCCTCGTTGAGGCCGCCGGACTCGCCGGAGTAGATCAGGCCGGCGGTGGCGGAGGTGACGCCGTGGCTCATCTCGTGGCCGGAGACGTCGATGGCGGTCAGCGGGTGGGTGTTGCTCGCGCCGTCGCCGTACGTCATGCAGAAGCAGGAGTCGTCCCAGAACGCGTTGACGTAGTTGGTGCTGTAGTGGACGCGGCTCGCGGCGCCGACGCCGTTGTTCTTGATGCCGTTGCGGCCGAAGGTGTTCTTGTAGTAGTCCCAGGTCGCCGCGGCGCCGTACTGGGCGTCGACCGCGGCGGACTCGCGGTTGGAGGGCGTGCCGTTGCCGAAGCTGTTGGTGGTGTTGCTGAAGAGCGTTCCGCTGCCCGAGGTGCCGCCCTTCAGGTCGGTGGTGGACTGGTTGCCCCGGGAGGCGTCCTTGAGCTGGTAGTTCGAACCGCTCTGGGTGGTGGTCAGCGTGACGGTGCCGACGTTGACGCCCTTGCCGGTGCCGGTGGCGGTCTGCACCTTCTCGTCGCTGGCGAGCACCTGGCCGGTGGCGGCGTCGGTGATCACTTCCTGGCGGCTCGGGGTGCCGTCCGAGCGCTGGCCCGAGACCACCGTGCGGTGGGCCAGTCGCGGGGTGCCGTCGGCGGCCCAGACGACCAGCTCGGGAGCGCCGGCGCCGTCGACCCGGCTGAGCGCCGCCCCGTCCGCGTCGGCGGTGATGCCGACGGTCGCCCGCACCGCGGCGGTGGCCGCCTCGGCGGCCTGCGGCGCGGCGAGGCCCGGGGTGAGGCTGGGAACCGACAACCGGCCGGCGAAGGCCTGGTCGACGGACTTCACCGAGCCGTCGGCCTTCTGGTGGACGACCAGGTCGCCGCCGATGACCGGCAGGCCCGCGTAGGTCCGGTCGTACCGCAGGTGGCGGGTGCCGTCCTTGTCCACCACGACGTCCTTGGGCACCAGCTTCTCCTGGCCGCCGAGGGCGAGGGCCTGGGCGACCGGGGCGCTCTGCCCGGAGGCCAGCGCCAGCAGCGCGGACTGCTGCTGGGCCGGCGAGGGGGCGGCGGCCTGGGCGGGGGCGGCGGCGATCTGGATGACGCCGGCCAGCAGGGCGGTGGCGGAGAGTACGGCTCCGACAGTCAGCTTTCGCTTCACGTGCGGGGGTTCCTTCCACGAGACCCGCGGGTGCGTGCGGGTGCGCCGCGTACCGGGGCGCCGGGGTTGGCGCCTTGGGGCGGTAGGGCGCGGACGTGCCGGTCCCGTGCGGTTCCTGACGCTCCGCCGGGTGTGGGTGGGGGCGGCGGAGGGTCGGACGGGACTTGGTCAGAAGCATGACAATCGTTGGCAGGGATGGACAGGGTGCCTCCGGGGATTGGCCAGGAACCGCCAATCCCGGTACGGATGGTTCGGTTGCCGCCCGCTGCCCGGTTTCGGTGGTTCGTCCCCCTGGCGGGACTCCGCCAGCCGCCCGGCCTTGACAGCCCTCCGCAACGGCCGGACGCCCGGGCCCTCCCGATGGAGGTCCCGGGCGTCCGGTGCGCCTGTGCGGTGCGTCAGTTGACGTTGACACCGCTCCAGGTGGCGGCGACGGCGCTGTACTCGGCGCTGCTCGCGCCGTACAGGTCGGCGGCGGCCTTGAGGGTGCCGGTGCGGGCGCCCGCGTAGTTGGTGGTGGAGGTGAAGTAGGTGGTCAGCGCGCGGTACCAGATCTGCGCGGCCTTGTCCCGGCCGATGCCGGCGAGGGTCGAGCCGTTGGAGGTCGGGCTGTTGTAGCTGACGCCGTTGATCGTCTTGGCGCCGCTGCCCTCGGACAGCAGGTAGAAGAAGTGGTTGGCGACGCCGGACGAGTAGTGGACGTCCTTGTTGCCGACGGTGGAGGACCAGTAGTCGGCCGAGGCACCGTCCTTGGACGGCTTGTCCATGTAGCGCAGCGGGGTGCCGTCGCCGTTGATGTTGATCAGCTCGCCGATGAGGTAGTCCGGGTTGTCGGCGGGCAGGTTGGCGTAGAACTCGACCATGGTGCCGAAGATGTCCGAGGTGGCCTCGTTGAGGCCGCCGGACTCGCCCGAGTAGTTGAGGTTGGCGGTGGCGGAGGTGACGCCGTGGCTCATCTCGTGGCCGGCCACGTCCAGCTCGGTCAGCGGGTGGGTGTTGCTCGTGCCGTCGCCGTAGGTCATGCAGAAGCAGGAGTCGTCCCAGAACGCGTTGACGTAGTTGGAGCCGTAGTGGACCCGGCTCGCGGCGCCGACGCCGTTGTTCTTGATGCCGTTGCGGCCGAAGGTGTTCTTGTAGAAGTCCCAGGTCGCCGCGGCGCCGTACTGGGCGTCGACCGCGGCGGACTCCGCGTTGGAGGCCAGGCCGTTGCCGAAGCTGTTGGTGGTCTTGGCGACCAGGGTGCCGGAGCCGGAGGTCTTGCCCTTCAGGGTGTAGGTGGCCTGCCCGCCGCGGCTCGCGTCCTTGAGCTGGTAGCTCGAACCGCTCTGGGTGGTGGTCAGCGGGACGGTGCCGACGAAGACGCCCTTGCCGGTGCCGGAGGCGGTCCGGACCTGCTCGTGGCTGGAGAGCACCTGGCCGCTCGCCGCGTCGGTGACCAGCAGCTGGCGGCTCGGGGTGCCGTCGGCGCGCAGGCCCTCGACCGTGGTGCGGTAGGCCAGGCGCGGGCTGCCGTCGGCGGCCCAGACGACCAGCTCGGCCTTGCCGGTCTGGTGGACCTCGGTCAGCGGGGACTCGTCCGCGTCGGCGGCGATGCCCACGGTGGACTGCACGGCGCCGGTCGCCTGGGCGGCGGCCTGGTCGGCGGGGATCTGCGGGGTGAGGCTCGGCAGCGCGAGGGTCGCGCCGGTCGCCTTGTCCACGGAGGTGGTCGAGCCGTCGGCCTTCTGGTGCACCACCAGGTCCCCGCCCAGGACCGGGAGGCCGGCCAGGGTGCGCTCGTAGCGCAGGTGGCGGGTGCCGTCGGCGTCCACCACGGCGTCCTTGGCCACCAGTTGCTCCTGGCCGCCCAGGGCCAGGGCGTGCGCCACCTTGCCGGCCTGGCCGTTCGCCAGGGCGATCAGGTCGGCACGCTGCTGCGCGCCCTGGGACTGCGGGGCGGGGTCCGCGACGGCCACGGCGCTCACCTGGACGACGCCGGTGAGCAGGGCGGTGGCGGAGAGTACGGCGACTGCGGCGAGCTTTCGCTTCACGAACGAGTCCTTCCGGGAAACCGCGAACGGACGCGGTCGCGCGGCGTTCCGGGGGGCCGGGCCGGCACCTGAGGGGCGGAACGAGCGCTGACGTGCAGGTCCCCGTGCGGTCGGAGCGGCTGTGCCACCGGTGGGTGGGGGTGGTGGCTACCGAACGGGTTGGCCGAAAGCATGACAATCGAGCAAATCAAATGACAGGTCTTGCTCATGAATTGGCCAAGTCCCGCCACGGCCGGGGAATGTGAACGGGCGGACGAAAGGGAGGAATCGCCCGGCCTTGCAGCGGGTTGCTGTCCGAACCGAGGCCTGGTGGCACGGCGCCGGGCCGATCGGAGGTCAACCCCGGTGCGCCGGGAGCCCGTTGTCGCGCGTTCACATCGACGCAATGTCCTGGTATGGACCTGGCCGTCCGATTGGCGGGTTCCCGCCACGTGTTGCGCTTGTCCACCATCAGGACGCCTGGTAACACGCGTCCCGTCCGCCGGTACGGTAAGGAGGTGGCCAAGCCCCTCGCTCTCGACTTCGACCCGATCGCCCGCGCCGACGAGCTGTGGACCCGCCGCTGGGGCGCGGTCCCCTCGATGGCGGCGATCACCTCGGTCATGCGCGCCCACCAGATCCTGCTCTCCCGGGTGGACGCGGTGCTCAAGCCGTACGGGCTGACCTTCGCCCGCTACGAGGCCCTGGTGCTGCTGACCTTCAGCCGGACCGGCGAGCTCTCGCTCTCCAAGATCGGCGAGCGGCTCATGGTCCACCCGACCAGCGTCACCAATACCGTCGACCGCCTGGAGCGGGCCGGCCTGGTCGCCCGCCGGCCCAACCCGCTGGACGGCCGCGGCGTGCTGGCCACGATCACCGGGCGCGGCCGCGAGGTGGTCGAGGAGGCGACCGGGCGGCTGATGGCGATGGAGTTCGGGCTGGAGGAGTACGGCGAGGAGCAGTGCCGCCAGGTCTTCGATCTGCTCAGGCCGCTGAGGGTGGCCGCCGGCGACTTCACCGATCCGGGCGAGGGGGCTGCGAAGGGGACGGCGTGAGGGCGGCTACCCTCGTTGGAGCGGTGCGCGGATCCGGGCGTACCGGCCGATACTGCCGAGCGACGCGAGGAAGATCATGAAGGCGACCCCCCTGCTGGGCTGGTACCGGGCCCTGGCCGTTGCGACCGGTGTGGCGCTGCTGGTGTTCTGCGGCTTCATGGTCGCGAAGTACGGCTTCGGCGCGGCCGAGGACGTGACCACGTACGTCGCGATGCTGCACGGCTACCTCTACATCGGGTACTTCGTGGTGACCTTCCTGCTCGGGCAGAAGCTGAAGTGGCCGATGGGCCGGCTGGTGCTGACCCTGGCGGCGGGCTGCATCCCCTTCCTCTCCTTCGTCTTCGAGCGCAAGGTGGCCCGCGAGGCCGCCGAGAAGCTCCCGGCGGGCGGCGCCGCCCGCCAGCCGGCCGGGGTCTGAGCCCCGCCGCCCGCGCCGCCGAGAGCGCCCCTCCCCGACCAAGGGGGAGGGGCGCTCTCGGCGTTTCGTGGGCCTTCGGAGTGGATTCCGGGCCGTGCGGGCGGTCGTCCATCGACAAGTGCTAGGACGTCCGAGTAAATTATTAGGACGTCCTACTAGTTGCGCCGCCCGTCGCCGTGGCGGCCGTACGGAGCGGAGTTCGGGGTCATGGACGCCGAGGAGATCGAGCGCGGCCGGCAGCGCTGGCAGCAGCGGTACGACAAGGCCCGCAAGCGGGACGCGGACTTCACCACCCTCTCCGGTGACGAGGTCGAGCCGGTCTACGGCCCGCCCGCCGGGCAGGCCCACGAGGGTTTCGAGCGGATCGGCTGGCCGGGCGAGTACCCGTACACCCGCGGCCTGCACCCGACCGGCTACCGGGGCCGCACCTGGACCATCCGCCAGTTCGCCGGCTTCGGCAACGCCCAGCAGACCAATGAGCGCTACCGGATGATCCTGGACGCCGGCGGCGGCGGCCTCTCGGTCGCCTTCGACATGCCCACCCTGATGGGCTACGACTCGGACGACCCGAAGTCGCTCGGCGAGGTCGGCCACTGCGGCGTGGCCATCGACTCGGCCGCCGACATGGAGGTGCTGTTCGACGGCATCCCGCTCGGCGAGGTCACCACCTCGATGACGATCAGCGGCCCGGCCGTGCCGGTCTTCTGCATGTACCTGGTTGCCGCCGAGCGCCAGGGCGTGGACCCGGCGGTGCTCAACGGCACCCTCCAGACGGACATCTTCAAGGAGTACATCGCGCAGAAGGAGTGGCTCTTCGCCCCCGAGCCGCACCTGCGCCTGATCGGCGACCTGATGGCCTACTGCGCCGAGGGCATCCCCGCGTACAAGCCGCTGTCGGTCTCCGGCTACCACATCCGCGAGGCCGGGGCGACGGCCGCGCAGGAGCTGGCGTACACCCTCGCGGACGGCTTCGGCTACGTCGAGCTGGGCCTGTCCCGCGGCCTGGACGTGGACGTCTTCGCGCCCGGCCTGTCCTTCTTCTTCGACGCGCACCTGGACTTCTTCGAGGAGATCGCCAAGTTCCGCGCCGCGCGCCGGATCTGGGCCCGCTGGATGCGCGACCGCTTCGGCGCCAAGACCGACAAGGCGCAGTGGCTGCGCTTCCACACCCAGACCGCCGGCGTCTCGCTGACCGCGCAGCAGCCGTACAACAACGTGGTCCGCACCGCCGTGGAGGCGCTGGCCGCGGTGCTCGGCGGCACCAACTCGCTGCACACCAACGCCCTGGACGAGACCCTGGCGCTGCCCTCCGAGCAGGCCGCCGAGATCGCCCTGCGCACCCAGCAGGTGCTGATGGAGGAGACCGGCGTCGCCAACGTGGCCGACCCGCTGGGCGGTTCCTGGTACGTCGAGGCGCTGACCGACCGGATCGAGCAGCAGGCCGAGGCGATCTTCCAGCGGATCCTCGACAAGGGTCGCGAGGACCATGAGATCGGCCCGATCACCTCCGGCATCCTGCGCGGCATCGAGGAGGGCTGGTTCACCGGGGAGATCGCCGAGGCGGCCTTCCAGTACCAGCAGTCGGTGGAGAAGGGCGACAAGCGCGTGGTCGGCGTCAACTGCCACCCGCGCAGCGTCACCCCCGAGCTGGAGATCCTGCGGGTCAGCCACGAGGTCGAGCGCGAGCAGGTCCGGGCGCTGGGCGCGCGCAAGGCGGCCCGGGACGAGGCGGCCGTCCGCGCCGGGCTGGACGCCATGCTGGCGGCGGCCCGCTCGGGCGCGTCGATGATCCCGCCGATGCTGGACGCGGTGCGCGCCGAGGCGACGCTGGGCGAGATCTGCAACGCGCTGCGGCAGGAGTGGGGGACGTACCAGGAGAACGCGATGTTCTGAGGCCGAGGCCGAGGCCGGAGCGGAGCCGCCGTACGGGACCGGGATCCCGTGCGGCGGCTCCGCCGTGCGCTCAGCCGGCGAGCAGCGGTCCGAGCAGCAGGTCGGTGAAGCGGCGGGTCCACTCCGGGGTGATCGGCTCGCCGCTGACCAGGACGCGGTGCTCGACGGTGCCGGCGATGGTGTCGAAGATGATGTCGACCTCCTCGCGGGCCGAGTCGGCGTCGCAGTCCGCTCCGAGTTCTCCGCGCGCCTGGGCGGCCGCCCGGCCCTGGCGGACCAGCCGCTTCTGCGGATCCACGATGGACTCGCGGATCCGGCGCCGCAGCTGGCGGTCGCGGGTCCCCTCGGCGAACAGCGCGAGCAGCGCGGCCTGGGTCTCCGGGCGGGCCAGCAGATCGGCGAACTGGGCCACCACGGCCTCGATGTCGGCCCGCAGGCTGCCGAGGTCGGGCATCACCAGGTCGTCGAAGAGGGTGGCGACGGCGTCCACCACGAGCTCGTTCTTGGACGGCCAGCGGCGGTAGAGGGTGGTCTTGGCGACCCCGGCGCGGCTCGCCACGTGGCCCATGGTCAGTCCGCCCCAGCCGAGTTCGGCCAGCGCCTCGCGGGTGGCGTCGAGGATCGCGCGGTCGGCGGCGGCGCTGCGGGGGCGGCCCTTGGCCCGGGCGGCGCCCGCGGGTTCCGGGGTGGCGGCGGCCCGGTGGGGGGCCGCGCCGGCCGGGTCGGGGCAGGTCCGGGCGGTGGGCTCGGCGGGCTCCACGCTGTCCGGGCTCGCTGGGGGCTGGGCGGCCGGCACCGGGCCTCCTCGCGCTTTACTGGTAAGTAACTTGGGTGGGGTTGGTAACGGTAGCGACTGTTCGCCCGTTCGGGCAGCGGGGCGGCCCGGGAAAGTGGGGCAGGTCACGTCCCCGAACCGCCGGTGGGGCTTGCGGGCGGGGCACCGGCTCCAGTTACGCTACGACTCGTAGCGAAAGCAGTGACAACCAGGCGCCGCGTCCCGTGGGACGGGAGCGGCGCGGGCGCGGGTGGGGATCCGCGCCGAACGGTCCAGGCTACCGGGGGAGGGGCACCGCGCCCGGAATTCCGTGCCGCGCGGTCCGCGCGGGGCGACTTTCCGGAGGATGGTGCCCGCGAGCAGCGCGGACGGGGGAGGATGGTGCCATGCAGCCACGGAATTCGCGTCTCAACAGCTCCGCCCTGCGCGGCGCGGTCGACCTCGCCGCAGTGAAGGCGGCCGGTGAAGCCGCCCAGAAGGCCGAGCAGGCCCGGGCCGAGCGGGCCCGGCAGGCGGCCGCCGCCGAATCGGCCGGAGCCGCCCCCGCCCAGTCCGCCCAGCAGCTCGTCATCGACGTCACCGAGGACACCTTCGAGACCGAGGTCGTCCAGCGTTCCACCGAGGTGCCGGTCGTCATCGACTTCTGGGCCGAGTGGTGCGGGCCCTGCAAGCAGCTGAGCCCGATCCTGGAGGACCTGGCCGAGGAGTACGCCGGCCGCTTCGTGCTCGCCAAGATCGACGTGGACGCCAACCAGCTGCTTGCCCAGCAGTTCGGCATCCAGGGCATCCCGGCCGTGATGGCCGTGGTGGCCGGCCAGCTGGTGCCGCTGTTCCAGGGCGCGGAGAGCGCCGCCAACATCCGCAAGATCCTGGACCAGCTGATCCTGGTCGCCGAGCAGCGCTTCGGCGTGGGCGGCGGCGCCGCCGCCCCTGGCGAGGCCGAGGCCGCCGCGCCGCAGCGTCCCGAGGACCCGGCGCTGTCCGCCGCGCACGACGCGCTGGACTCCGGCGACCTGGGCGGTGCCATCCGGGCGTACCAGAACGTGCTGCTCGAGCAGCCGGGCAACACCGAGGCCAAGCTGGGCCTGGCCCAGGCCGAGCTGCTGAAGCGGATCGAGGGCCTGGACCTCCAGGCCGTCCGGGCGGCGGCCGCCGCCGACCCGAAGGACGTCGAGGCCCAGCTCAAGGCGGCCGACCTGGACCTGGTCGGCGGTCACGTCGAGGACGCCTTCGGGCGTCTGGTGACCACCGTCGGGCGGACGGCCGGCGAGGACCGGGACGCCGCCCGGCTGCGCCTGCTGGAGCTGTTCGAGGTGATCGGCCCGGAGGACCCGCGGGTCGTCGCGGCCCGTACGGCGCTGGCGCGCGTGCTGTTCTGAGTCCGGATCAGGTCCGCCGTCTGGCACGGCGGATGACCTGCGGTGTCGCTGGGGATTTGGCGACAATCCGGTCAACCGAACAGAGGTTTACCAAATCTTGATTTCACCCGCGGGTGGTCACCATGTGTGACCACCCGCGGGTGTTTCGCTGGTGTTTCCGGCGGATTTCGCCATCACGATTCCTTCAAGACGTCACACAGGGTGCGGCTCGGGTCGATTTCATGATCAACGTCACCTGGTGTTGCATTACCCGTCAGTAAGGAACCTCTTGTGCTTCGCCCGGGATTCAAGCACGATCGGCCACGCCCGGTCCCAGACTCCACCTCCGCCGACCCCGGTCGGCCACGCGGAGCGCGGGATCCCCACCGGGTGATCCGCCGGCCCCGGCCGGCGGGAGGGAGGGCAGGGGGGTATCCGCGGTCCCACGGCGGTTCCTGTCCTTCGACCGGCCGCGCGGCCCTGCGCGGTCGCTGGTTGTCGCTCGGGGGTGATCGCCGATGTCGTCGGTCCTGCCCGCCGCCCCGCAAGGTCGGCCGGTGCTCGGACGGGACGCCCGCTGCACGCGGGTCGCTCCCGCGTCCGACGACGCCCAAGGCGCTCTCCGCTACCGAGGACGTAGCTCTCTCCCATCCCAGGCCCCCACCGGTGCGGGACGCACCGCCGGGGAGCCGGAGATGTACGTCCTAGAAGGAGGACTCGCATGTCCCAGACCTACGGCAAGACCCGCTGGAAGCGCTTCGCCCTGGTGATGGTGCCGAGCGTCGCGGCCACCGCGATGGTCGGCATCTCGATCGCCAACAACGCGCTGGCGGCTTCGTTCAGTGTGTCCGGCCAGAGCTTCAAGGTCACCACGCCGGAGCTGCACGGCAAGAACTTCGCCCAGTTCGGCTCGATCGACGCGGAGACGAACGGCACTCCGCACCCGGTCGCCGTCTCGGCCTTCGACGAGGCCACCATCAAGGGCCTCTGCCAGTCGGTGGTGACCGACCCCAACGTCATCCCCCACCTGCCGTGGAAGCTGCCCAAGATCGTCCTGCGCCTGGAGGCCGGCAACAGCGACGACGTCCAGAAGCAGGTCTACGCCAAGAACCTGCTGATCGACCTCGACCAGCTGAACGCCGACGCCGAGTTCACCAACATCAACATCGGCCAGGACGCCTCGACCCTCAAGGGCTCGGCCACCCAGGGCTGGCAGTCCAAGCTCGGCGGCCTGCCGTCCGGGCAGACCGGCTTCGCCCAGGCCGCCGAGAAGGCCGACCTGTACAACGTGCAGCAGACCGCCTGGGCCACCTCGGCCGGCACCTTCAAGCTCCAGGGCCTGAAGCTCGCGCTGCACACCGACGGTTCCGGCGAGTGCTACTAAGCCGCTGACGGCGGCGGACCGGGCCCGGTCCGCCCGCCCCGACGGCACCTGCGGGACCGGGGACGGTGCGTGCGCCGTCCCCGGATCCCGTGTCTCGTCCATCCCCTCGTTCACACCATCGAGGAGCTGCACCGTGTCCAGCGCCCTTGCCTCCTACCGGCCCGCCGAGCACGAGAACCCCGCCCAGTGGCTGCGCCGGGTGTTCCGTACGTTCCGCCGGACGCGGCCGTACTACGGCGGTCTGCTGGCCATGATCGCCGGCGTCCCGATCATGTACTTCCCGTACGCCAAGCTCTCGCTGGGCGGCATGACGGTGGCCATGGCCACCACGGCGGGTGCCGGGTCACTGATCATCGGCGTGCTGCTGGTGGTGCTCGGACTGACCGCGTGGTTCCAGCCGGCCGTACGCGTCTTCGCCGGTATCGCCACCACCCTGCTGACGCTGGTCTCGATCCCGGTCTCCAACCTGGGGGGCTTCGGGCTGGCCCTGCTGCCGGGCCTGATCGGCGGCGGGCTGATGGTCTCCTGGGCCCCGCTGCCGGAGCCCGAGGCCGGAAAGGCCGCCAAGGGCCGGCGCTGGCGCCGGACCGGGAGCGGCGCCGGGGACGCGGCGGCCGGGAGCGCCGTCGCGCAGAGCGTCGCCACCGAGCCGGACGCCGTCGCGCAGAGCGTCGCCACCCAGCCGGACGCCGAGCCGATCGCCGAGCCGAACGCCGAGACCCGGACCGCTGCCGCGGCTGTCCCCGCGACCGTTACCGCGGCCGCCGAACCCGTCGCCGGAACCGCCGTCCCGAAGCAGGCCGGTGCCGTGGACCAGGAGGAGGCGCGGTGACCGGGCCGGCCGAGCAAGCCGACAACGGTACGACCGTTCCCGCGCAGCGCTCCGGCCGGCACGCGGCCCCGCGCACGCCCGTACGGGTCCGGCTGAGAGGCCGGGCGCTGGCGATGGCGGCGGTGCCGACCGCGCTGCTGATGGCCGCGGCCTACACGCCCAGCCCGGCGGTCGCCGAGTCCGCGGCGGGCAAGCCCTGCGGCACCGCTCCGGCCACCGTGCCGGACGTCGCGCCGATCGAGACGCCGGTGCCCAAGAGCGAGCTGCCGGAGCCGCCGCCGGGCCCGTCCACCGCGCCGAGCCAGGCCCCGACCACGGCGCCCCCGGCCGGTCCCTCGACCGACCCCGGCTCGGTGCCGACCCAGGTGCCGACCACCGCGCCCGCCCAGCAGCCCACCTCGCCGGTCAAGCCGTCGGCCGCCACCACCCAGCCGTCCGTCGCCGGTTCCGCCGTCGCCGGTTCCGCCGACACCGGCACGGCGGTCCGGAGCGGTCTGATCGACGACCTGGTCGGCGGCATCGGCCACCTGCTGAACCCGAACGCCGCGCCGGGCCCGACGCCGGCCACCACACCGGCGGCCAGCACGGCGCCGACCGCGCCGACCGCTCCGACGGCCCCGACCGCACCCGCCCCGAGCACGGGCACCCCGGCCCAGCCCGCCCAGCCGCAGGCCCGGGCCGCCGCCCCGCAGGCCGCGCCGCCCGCGACCCGGCCGGCCGACGACGAGCCCTCGCCCACCGCCGCGCCCACCGCCGCGCCCACCGCCGCGCCGAGCGGCAAGGCGACCGGCAGGCCGAAGCCGTCGGCGGACGCCTCGGCGACGCCCTCCGCGGGCGCCTCCGGCAGCCCGTCCGCCACGCCCACCGAGAACCCCAACTGCGATGTGGACGCCCGGTCCCTGACCGCCGGCGCGCCCGCCCCCGGGCACGTCGTCCCGGAGCAGAACTGGACCCTGAAGACCAGCCGGCTCGCCCTGCACGGCGCGACCTTCCACGGCGTCTACGACGTGAAGACCCCGACCGGCAGCAAGCGGGTCCTGAAGTTCGTGGTCGACAGCGTGGACATCGACAACCTCGACATGTCCACCCTGGAGGGCAACGGCGTCACCTTCCACGTCCAGGGCGCCCCGGGGTCCACCTCGACGATGCGCAAGGGCCCGGTCACCATGTACGTGGAGCGGCTGTCCGGCCACCTCTCCAAGGTGCTCGGCCTGCCGATCCTGATCGACCTGGGCGAGATCACCCTCACCCCGGACACCCTGCCGCGCTGGCTGTACGACCTGATCGGCGCCATCCCGATCCCGCTGGACCTGGAGCTGACCGGCGTCACCGCCAAGCAGGCCGGTCAGTTCGGCGGCACCCTGCGAATCCCCGGGATGCGCATGTTCAACGACGACGCGCCCTACAGCGACAAGTAGCGGCGGCGACGGGCGGCGCGGCCGACGAGCGGCGTGCGCCGCAAGGCCCGTGGGGCGGCCCTCCGGAAGGAGGACCGCCCCACGGGCGTTCGGGCCGGGCGGGCAGTCACTCGCTCCGGGTGCCGAGGTGGTGCACCTGCACCATGTTGGTGGTGCCGGGGATGCCGACCGGGACACCGGCGGTGACGATGACGGTGTCGCCCTCGCCGAGCCGGCCCAGCTTCAGCAGCTCCCGGTCGACCTGCGCGACCATCGCGTCCGTGGTGGCCACCTGCTCCGTCACGTACGCCTCGACGCCCCAGCTCAGCGAGAGCTGGTTGCGGGTGGCGGTGTCCGGGGTGAAGGCGATCACCGGGATCGGCGAGCGGTAGCGGGACAGCCGGCGGGCGGTGTCACCGGACTTGGTGAAGGCGACCAGCGCCCTGCCGTCCAGGAAGTCGCCCAGCTCGCACGCGGCGCGGGCGACCGAACCGCCCTGGGTGCGCGGCTTGCGGCCCGGGTTGAGCGGCTGGAGGCCCTGGGAGAGCAGCTCCTCCTCGGCCTTCTCGCAGATCCGGCTCATGGTGCGGACGGTCTCGACCGGGTACTTGCCGACGCTCGACTCGGCGGACAGCATGACCGCGTCGGCGCCGTCCAGGATGGCGTTGGCGACGTCGGAGACCTCGGCGCGGGTCGGGCGCGAGGCGTGGATCATCGACTCCATCATCTGGGTGGCGACGATGACCGGCTTGGCGTTGCGGCGGGCCAGGGTGACCAGCTGCTTCTGGACCAGCGGCACCCGCTCCAGCGGGTACTCCACGGCCAGGTCGCCGCGGGCGACCATGATGGCGTCGAAGGCGAGGACGATCTCCTCCATGGCCTCGACGGCCTGCGGCTTCTCGATCTTGGCGATGACCGGCACGCGGATGCCGACCTCGTCCATGACCTCGTGGACGTCCTTGACGTCGTCCGCGTTGCGGACGAAGGACAGGGCGATCATGTCGACGCCCAGGCGCAGCGCGAAGCGCAGGTCGTCCTTGTCCTTCTCGGACAGGGCGGGCACGTTCACGGCCGCGCCGGGCAGGTTGATGCCCTTGTTGTTCGAGAGCACGCCGCCCTCGACCACCACGGTCCTCACCCGCGGGCCGTCGACGCTGACGACCTCCAGGGCGATGACGCCGTCGTTGATCAGGATCGGGTCGCCGGGCTTCACGTCGCCGGGCAGGCCCTTGTAGGTGGTGCCGCAGATGTGCTGGTCACCGGGGACGTCCTCGGTGGTGATGGTGAACTCGTCGCCGTTGTCGACGGTCACCGGGCCGTTGGCGAAGGTCGCCAGACGGATCTTCGGACCCTGGAGGTCGGCCAGGACGCCGATGGCCTTGCCGGTGTCCTCCGAGACCTGGCGGACCTTGCGGTACCGCTCCTCGTGGTCCGCGTGGTTGCCGTGGCTCATGTTCAGTCGGGCGACGTTCATGCCCGCCTCGACGATGGCCTTCAGCTGTTCGTAGGAGTCCGTCGCCGGACCCAGGGTGCAGACAATTTTCGCTCGGCGCATATGGATCAGTCTATCCGTTCGTGTTATAGGTGCATTCGGCACGCACCGGGAGGAATCGCCGACGAAAAGTTCCGAGGAGTGAGACGGTTCCGTGTCAGTCCTCGGACTCCCGGCGTTCCCGGTGCACCAGGGCGAAGGCCTGTCGGGCGATCTCCAGCTCCTCGTCGGTGGGCACCACGGCGACCGCCACCCGGCCGTACTCGGGCGAGATGATCCGGGCCTCGCCGGACCGCACCGAGTTCAGCTCCGGGTCGACGGCGATGCCCAGTTCCTCCAGTCCCGCGGTGGCCGCCGCGCGCACCGGCGCCGCGTTCTCCCCGACGCCGGCGGTGAACGCGATCGCGTCCACCCGGCCGAGCACCGCGTAGTAGCCGCCGATGTACTTGCGCAGCCGGTGGACGTACGAGTCGAAGGCCAGCTTCGCGTCCGCGTCCCCCTCGTCGGCCCGGCGCATGATCTCGCGCATGTCGTTCTCGCCGCACAGCCCGCGCAGGCCGCTGCGGCGGTTGAGCAGGTCGTCGATCTCGTCCACGGAGAGGCCGCCGACCCGGTGCAGGTGGAACACCACGCCGGCGTCGATGTCGCCCGAGCGGGTGCCCATGACCAGGCCCTCCAGCGGGGTCAGGCCCATCGAGGTGTCCACGCAGCGGCCGCCGGCGACCGCCGAGGCGGAGGCGCCGTTGCCCAGGTGCAGCACGATCACGTTGACCTCGGCCGGGTCCTTGCCGAGCAGCCGTGCGGTGGCCCGCGAGACGTACTGGTGCGAGGTGCCGTGGAAGCCGTAGCGGCGCACCCGGTGCCGGTCGGCGACGGCCTTGTCGATCGCGTACCGGGCCGAGTACTCGGGCATCGAGGCGTGGAAGGCGGTGTCGAAGACGGCCACCTGGGGGAGGTCGGGGCGCAGCGCGCGGGCCACCTCGATGCCGGTGATGTTGGCCGGGTTGTGCAGCGGGGCGACCGGGATCAGCCGGCGGATCTCCCGGAGCACGTCGTCGGTGATCACGGTCGGCTCGGTGAACCGCAGGCCGCCGTGTACCACCCGGTGGCCGATCGCGGCCAGCTCGGGGGAGTCCAGCCCGAGGCCGTCGGCGGCCAGCTCCTCGGCGACGGCCTTGAGCGCGCCGGCGTGGTCCGGGAAGACCTGGACGGTCTCGCGCGCCTTGCCGCCGCGCGGGGTGTGCACCAGCCGCCCGCCGGTCTCACCGATCCGCTCGACCAGTCCGGCGGCCAGCTTGGCCCCGTCCAGCATGTCGATCAGCTGGTACTTCACCGACGAGGAGCCGGCGTTCAGCACGAGAACGCGGGTGCCTCCACTCATGCCTGCGGCTCCTTGCTGTCCGGTGTGCGGTCCTGGGACTGGATGGCGGTGATCGCGACGGTGTTGACGATGTCCTGCACCAGCGCCCCGCGGGAGAGGTCGTTGACGGGCTTGCGCAGCCCCTGGAGCACCGGCCCGACCGCGACCGCGCCGGCCGAACGCTGGACCGCCTTGTAGGTGTTGTTGCCCGTGTTGAGGTCCGGGAAGATCAGCACGGTGGCCCGCCCGGCGACCGGGGAGCCCGGCAGCTTGGTGGCCGCGACGTGGGCGTCCACCGCCGCGTCGTACTGGATCGGGCCCTCGACCAGGATGTCCGGCCGCAGCTCGCGGACCAGCTCGGTGGCCTTGCGGACCTTGTCGACGTCGGCGCCGGAGCCGGAGGTGCCGGTCGAGTACGAGAGCATCGCGACCCGCGGCTCCACCCCGAACTGGGCGGCGGTGGCGGCCGATTGGATGGCGATGTCGGCCAGCTGCTGGGCGTCCGGGTCCGGGTTGACGGCGCAGTCGCCGTACACCAGCACCCGGTCGGCCAGGCACATGAAGAAGACCGAGGAGACGATCGAGGCGCCCGGCGAGGTCTTGATCACCTCGAAGGCGGGCCGGATGGTGGCGGCGGTGGAGTGCGCGGCGCCGGAGACCATGCCGTCCGCGATGCCCTCCTGGACCATCAGGGTGCCGAAGTACGAGACGTCGGTGACCACGTCCAGGGCCAGTTCGACGGTCATCCCCTTGTGGGCGCGCAGCTTCGCGTACAGCTCGGCGAACTGGCGGCGCAGCGGGCTGGTGGCCGGGTCGACGATCCGCACCTGGGCCCGGTCGGCGGCCGGGTTCCCCCCGGCCTGGTGGCCGGGGGCCGTGCCCGCGTCCGGGAGGGCGATGCTCAGGGCCGAGGCCTTGCGGCGGACGGCGTCCACCTCGCCGAGCAGGGTGAGGTCGCAGATGTTGCGGCGCAGCAGGATCTCGGCGGCGCGCAGCACCCGCTCCTCGGTGCCCTCGGGCAGGACGACGTGCCGGCGGGCGCCCCGGGCGCGCTCCAGCAGCTCGTGCTCGAACATCATCGGGGTGACCCGATCGGATCGGCCGACCTCGATCAGGTTGGTCAACTCGGCGGTGTCGACGTGCAGTTCGAAGAGGCCGAGGGCGATCTCGGCCTTCCGGGGGCTGGCCGGGGTGAGCTTGCCCTCCAGGTGGGTCAGATGGGCGGCGGTGGGCCAGCTGCCCTCGGGGACGACGGCGACCGGGGTGCCGGGGGCGAGCCGGGCGGCCAGTGCCATCACGTTGGGGCCGGGGTGCTGGCCGAGCGTCAGCAGCACGCCGGCGATCGGCGGGGCGCCGGCGGCGTGCGCGGCCAGTGAGCCGATCA
This sequence comes from Kitasatospora sp. NPDC058048, assembly GCF_042885555.1. NCBI lineage: Bacteria > Bacillati > Actinomycetota > Actinomycetes > Kitasatosporales > Streptomycetaceae > Kitasatospora > Kitasatospora sp. NPDC058048. The sequence continues at coordinate 93,527 of NZ_JBHVRT010000016.1, read as the reverse complement.
CCAGGTCGGCGCGGTCCCCGGGGGTGACCACCAGCGCGCCTTCGGTCAGCGCGTCCAGGAAGGTCGGCAGCATGGCGCCGCCGAAGACGTAGCCGCGCACGTCCCGGGCGAGGCCGGCGGCGTCCCCGATCAGCACCTCGGCGCCGGTCGCCTCGACCAGCTGGGCGACGGTGGGCGCGGCCAGGGCCGGCTCCTCCGGGATGACGTAGGCGGGGACCGGCAGCTTCTCGGTGAGGGTGTGCCGGATCCGCTGCTCGGCGCCGGGGGAGACCCGGTTGGCGATCATCGCGAGGGTCTGGCAGCCGAGGTCGGTGTACGCCCGGTGGGCGTTGCGGACCTCGGCGATGACCGTCTCGGCGTCCGCGCCGTGCCCGCCGACCACGGGCAGCACGGCGGCGCCGAACTCGTTGGCCAGGCGGGCGTTGAAGGCCAGTTCGTCCGGGATGCTGGTGTCGGAGAAGTCGGTGCCGAGTACCAGCACGGCCTGGCAGCGCCGCTCCAGCGCGTGGAAGCGGTCGACCAGGACGGAGACCAGCTCGTCCTGTCCCATGGCGGCCTGGAGCGTGGCCGCCTCCTCGTAGGTGAGGCCGTACAGCTCGGTGCTCGGCAGGTCGATCCGGTAGCGGCCGTGCAGCAGCTCGACCACGTGGTCGGAGCCCGGCCGCCCGGGCGCGGCGGCGTGCACCAGTGGGCGGAACACCCCGACCCGGTCCACCTGGCGGGTGAGCAGTTCCATGACCCCGAGTTCGACCGCCTGGCGGCCGTCCCCCCGGTCGATACCGGTCACGTACACGCTGCGCGCCACGTGGGTGTCTCCGTCCCGTCGTCTCGGAAAGTGGTCATATCGACCATACCTTCGCACCCCGAACGGCCGTCCGCGAGCAGAGCGGCGGGGTTCGGGCAAGGGGCGGAGGTCCCTCCCGGGTGCCCGCCCGGTGGGGCGGGCAACCGGGGCCTCGTCGTGCGCGGCCCCAGGCCGCGCGGCGCTCAGCGGGCGGGGCGGAGCCAGACGGTGGAGAGCGGGGGGAGGACCAGTTCGGCGGAGCGGGGCTGGCCGTCCCACTCCACCGGCTCGGCCTTGACCGGGTGGGAGTTGCCGACGCCGCTGCCGCCGTACTCCTCGGCGTCGGTGTTCAGTGCCTCCTCCCAGAGCTGCTCGCGGCCCGCCAGCCGGGGCAGGCCGACCCGGTGTCCGTGCCGGACGACCGGCGAGAAGTTGCAGACCGCGACCAGCGGCGAGCCGTCGGCCGCGTACCGGACGAAGGAGAGCAGGTTGTCCTCGGCGGCGCCGCCGTCGAGCCAGCGGAAGCCGTCCGGGACGGTGTCCAGCTCCCACAGCGCCGGGGTGTCGAGGTAGCACCGGTTGAGGTCGCCGACCAGCCGGCGCACCCCGAGGTGGTCCCGGTGGGCCGGCCACTGCTCGTCGAGCACCCACCACTGCGGGCCCTGCTCGTGGTCCCACTCCGCGCCCTGGGCGAACTCCTGCCCCATGAAGAGCAGTTGCTTGCCCGGGTGGGACCACATGAAGCCGAGGTAGGCGCGGTGGTTGGCGCGCTGCTGCCACCAGTCGCCGGGCATCTTGGAGACCAGCGCCTGCTTGCCGTGCACCACCTCGTCGTGGGAGATCGGCAGGACGTAGTTCTCCGAGTAGGCGTACACCATCGAGAAGGTGATCTCGTTGTGGTGGTACTTGCGGTGCACCGGCTCCTTGGAGATGTAGACCAGCGAGTCGTGCATCCAGCCCATGTTCCACTTCAGCCCGAAGCCGAGGCCGCCGGCGTCGGTGGGCCGGGTGACCCCGTCCCAGGCGGTGGACTCCTCGGCGATGGTGATCACGCCCGGGCAGCGGCGGTAGACGGTGGCGTTCATCTCCTGGAGGAAGGAGGCCGCGTCGAGGTTCTCCCGGCCGCCGTACTGGTTGGGCGTCCAGTCGCCGCCCTCGCGGGAGTAGTCGAGGTAGAGCATCGAGGCGACGGCGTCCACCCGCAGGCCGTCGATGTGGAACTCCTCGCACCAGTACACCGCGTTGGCGACCAGGAAGTTGCGCACCTCCTTGCGGCCGTAGTCGAACTCCAGCGTCCCCCAGTCCGGGTGCTCGGCGCGCAGCGGGTCGGCCGGCTCGTACAGCGGCTCGCCGTCGAAGCGGGCGAGCGCGAAGTCGTCCTTGGGGAAGTGCGCGGGCACCCAGTCGACGATCACGCCGATGCCGTGCCGGTGCAGGGTGTCCACCAGGTGGCGGAAGTCGTCGGGGCCGCCGAGCCGGGCGGTGGGGGCGTAGTAGCCGGACACCTGGTAGCCCCAGGAGCCGCCGAAGGGGTGCTCCATCACCGGCATGAACTCCACGTGGGTGAAGTTCAACTCCTGGAGGTAGCGCGGCAGTTCCTCGGCGATGGCGCGGTAGGTGGTGAGGTCCGGGCGCCAGGACGGCAGGTGCAGCTCGTACACCGACATCGGTGCCCGGTGGTGCGCGGAGCGGGCCCGGCGGGCCATCCACTCGCCGTCCTGCCACGTGTGGTCGGAGGAGGTGACCACCGAGGCGGTGCCGGGCGGGCACTGGGCGGCCCGGGCGAGCGGGTCGGCCTTGTCCAGCACCCAGCCCTGCCGGGTGTGCACCTCGTACTTGTAGGTGGCGCCCTCGGCGAGGCCGGGGACGAACAGCTCCCAGATCCCGGACGAGCCGAGCGAGCGCATCGGGTGCCCGGTGCCGTTCCAGTGGTTGAAGTCGCCGATCAGCCGTACCCCGGCGGCGTTCGGCGCCCAGACCGCGAAGGCGGTGCCGGCCACCCCGTCGACGGTGCGCAGGTGCGAGCCGAGCGCCCGCCACAGCTGTTCGTGCCGGCCCTCGGAGATCAGGTGCAGGTCGAGTTCGCCGAGGGTGGGCGCGGTGCGGTAGCCGTCGTGCTGGCGCAGCGGCTCGCCGTCGGGGTAGGTCACCAGCAGGGTGTAGTCCGGCGGGTCGCCGCCGGCCACCAGGCCGGTGAACAGTCCGCCCTGCTGGTGGGTGAGTTCGGCCGGGCCCTGGGTGGTCTCCACGACCACCCGTTCGGCGAACGGGCGCAGCACCCGGATCGCGGTGCCGCCGAGCACCGGGTGTGCGCCGAGCAGGGCGTGCGGGTCGTGGTGCTGCCCGCCGACCAGCCGGTCCACCTCGGACGGCGGCAGCGGTGCCTCGGGCAGCCGCAGCGCCCCGGAGGGGGCCGGGCGTCCGGCCTCCCGGGGTTCTCCGGCGGCGGACCGGGGGGCGGGCCGGGGGGTGGGCGGAGGCTCGGAGGCGGTCCCGGCGTCCTTCTCCTCGGTCGCCCGGCGCGCTTCGCGGTCGTGGCCGGCGCGCCCTTCGGCCGCCCGCCCTTCGGCTGGGAGCGGTCCGGCCAGGAAGGTGGCCGGTACGGTGCGGGTGGGGCGGCCGGTCGGGTCGATCGGCGTCACGGCGGGGTCCTCCTGCGACGGGGGTGGGCGAACTCCTGCGGGCGGTACAGGAAGCGGGGGGTCAGACGGACAGGGCCAGCCGGTTGATCGCGGCCAGCGGGATCGGCAGCCAGCTCGGCCGGTGCCGGGCCTCGTACACCACCTCGTACACCGCCTTGTCGATCTCCAGCGCGCGCATCAGCTCCGGCGAGGCGGCCGGGTCGGCGCCGCCGCCGGCGGTGTAGCCGGCGCAGTAGGCGGTGCGGTTGCGCTGGGCCCAGGCGGCGGCCAGGTGGGCCAGCTCCGGGTCGACCGGGCCGCCGGCCAGCAGGTGGGCGGCCGCGTAGTCGAAGGAGCGCAGCATCGCGGCGACGTCGCGCAGGGCGGGCTGCGGTTCGCGGCGCTCGTTGACGGACTTGGCCGGCTCGCCCTCGAAGTCCAGCAGCACCCAGCCGTGCGGGGTGCGCATCGCCTGTCCGAGGTGCAGGTCGCCGTGGATGCGCTGGACCGGCAGACCGTCCGGGTGGGCGTCGGCGAGCTGCTGGAAGGCGGCGCGCAGTGCGGCCCGGAAGCGCAGCAGCCCGGGGACGGCGGCCACGGCGCTGTCCAGCCGGTCGGCCATCGCGCCGGCGAGGCGTCCGGTCTGGGTGCGGTCGAGCCGGGCGACCGGCATCGAGCGGGCCAGCACCCGGTGCACCTCGGCGGTGGCCCGGCCGAGCCGGTGCGCCTCGATGGCGAAGTTGCCCGGGGACCGGTCGCCCTTGAGCCGGCCGACCTGGTCGAGGGCCAGTTCCCAGCCGTCCTCGGCGTCCGGCAGGTAGCGCTGCAGCAGCCCGAGGGTGGCGGGCTCGGCGCGCTCCATCCGGCTCTCGAACCAGGCGGCGACCCGGGGGATGCGGGTGGACCCGGCCCGGGAGAGTGCGAGCGAGAGTTCGAGGTCGGGGTTGGTGCCGGGGTGGATGCGGCGGAACAGTTTGAGGATGTACGAGGTGCCGTAGATGACCGAGCTGTTGGACTGCTCGGCGGTGGAGGCGCGGCCGGGGAGGTTGGCGGGCAGCCCCGAGCCGGGGGTGCGGCGGAAGGACAGCGCGCCGAAGCGGTCGCCGGTGGCCAGGTGTTCCAGCAGTCTCCCGGTGAGTTCCGGGTCGTGCACCGCGTCGTAGAGGGTCGCGCCGTCGTACGGGCCCTGGCTGAGCCGGCCGAGTACGGCGCCGGGCTCGATGTCCCCGAGCCCGCCGGAGCGGATGCCGAGCAGCAGCTGGTAGATGTCGCCGTGCGGGGCGCCGGCCGTGGTGGCGTGCTCGACCCGTAGCAACAGGTGGAGCAGGGCCGGGTCGCCGACCTGCAGCGGGGTGCCGACCACCGGGGTGAGGCCGGTGATGGGCCGCCCCTTGCCGGCGTACCAGCGCTGGGTGGGCAGCCACGCCGCGATCAGCGGCAGGGCCGCCTGGACGAGTTCGCTGACGCCCAGGGCGGTTCTCCGGACCCCGGCGCCCCGGGTGCCCGCCGCGGCGGCGGAACCGGCGGGGGCGCCGTCCTGGAGGTGGGCTTGAGAACGGGAGGTTTCGGACATGGCTCCCTTTCCCCGGAAGCACGCGGACTGCCCGACGGGTCGTGGCCGGGTCCGTCAGTCTTCCGGATTGCGGCGGCGCGGCGGTCGCGGCACGCGAGCACGGCTCGGGTGTCACGCCTTCGTGTGGGTGGCCGTTGGGCTGTTCTCCGTACGCGGTGGTGCAGAGAACTCCGGGGGCGCGGGGTTCAACTCGCGCCCCCGGAGGGTCTGATGGTGCTGTTCACGCTGGTGTGCGGCGTGCGGCGGATCGTTACTTCGATCGCCTGGTCCCGCTCAGGCGCGGGGGCTGCCGGAGCTGGAACCAGTAGAAGCCGTGCCCGGCCAGGGTGAGCAGGTAGGGCCACTCGCCGATCGACGGGAAGCGCACCCCACCGATCAGCTCGACCGGATACCGCCCGCCGTACTGCCGCAGGTCCAGCTCGGTCGGCTGCGCGAACCGCGAGAAGTTGTTCACGCACATGACCAGGTCCCCCTCGTGCTCGCGCACGAAGGCCAGTACGGCGGGGTTGCTGGAGGGCAGTTCGGCGTAGCCGCCGAGGCCGAACGCCGGATTGAGCTTGCGGATCTCGATCATGCGACGCGTCCAGTGCAGCAGCGAACTCGAACTGCTCTGCTGCGCCTCGACGTTGGTCACCTGGTAGCCGTACACCGGGTCCATGATGGGCGGCAGACTGAGCCTGCCCGGGTCGGCGGAGGAGAAACCCGCGTTGCGGTCCGGGGTCCACTGCATCGGGGTGCGCACGCCGTCCCGGTCGCCGAGCCAGATGTTGTCGCCCATGCCGATCTCGTCCCCGTAGTAGAGCACCGGGGAGCCGGGCAGGGAGAGCAGCAGGGCGGTGAACAGCTCGATCTGGTTGCGGTCGTTCTCCAGCAGCGGGGCGAGCCGGCGGCGGATGCCCACGTTGGCGCGCATCCGCGGGTCCTTGGCGTACTCCGCGTACATGTAGTCGCGCTCCTCGTCGGTGACCATCTCCAGGGTCAGCTCGTCGTGGTTGCGCAGGAAGATGCCCCACTGGCAGCCGCCGGGGATCTGCGGGGTCTTGGCGAGGATCTCCGACACCGGGTAGCGGGACTCCCGGCGCACCGCCATGAAGATCCGCGGCATCACCGGGAAGTGGAACGCCATGTGGCACTCGTCGCCGCCGGAGGCGAAGTCGCCGAAGTAGTCGACGACGTCCTCCGGCCACTGGTTCGCCTCGGCGAGCAGCACGGTGTCCGGGTAGTTGGCGTCGATCTCCTTGCGGACCCGTTGGAGGAACTCGTGGGTCTCCGGCAGGTTCTCGCAGTTGGTGCCCTCGCGGGCGAACAGGTACGGCACGGCGTCCAGCCGGAAGCCGTCGATGCCGAGGTCGAGCCAGAACCGCAGCCCGGCGATCATCTCGTCCTGGACCCGGGGGTTGTCGTAGTTGAGATCCGGCTGGTGCGAGAAGAAGCGGTGCCAGAAGTACTGCTTGCGGACGGGGTCGTAGGTCCAGTTGGACGTCTCGGTGTCGACGAAGATGATCCGGGCGTCCGGGTACTGCTTGTCGTCGTCGGCCCACATGTAGAAGTCGCCGTACGGCCCGTCCGGGTCCGTCCGGGAGGCCTGGAACCACGGGTGCTGGTCGCTGGTGTGGTTCATGACGAAGTCGATGACGATGCGCATGCCGCGGGCGTGGGCGGCGTCGACGAACTCCATGAAGTCGGCGAGGTCGCCGAACTCCGGCAGTACCGAGGTGTAGTCGGACACGTCGTACCCGCCGTCGCGCAGGGGCGAGGCGAAGAACGGGGGGAGCCAGAGGCAGTCGATCCCGAGCCACTGGAGGTAGTCGAGCTTGGCCGTGAGCCCCTTGAGGTCCCCGACCCCGTCGCCGTTGCTGTCCTGGAAGGACCGCACCAGCACCTCGTAGAAGACCGCACGCTTGAACCAGTCGGGGTCGAGCGTCTTCTTCGAGGTCTCGGGGAAGGTGTCGGGGACGGGCTCGTTCACTGTCACGCTGGGTTCCTCCGAACCGTGAGGAGGTGAGCCGGCTCGGCTGAGGGATCGAGCCGGACGTAGTTGTGCCGGCCCCAGGTGAAGACGGCGCCGGTGAGCTCGTCGTGCACCGCGTACGGGCCGTCGCCGTCCAGCGTGACGGTGGCCTCCTGGACGTGGTGCGGGTCGAGGTTCACCACGGTGATGACCTGGTCGGTGAGCCCCTCGGGGGTGGTCGCGGTCTTGGAGTAGGCGAGCACCTGGTCGTTGTCGGTGGGGTGGAAGCGCAGGTCGCGCAGCTGCTGGAGGGCGGGGTGGCGGCGGCGCAGCCGGTTCAGCACGGTCAGCAGCGGGGCCAGGGTGTCGGTGCGGCTCCAGTCGCGCGGGCGCAGTTCGTACTTCTCCGAGTGGAGGTACTCCTCGGAGCCCGGGTGGGCCGGCTCGTCCTCGTACAGCTCGTAGCCGGCGTAGACGCCGTAGCTGGGGGCGAGGGTGGCGGCGAGCACCGCGCGGATCGCGAAGGCGGCCCGGCCGCCGTGCTGGAGGTACGCGTGCAGGATGTCCGGGGTGTTGGCGAAGAAGTTGGGCCGCATGTAGGCGGCGGCGTCACCGGTGAGTTCGGTGAGGTACTCGGTGAGTTCCGGTTTGGTGGTGCGCCAGGTGAAGTACGTGTACGACTGGTGGAATCCGATCTTCGCCAGGGTGTGCATCATCGCCGGGCGGGTGAAGGCCTCCGCCAGGAACACGACGTCGGGGTCGGTCCGGGCGACGTCGGCGAGCACCTTCTCCCAGAACGCCACCGGTTTGGTGTGCGGGTTGTCGACCCGGAAGATCCGGATGCCGTGGGACATCCAGAACCGGAGGATCCGGATGGTTTCCTTGACGATTCCGTCCATGTCCTGGTCGAAGTTGACCGGAAAGATGTCCTGGTACTTCTTCGGCGGATTCTCGGCGTACGCGATGGTGCCGTCCGCGCGGTGGCTGAACCATTCCGGGTGCTTGTTCACCCAGGGGTGGTCGGGGGAGCACTGGAGGGCGAAGTCCAGCGCCACTTCCAGGTGCAGCGCCCGGGCCTCGGCGACGAAGTGGTCGAAGTCCTCGATGGTGCCGAGGTCCGGGTGGACCGCGTCGTGGCCGCCCTCGGGGGAGCCGATCGCCCAGGGCGAGCCGACGTCGTGCGGACCGGCCGTCAGGGTGTTGTCCGGGCCCTTGCGGAAGGCTCGGCCGATCGGGTGGACCGGCGGCAGGTAGACCACGTCGAAGCCCATCGCGGCGACGGCCGGCAGCCGCTCGGCGGCGGTGCGCAGGTTGCCCGGGCGCGGCGGCTCGACGCCGGCCGGGTCCACCACGGCGCCCTCCGAGCGGGGGAAGAACTCGTACCAGGAGCCGAACAGCGCGCGCTCGCGGTCCACCTGGAGCGGCAGCGGGCGGGAGGCGCTGAGCAGCTCGCGCAGCGGATAACGGACCAGCACGTCGAGCACCTCGGGGGCGAGCGCGGCGGCCAGCCGGGACAGCGGCGGCATGGTCGGGTCGCGCAGCGCGTCGGCGGCGGCCAGCAGGTCGGCGCGGCCCTCCTTCTTGGGCACCCCGGCCGCGGCCCGTTCCAGCAGCCGGGCGCCCTCCTCCAGGACCAGCGCGGTGTCGATCCCGGCGGGCAGCTTCACCGCGGCGGCCTTGCGCCAGGTGGCGACCGGGTCGCTCCACGCCTCCACCAGGTACGACCAGCGCCCGGGTGCGGTCGGGGTGACGTACGCGCCCCAGCGGTCGGTGCCCTCGGCCAGTTCGCGCATCGGCGTCCACGGGCCGCTGCGGCCGCGCGGGTCGCGCAGCACCACGTTGGCGTTGACGGCGTCGTGGCCCTCGCGGAAGACGGTCGCGGTGACCGGGAAGGTCTCGCCGACGACGGCCTTGGCCGGGCGGCGGCCGGCGTCGACGAGGGGACTGACGTCCAGGACGGGGATGCGGCCGATCACGGTGTCGCTCTCTGTCGTCTTGCGGGCGGAGGGCTTGGTGGAGGGCTTGGCGGCGGCCTTGCCGACGGTCCTCCCGGCGGGTTCGGCCGCGGTCCGGCGGGCGGTCGCCGGTTCTGCGGGCGCCTCGGCCGCGGCCGTCCGGCGGCGCGGCGCGGGATCGGCCCCGGTGCCGGCCTTCGGGGTGGTGGCCGACGCGGTGGCGGTGGTGCGGCGCGTGGTGGTGCGCCGGCGGGGCGCCGCGGTCCGGTCCTCCTCGCTCCCGGGGTGTCGGGTCGCGGAGGGCTGTGCCGCGGGGGGCTGGGCTTCGGAGGATCCGCCACCGACCGCCCCGGACGCCCTCGGCGCCGGCATCGCCGGATCTGTCCGAGTGTCAGAATCCATCCGTCCGGCGGATTCCGCGACCGCTGCGTCGAGGCCTTCGGCCATCGGTGTGGACTGGTCCCGCGTGTCGCCGTGCATGCCAAGCTCCTGCCCGAGATCGGCGGCAGCTCCCCGCGGGCCGGGGTCGGGCCGGGGGAGTACCGGAGGACTGCTGGGTGGGGAGGACGTGCCACCGGAGCCTGCCCGCGCCGCTGTTCCCGGCAACCTGCCCGGCGCCCGCCGAGCCGGTGGTGGGACGCCCCGGAGCCCGTGTGCGTCCCGGCGCACGCCTGCGCGGGCCGCGCCCCGGCCGACCCGGTCCACCCGTGAACGAGCGGGCCGGGCGTCAGGACACGCGTCCGTGCGCGGTGAGCGCCGAATGGGCTAAGAAGGACGGGAACGGCCAACACGAAAAGGATTCGGACGTGCTGCTTCGCGGGGGACGCCACCCGTCGTCGCTCTCCCCACAGCACCAACGACCTTCGGTCATCCTCGCACCGGCGACAAGGTTTTTGCAGCGGTACGACAGTAGTTTCGGGCCTTCTCCCGGGTGGACGGGCCCCCGGAAATGGAGTCGTACCGAAGAGTTCACGTATTGGTAGCGCGGGCCCCCGAAATGTGCGCCTCGCGCGCCCCTCGTGCAGACCAATGCGCCGAATGCGATCTCATCAATAGCCCGAACGGATGCCCAATAGCCCACTTGACGCACTGTCGGGCCGACCGCCGAGGCTACGCTTCACGCCGTGAAGGCAATCCGCAGATTCACCGTCCGCACCGTCCTGCCCGAACAACTCCAGCCGTTGCACGAGCTGGCCCTCAACCTGCGCTGGTCCTGGCACCCCGAGACCAGGGACCTCTTCCGGTCCGTGGACCCGGAGGTCTGGGCCGCGACCGGCGAGGACCCGGTACGGCTGCTCGGGGAGGTCCCGGCCGCCCGACTGGCCGCACTCGCCACGGACCGGCGCTTCCTGCGCAGACTCGGCGACCTCGCCGACGACCTGCGCGAGTACCTCACCGGCCCCCGCTGGTACCAGAACCGGCAGCAGTCCGACGCCGCCCCGCTGCCCGCCGCGATCGCCTACTTCTCGCCCGAGTACGGCATCGCCGCCGCGCTGCCCCAGTACTCCGGCGGACTCGGCATCCTGGCCGGCGACCACCTCAAGGCCGCCAGCGACCTCGGCGTGCCGGTCATCGGCGTCGGCCTGTTCTACCGGCACGGCTACTTCCGGCAGTCCCTGAGCCGGGACGGCTGGCAGCAGGAGCGCTATCCGCTGCTCGATCCGGACGAACTCGCGGTCAGCCTGCTGCGCGAGGCCGACGGCACCCCCGGCCGGGTCGACCTCGCCCTGCCCGGCGGCCGCACCCTGGCCGCCCACATCTGGAAGGCCCAGGTCGGGCGGGTCCCGCTGCTGCTGCTCGACTCCGACATCGAGGCCAACTCGCCCGCCGAGCGGGACGTCACCGACCGGCTGTACGGCGGCGGCAGCGAGCACCGGCTGCTCCAGGAGATGCTGCTCGGCATCGGCGGCGTCCGGGCGGTGCGCACCTACTGCCGGCTCACCGGGCACCCCGCCCCCGACGTCTTCCACACCAACGAGGGCCACGCCGGTTTCCTCGGCGTCGAACGCATCCGCGAACTGATCGCCGACGGCCGGGCCGGCCTCGACTTCGCCGCCGCCCTGGAGGCCGTCCGGGCCGGCACCCTCTTCACCACCCACACGCCTGTCCCGGCCGGCATCGACCGCTTCGACCGCGAGCTGGTCGCCCGCCACTTCGGCGGCGACGCCACACTGCCGGGCGTACCGGTCGACCAGGTGCTCGCGCTCGGCGCCGAGAGCTGGCCCGACGGGGACCCGAAGCTCTTCAACATGGCCGCCATGGGCCTGCGGCTCGCCCAGCGCGCCAACGGGGTCTCCACCCTGCACGGCGAGGTCAGCCGCTCGATGTTCAACGGCCTGTGGCCCGGCTTCGACCCCGCGGAGGTGCCGATCACCTCGGTCACCAACGGCGTGCACGCCGCCACCTGGATCGACCCGGCGGTGGTCCGGCTCGGCGCCGCCGAACTCGGCGCCGAGCGCGCCGAGGAGGCGATGACCACCGGCGAGACCCGGCGCTGGAGCGGACTGGAACGCATCGGCAATACCGAGGTCTGGGAGCTGCGGCGCACCCTGCGGGCCCAGCTGGTGGAGGAGGCCCGCCGCCGGCTGCACGCCTCCTGGCGCCGGCGCGGGGCCGGCGCGGCCGAGCTCGGCTGGGTCTCCTCGGTGCTCGACCCCGACGTGCTCACCATCGGCTTCGCCCGCCGGGTGCCCTCGTACAAGCGGCTCACCCTGATGCTGCGCGACCCGGAGCGGCTGCGCGGACTGCTGCTGCACCCCACCCGGCCGGTGCAGATCGTGGTCGCCGGCAAGGCCCACCCGGCCGACGACGGCGGCAAGCGGCTGATCCAGCAGTTGGTCGCCTTCGCCGACGACCCGGCGGTGCGGCACCGGATCGTCTTCCTGCCGGACTACGACATGGCGATGGCCCAGCGCCTCTACCCGGGCTGCGACGTCTGGCTGAACAACCCGCTGCGCCCGCTGGAGGCCTGCGGCACGTCCGGGATGAAGGCCGCGCTCAACGGCTGCCTCAACCTGTCCGTCCTGGACGGCTGGTGGGACGAGTGGTTCGACGGCCGCAACGGCTGGGCGATCCCCACCGCCGACGAGAGCGGCGGGGCGCTCGACCCGGACAGCGGCGAGGCCGAGCGGCGCGACGACATCGAGGCGGCCGCGCTCTACGACCTGATCGAGAACCAGGTCGCCGCCCGGTTCTACGACCGGGACGCCGACGGGCTGCCGCAGCAGTGGATCGCCATGGTCCGGCACACCCTGGTCACTCTCGGGCCCAAGGTGCTGGCCGGGCGGATGGTCCGGGAGTACGTCGAACGGCTGTACGCCCCGGCGGCGCAGGCCCAGCGGGAGCTGGCGGGGCAGCCCGCGGCCGGGCGGTTCACGGGCGCCCGCGAGCTGGCGGTCTGGAAGGCGAAGGTCCGGGAGGCGTGGCCGGCCGTCCGGGTCGAGCACGTCGAGGCGGACTGCCCGGCCGAGGCGCAGGAGCTGGGCAGCTCGCTGGCGCTGCGGGTGCAGGTCGCGCTCGGGACGCTGGAACCGGGCGACGTCGAGGTGCAGGCGGTCTCCGGCCGGGTGGACGAACGGGACCGCATCTCGGACGCCTGCCTGCTCGCCCTCAAGCCGGTCGGCGGGCCGGACCTGGACGGCCGCACCCGCTACGAGGGCTCGTTGGAGCTGTGCCGGACCGGCCCGTTCGGCTACACCGTCCGGGTGCTGCCCGCGCACCCCCGGCTGGCCTCGCCGGCCGAGCTGGGGCTGGTCGCCCTGCCGGCCGAGTCGGCCGGGATGGACGCCGGACTGCTGCGCTGACCTCGCGGGCGGCCGCCGTGCGTCCCGGCGAGGACGGCGGCGGCCCGCGGGGCGGCCGTGAACCGCGGCCGCGGCCGGGCCCGTAGGTCCGGTCGGGAAGTGGGGAGGCCCGGCCGGGTGCGTGACGGCGCACCCGGGCGGGCACATTCATGGGGGCCCGGAGCCGGACCCTAGACCAGGCTGTCCCGCCAGGCCCGGTGGAGGGCGGCGAAACGGCCGGAGCCGTCGATCAGCTCCTGTGGGGAGCCATCTTCCACGATCCGGCCCTGATCCATCACCAGGACACGGTCGGCGATCTCCACGGTGGAGAGCCGGTGGGCGATGATCACCGCCGTCCGGCCGGCCAGCACGGTGCGCATCGCCCGCTGCACGGCCTGTTCGCCGGGGACGTCCAGCGAGCTGGTCGCCTCGTCCAGGATCAGTACCGCCGGGTCGGCCAGCAGGGCGCGGGCGAAGGCCACCAGCTGGCGCTGGCCGGCCGAAATCCGGCCGCCGCGCTTGCGCACGTCGGTGTCGAAGCCGTCCGGGAGGGCGGCGATGAACTCGTACGCGCCGATGTCGCGGGCGGCCTGCTCGACCTCCGCGCGGGTGGCGCCGGGTCGGCCGATCGCGATGTTCTCGGCGACGGTGCCGGAGAACAGGAAGGACTCCTGGGTGACCATCACCACCCCGCGCCGCAGCTCGGGGGTGGCCAGGTCGCGCAGCTCCACGCCGTCCAGCCGGATCCGGCCGTCGGTCGGGTCGTAGAAGCGGGCCAGCAGCTTGGCGACCGTCGACTTGCCCGCGCCGGTCGCGCCGACCACCGCCACCGTCTGCCCGGCCGGGATCGACAGGTCGAAGGGCGGCAGCACCTCCTTGCCGGTCCGGTAGGCGAAGCGGGTGCCCTCGAAGGCCACCGCCCGGCCCTTGCCGTCGGCCCGGGGCAGCTCGACGGGCTCGGCCGGCTCGGCGACGGTCGGCTCGTGGGCGAGCAGGCCGGAGATCTTCTCCAGGGCGGCGGCGGCCGACTGGTAGCTGTTCAGGAACATCGCCAGCTGGTCGATCGGGTCGAAGAGCCGGCGCAGGTAGAGCGCGAAGGCGGTGAGCACGCCCAGCTCCAGGGCGTCGTCCACGACCAGGTAGGCGCCGAGCAGCACCACGCCGGTGGTCCACAGGTTGGCGGTGGCGCGGGAGAGGCCGACGTAGCGGGCGATCTCCAGCAGGCCGTCCGCCGTCGCGGTGGCGGACTGCTGGTTGACCACGGCGAAGGCGGCGTCGTTGGCCTTCTCGCGGCGGAAGGCCTGCACCGGACGGATGCCGTTCATGGTCTCGGTGAAGCGGACGATCAGCGAGGCCGCCGCGGTGCGCGAGCGCCGGTAGACCCGGCGCGAGCGGTGGCGGAAGGAGCGGGCGATCAGGGCCAGCGGCAGGAAGGCCGCCAGCGAGACCAGGCCGAGCCGCCAGTCCAGCACCAGCAGCAGCACCGAGATGTAGCAGACCGACAGGAAGACCGTCAGCAGCTCCTGCAGGCCCTCGGAGAGCAGCTCGCGCAGCGCGTCGATGTCGCTGGTGGCGCGGGAGATGATCCGGCCCGAGGTGTAGCGCTCGTGGAAGTCCAGGCTGAGCCGCTGGGCGTGCCGGAAGATCCGGCCGCGCAGCTCCAGCACGATGTCCTGGTTGACCCGGGCGCTGATCTTGATGAACGCCCACTGCAGCACCGGGCTGAGCAGCGCGCAGAACAGGTAGGCCGCGACCACCGCGATCAGCGGGCCGGAGTCGTGCTCGCGCAGCGCCGGGATGCCGCGGTCCATCGCCACCGCGACCAGCAGCGGCCCGGACTGGAGCGCGGCCTGCTGGACCAGGATGATCACCATCGCGATGGTGATCCGGGCCCGGTGCGGGCCGAGCAGCGAGCGCAGCAGCGCCCGGGGCGCACCCGGCGGGACGGGGATGTCCTCCTCGTCGGCGGGAGGCGCGGGCAGCTCCTCCTCGGCCGGCTCGGCGGGCCCGGTCCGGACGGGTTCGGCGGTGGTGGTCATGCGTGCCCTCCATTCGACGCGAGGGAGCCCTCGGGCACCGGGGCGGCCTCGCCCGACATCAGTTCTCGGTAGTGCGCGCAGTCGCGCAGCAGCTCCTGGTGGGTGCCGACGGCCGCGATCCGGCCGTCGGCCAGCACCGCGACCCGGTCGGCGAGCAGCACGGTGCTGGGGCGGTGGGCGACCACCAGGGCGGTGGTGGTGCCGAGGACCTCGCGCAGCGCCCGTTCGACCAGGGCCTCGGTGTGCACGTCCAGGGCGGAGAGCGGGTCGTCCAGCACCAGGAAGGCCGGGTCGCCGACCACCGCGCGGGCCAGCGCGAGGCGCTGGCGCTGGCCGCCGGACAGGCTCAGCCCCTGCTCGCCGACCTCGGTGTCCGGGCCCTGCGGGAGCTTCTCGACGAAGCCGGCCTGGGCGGTGGCGAGGGCGGTGCGCAGCTGCTCCTCGCCGGCGCCCGGGGCGCCCATCAGGACGTTCTCCCGGACGGTGGCGGAGAACAGGGTGGGTTCCTCGAAGGCGACCGCGACGAGTTCGCGCAGCCGCTGCCGGGGCAGCTCGCGGACGTCCCGGCCGTCCAGCGTGATGGTGCCGGCGGTGGCGTCGTACAGCCGGGGGAGCAGGGCGGTGAGCGTGGTCTTGCCGCTGCCGGTGGCGCCGACCAGGGCCATCGTCTCGCCGCTGCGGACGTGCAGGTCGATGCCGGCCAGCAGGTCGGGGCTGTCCCCGGGGGCGTCGGGGTAGCGGAAGCGGACGCCGGTGAAGCGGATGCCGTCCGCGGTGGCGAGTTCGGCGGCGGTGCCCGGGTCCGGGGTCTCCGGCTCGTCCATCACTTCGAAGAAACGGTCGGTGGCGGTGGCCGCGTCGTTGCCGTAGGCGAGCAGCCAGCCGAGCGACTCGACGGGCCAGCGCAGCGCGAGCGCGGTGGAGAGGAAGGCGACCAGGGTGCCGGCGCTCAGGCCGTCGTTCGCCACCAGGTAGGCGCCGACGGCGAGGGCGCAGCCCAGCGCGATCTCCGGCAGGCCGACGGTGACCGCCCACAGGTTGGCGAGCAGGTGCGCCTTGCGCAGCTCGGTGCGGCGCAGCTCCTGGGACTGGGCGCGGAAGCGCTCGGCCATGGAGCGGTGGCGGCCGAAGGCCTTGAGGATGCGGATGCCGAGGACGGACTCCTCGACCACGGTGGCGAGGTCGCCGTTCTGGTCCTGGGCGCGCCGGGTGGCGCCGGAGTAGCCGGTCTCGAACCGCCGGGTGACCACGAACAGCGGGACGACCGGGATCAGGGCGATCAGGGCGAGCCGCCAGTCCTGGGTGAACATCAGCACCGTGCCGGCCAGGAACATCACCGAGTTGACGATCAGGAAGACCAGCGGGAAGGCCAGGAACAGCCGCATGGTGTACATGTCGGCGGTGGCCCGGGAGAGCAACTGGCCGGAGCCCCAGCGGTCGTGGAAGGAGACCGGCAGCCGCTGGAGCTTGGCGAAGAGGTCCCCGCGCATCGCCGTCTCCAGCCCGGCCAGCGGGCGGGCCAGCACCACCCGGCGGGTGTAGAACAGTGCCGACTCGACCAGGCCGAGGAGCACCAGCAGGCCGACCAGGGGCCAGAGGCCGGC
Organism: Kitasatospora sp. NPDC058048; assembly: GCF_042885555.1. Taxonomy (NCBI): domain Bacteria; kingdom Bacillati; phylum Actinomycetota; class Actinomycetes; order Kitasatosporales; family Streptomycetaceae; genus Kitasatospora; species Kitasatospora sp. NPDC058048. The sequence goes on along the minus strand of NZ_JBHVRT010000016.1, from coordinate 77,218 downwards.
GAGGTCGCGCTCGGCGAGCGGGCCGTCCACGATCCGGCCGAGGATCACCGGGACGGCGAGGGTGCTCAGCATGGCGAGCGTCGCGGCCGTCACCGAGACGGCCAGCCGGCCGCGGACGGCACGGGCGTACGGCCACAGGCGCAGCAGGGAGCGGACCGCGGAGTGCCGCGGCCCGGGTCCGGTCCGGCCGGTTCCGTCGGGTTCGTCGGTTCTGTCCGGCTCCCCGGGGCCGTCGGTTCGGGGGCTTCCCTGGGGCGCGTTGTCGTGGTCCTGCCTGTTCTCGGCCATCGCGGTGAGGGTAGGCACAGAGCCCGTCACTTCTCATCCGGTTTTTCGCCCCTGTCGGTGCGGCCCGCCGAGAACCGGCCACCCGAACGGCCGGGGCGCGCGCGAAAGGGAGGGGCGCGTGCGGCCGTTCGTGCGGGGAGGAGTGCGCCGCGCGCCTCTTGCGAGCGCCCTGCTGATCGGCCGATGACACCTCCTGACGGATGCCTTTTGATGCGCGAGTGACAGGAGTGCACACATGACGGTCGAAACCGAACCCACGCCAGGGCCCGGCTCCGCAATCGTGCAGGTACGGGCCCAGCTCAGCCTCAGCACGACCGCGGCGCGGAACCTGGCGACGACGACCAAGTCGAAGCCGCAGATGCAGGAGATCACCTCCCGCTGGCTGCTGAGGATGCTGCCGTGGGTGCAGGTCAGCGCGGGCACCTACCGGGTCAACCGGCGGCTGAGCTTCGCCCCCGGGCAGGGCCGGGTGAGCTTCGCGAAGACCGGCTCCGCGGTGACGGTGATCGCCCCCTCGCTGGCCGAGGTTCCGGCGCTGCGCGGTTTCGAGGACGAGGAGGTGCTGGCCGAGATGGCCCGCCGGTTCGTGCAGCGGGACTTCGCGCAGGGCGACGTGCTGGCGCAGGAGGGGGCGCCGATCGAGGAGGTGTTCCTGATCGCGCACGGCAAGGTGGACCGGATCGGCACCGGCAAGTACGGCGAGCAGACCGTGCTCGGCTCGCTCGCGGACGGCGACCACCTCGGCGACGAGGCGATCACCGAGGGCGGCGGCACCTGGCCGTACACCGTGCGGGCGAACACCTCCGGGGTCGCGATGACGCTGTCCTGGCCGGTGCTCCAGGAGCTGATCGGCCGCTCCGAGCCGCTGCGCGAGCAGCTGCTGGGCTTCGCCGCGGACGTCGCGCAGGCGCAGAACGAGCACGGCGAGGCGAGGATCGACCTCTCGGCCGGCCACCGGGGCGAGTACGAGCTGCCCGGAGCCTTCGTGGACTACGAGCTGAAGCCGCGCGAGTACGAGCTGAGCGTCGCGCAGACCGTGCTCAAGGTGCACACCCGGGTCGCGGACCTCTACAACCAGCCGATGAACCAGACCGAGGAGCAGCTGCGGCTGACCGTCGAGGCCCTGCGGGAGCGGCAGGAGCACGAGATCATCAACAACCCGGAGTTCGGCCTGCTCGGCAACGCCGACTTCGACCAGCGGATCCAGACCCGCGCCGGGGCGCCCACCCCGGACGACCTGGACGAGCTGCTGAGCATGCGCCGTGACACCGACTACCTGTTCGCCCACCCGCGGGCGATCGCGGCCTTCGAGCGGGAGTGCAACCGGGCCGGCGTCTACCCGTCCACCGTCGACGTCCTCGGCAAGCAGCGGCCGACCTGGCGCGGGGTGCCGATCTTCCCGTGCAACAAGATCCCGGTGTCCGGCCAGCAGACCACCGCGTTCATCGCGATGCGCGTCGGCGAGGACAACCAGGGCGTGGTCGGCCTCACCCAGGTCGGTATCCCGGACGAGGTGGAGCCGGGCCTGAACGTGCGGTTCATGGGCATCGACGAGAAGGCGATCGCCTCCTACCTGGTCAGCACCTACTACTCGGCGGCGGTGCTGGTGCCGGACGCGATCGGGGTGCTGGAGAACGTCGAGCTCGGGCACGCCCGCGGCTGAGCCCGGGCCCTCAGACGGCGGGTGCGCGCAGCAGTCGCAGCGAGCGCCCGCCCAGCACGACGGCGCCGCGCGGGCACGGTCCGTCCGGGCCCGCGGCGGTGTCGATCACCGTCTCCCAGCCGGCCGCCGCCTCCCGCCCGGCCGCGGTCTCCCGCCCGGCCGCTGCCTCCTGCCCGGGGGCCGGCGCCGCCCGGGGCTCGCCGGGCAGGGTGAACACCACCGGTTCGTGGCCCGCGTTGAGCAGCAGCAGGAAGCTGTCGTCGCTGAGCGGCAGCCCGGCCTCGTCCCGTTCGGACAGCGCGGTCCCGCAGAGCAGCATGCCGAGGCAGGCGGTCGGCGCGAACCAGTCGGCCTCGGTCATCTCGGTGCCCCGCGGGGTGAACCAGACGAGGTCGGGCCGGCCGCCGGGGGCGGTGGCGCGGCCGGAGAAGAACGCCCGGCGGCGCAGCACCGGGTGGGCCCGGCGCAGCCGGACCAGCCGGGCGGTGAGTTCGCACAGTTCCTGCCAGCCGGGCTGCTCCAGCAGTGACCAGTCCAGCCAGCCGACCTCGTTGTCCTGGCAGTAGGCGTTGTTGTTGCCGCCCTGGGTGCGGCCCAGCTCGTCGCCGGCGGTGATCATCGGGACGCCGGCGGAGAGCAGCAGGGTGGCCGTCAGGTTGCGCAGCTGGCGCAGGCGCAGGGAGTTGACCGCCGGGTCGGCGGTCTCGCCCTCGGCGCCGTGGTTCCAGGAGCGGTTGTCCTCGGTGCCGTCCCGGTTGTCCTCGCCGTTGGCCTCGTTGTGCTTGCGGTCGTAGGAGACCAGGTCGCGCAGGGTGAAACCGTCGTGCGCCGTCACGTAGTTGACCGAGGCGCCCGGGCGGCGGCCGGCCCGCTGGTAGAGGTCGGAGGAGCCGGAGAGGCGATAGCCGAGCTCGCGCACGTCCGGGCGGGCGCCGCGCCAGAAGTCCCGTACGGTGTCGCGGTACTTGTCGTTCCACTCGGCCCACAGCGGGGGGAAGCCGCCGACCTGGTAGCCGCCCGGGCCCACGTCCCAGGGCTCGGCGATCAGCTTCACCCGGCTGAGCAGGGGGTCCTGGGCGACGGCGGCGAGGAAGGGGTGGTCCATGTCGACGGCGTCGCCGCCGTTCGGGCCGCCGCGGGCCAGCGCGGCGGCCAGGTCGAAGCGGAAGCCGTCCACGCCCATCTCGGCGACCCAGTAGCGCAGCGAGTCGGTGATCAGCCGGATCACCTGCGGGCGGCGGGTGTCCAGGGTGTTGCCGCAGCCGGTGTAGTCGGCGTAGCCGCGGGGGCGGTTGGGCGGGAGGCGGTAGTAGGCGGCGTTGTCGATGCCGCGCAGCGAGAGCGCCGGGCCGAGTGCGCCGCCCTCGGCGGTGTGGTTGAACACCACGTCCAGGATCACCTCGATCCCGGCGGCGTGCAGGGCGCGGACCATCCGTTTGAACTCGCCGACCTGGCCGCCGCGGGAGCCGGAGGCGGAGTAGCCGGCGTGCGGGGCGAAGTAGCCGATCGTGTTGTAGCCCCAGTAGTTGACCAGTCCGCGGGCCTGCAGGTGGTCCTCGCTGGCGTGCTGGTGCACCGGCAGCAGCTCGACGGCGGTCACCCCGAGGCGGGTGAGGTGGGCGACGGCGGCGGGGTGGGCGAGGCCGGCGTAGGTGCCGCGCAGCTGCGGCGGGACCTCGGGGTGGCGCATGGTGAAGCCGCGCACGTGCAGTTCGTAGAGCACCGTCTCGGCCCACGGGGTCCTCGGGCGGTGGTCGTCGGACCAGTCGTCGTCGTCGTGGACGACCACGGATCTGGGCACGTACGGCGCGGAGTCGCGGTTGTCCCGGACGGTGTCGGCGACGTCCGCCTCGGGCCAGTTGCGGACGGCGGAGCAGACGGCGTCGTGCGAGGTGTAACAGCCGTCCACGGCACGGGCGTACGGGTCGAGCAGCAGCTTGGCCGGGTTCCAGCGGGCGCCGGTCCACGGGTCCCAGCGGCCGTGCACGCGGAAGCCGTAGCGGGTGCCGGGGCGCACGCCGGGGAGGAAGCCGTGCCAGATCTGGACGTCCTGCTCGGTGAGGTGGTGCCGGCTCTCCCGGCCGTCCTCGTCGAACAGGCACAGCTCGACGGCCTCGGCGCCGGCCGCCCAGAGCGCGAAGTTGGTGCCCCGGCGGCCGCGCCGGTCGGTGCGGCAGCGGGCGCCGAGCGGCTGCCAGCTGCCGGGCCAGGGCGGTTCGGCGGTGCGGTGCGGACCGCCGACCGGCCGTACCCCGGCTTCCAGCTCCTGCCCTGACGCCATGGCCGCACCCTCCCTGGGCGGGGTGTCCCGGACCCCGTTCACCTTCTCCTTCCCGGATTGCGCAGATCGGAAGCCGTTGAACGGGGGCTTACCGGCGGATGGCGGCCAGGGTGGCGGGTTGACGGGACGGGGGGATTCCGGGGCGATCGGCGTGTCCCCGCGTCGATGCGCCTCGTTGTTCCCGGCGTCGGACGCGAACAGTGGGAGGGCCCCGGGATGCGGCGCCGAGGACGGGTGTGGGCGCGGGGCGCGGCGGCGGTGGCCTGCTGCCTGGCGGTCCTGACGGGTTGCGGCGGCGGTGGCTCCACGGCCCTGCCGGACGGGGACGCGGCCGCGGCCGGTGGGCGCACCGCGCCGGCGGCGCCGTCCCGGGCGGTGCTCACCACGACGCCGGCCGACGGCGCGCAGGACGTGCAGCCGGAGGGCGCCGTGCGGGTGAACGCCGCGCAGGGCCGGCTGGTCTCCGTCCGGCTGGCCGACGCCAAGGGCACCGAGGTGCCCGGCACGATCGCCCCGGACGGCACCGGCTGGGCGCCGGACGGCCCGCTGCCGCTCGGCACCGCGTTCACCCTGGACTCCGTCGCCGAGGACGACCAGGGCCAGAAGGCGGCCCAGCACTCGGCGTTCACGACCGTCGCCCGGGCGCACACCTTCGTGGCCTTCTTCACCCCGGAGGACGGCTCCACGGTCGGTGTCGGCATGCCGGTCTCGCTGCGCTTCAGCCGTCCGATCACCGACCGGGCGGCGGTGGAGAAGGCCGTTCAGGTCGCCGCCGACCCGCCGGTGCCGGTGGCCGCGCACTGGTTCGGCGGCCAGCGGCTGGACTTCCGCCCGCAGCAGTACTGGGCGGCCGGCACCAGGGTCACGGTGGCGCTGCGGCTCAAGGACGTGCAGGGCGCGCCGGGGGAGTTCGGCACCCAGAGCCGGGACCTGCACTTCACCGTCGGCCGGGCGCAGGTCTCCACCGTCGACCTGGACGCCCACACCCTGACCGTCCGGGCCGGCCAGGGCGGCACGGTCGTCCGGGTGCTCAAGGTCTCCGGCGGCAGCCCGGACCACTCCACCTACCGGGGCGTGATGGTGGTGTCGGAGAAGTACAGGGTGACCCGGATGGATTCGCAGACCGTCGGCATGGGCGACGAGTACGACATCAAGGACGTCCCGCACGCCATGCGGCTCACCACCTCCGGCACCTTCGTGCACGGCAACTACTGGGCGGACCAGCGGGTGTTCGGCGCCGCCAACACGAGCCACGGCTGCATCGGGCTGGCAGACGCCAAGGGCGGGGCGAGCAAGGACTCCCCGGCGGGCTGGCTGTTCGAGCACACCATCCCGGGGGACGTGCTGGAGGTGAGGGCCTCGTCCGGGGACTTCGTGCCGCCGCAGAACGGGCTCAACGGCTGGAACGTGCCGTGGGAGCAGTGGGTGGCGGGGAGCGCGCTGCCGCAGGCGGCGTCGGCGGGGGCGTCCGAGTCCGGGGTTCCGTCGGCCGGGCTTCCGTCGGCCGGGGTGTCCGGGCCGGCCGGGCCGTCGGCCGTGGTTTCCGTGCCCGCTGTGCCGCCCGCGCCGACCGTGACGGCCGTGACGGCCGTGACGCCCGTGCCGTAAGGGGTTTCCGTCCCGTTCCGTCCCGACTTCACGGCTGCTTCACATGCCGTCAACCCGACTCCCCTCAGCTTTCACTCGGATGGCTTAGTTATCCTGCTCCGGCGCGTCCGGGGTCCGGCCGGAAAGATCGGCCGGACAGTGCAACTCATGGGGGCACTCAGCGCGTCAAGTGAGTGAATACCGGGAGGGGAGAAACCGTGAAGACGGGTAAGACGGCCGAGGCAGCGATACGCACCACCAACCGCTACGGGCGCAGGAGTGCGATGGCGCTGGTCATGGGTGGGGTGCTGCTGCTCACTGCCGCCTGCAATGACGACAAGGGCAGCGGTTCGGGGGGTTCGGGCGGTTCGGCGGCCGGCGGTGGCGCCTCGGCGTCGGCCGCGGCGGACGGGGGCGGGTCGGCCACGCCGAAGCCCTCGGCCGCGGTGCTCGCCGTCGAGCCGAAGGACGGTGCCCAGGACGTCCCGCCGAACGGGCTCCAGGTGTCCGTCTCCAACGGCAAGCTCACCACGGTCGAGGTGACCGACAAGGACGGCAAGCCGGTCGACGGGGCGATCACCCCGGACGGCGCCGGCTGGAAGCCCGCGGGGGCGCTCGCGGTCGGCATGGCGTACAAGGTGAACGCGCAGGCCAAGGACGGCGAGGGCCTGGTGGCCGCGTCCACCACCTCGTTCACCACCCTGACGCCGGACAAGAAGATCGCCACCAACGACAACATCAGCGACGGCGCCACCTACGGCGTCGGCATGATCGTCTCGGTGAACTTCAACAAGGACGTCAAGAACAAGGACGCCGTCGTCAAGGGCATCAGCATCGAGGCCAGCAACGGCACCGTGGTCAAGGGCCACTGGTTCGGCGACCGCCGGGTGGACTTCCGCCCGGAGCAGTACTGGGCGCCGGGCACCAAGGTGACCGTCAAGTACCGGCTGAAGAACGTCGAGGTCGCGCCCGGCATCTACGGCGACGTGGACAAGGACGAGCCGTTCACCATCGGCCGGTCGATGATCTCCACCGCGGACGCCAAGTCGCACCAGATGACCGTGGAGCGGGACGGCCAGAGCGCCACCCTGCCGGTCACCCTGGGCGCGGACGCCACGCCGTCCTGGGGCGGGACGATGGTGGTCATGTCCAAGGAGAAGGTCACCCGGATGAACTCGCAGACCGTCGGTCTCGGCGGCGAGTACGACATCCAGGACGTGCCGCACGCGATGCGGCTGACCACCTCCGGCACCTTCGTGCACGGCAACTACTGGGCCAGCCCGTTCGGCAAGACCAACGCCAGCCACGGCTGCGTGTCGATGCAGGACGTGAAGGGCGGCAGCGACAGCTCGGTCGCGGGCAAGTTCTTCAACGACTCGATGATCGGCGACCCGATCAAGGTCGTGAACACCAAGGAGAAGACCGTCGCGCCCTCGAACGGGCTGGGCGGCTGGAACGTGGACTGGGCCAACTGGTAGGCCCTACCCGCCGGAGGGCCCGGATACCCGGGCCCTCCGGCGAGTCCTTCGCAGCGCGGCCCGATCCTCACCCGTTGGGGTCGGGCCGCCGCGGTTTCCGGGGCGATCAGCCCCACGCGTGACGCAACCTTTCCGGTGGCCGGGTGCGTGCAGCCGGTCGGGTCCGTCGGGTCCACGGGGAGTTTCTCGGATCTTCTGAGGGAGGGAATCGACGTTGAGGTCGATACGCAGAGTGGTGGCGGTCGGTCTGGTCGGCGGGGCGATGACGCTGACGGCGGCCTGCGGCGGGGGCGGCGGGGGTGCGGGGGGCAGCGCGGCCAAGGCCGATCTGGGGGCCGGCGCGGCCGCTGCCACGCCCACGGCGCCCGCGGCGGCGCCCACCAGCGCGGTGCCGAAGGTCTCCACGGCCGCCGTGAGCATCGAGCCCAAGGCCGGCTCGGTGGACGTGGCGCCGAACGCGCTCAGGATCGGCGCGACCGGGGGCAGGCTCACCACCGTCAAGGTGAGCGACAAGGCCGGAAAGGAGGTCCCCGGCACCATCTCCGCCGACGGCGCCTCCTGGACGCCCACGGCCGGCCTGGAGGTGGGCACCGCCTACCAGGTCAGCGCGATGGCCGCGGACGCGAACGGCGCGGTCGCCACGGCGGACAGCAGCTTCACCACGCTGACGCCGACGGCGCTCGTCAAGGCCTCCGACAACGTGGACAACGACGCCACGTACGGCGTCGGCATGATCGTCTCGGTGAACTTCGGCAAGGACGTCAAGAACAAGGACGAGGTCCTGCGGGGCATCACCTTCCAGACCGACAACGGCACCGTGGTCAAGGGCCACTGGTTCGACGACCGCCGGCTGGACTTCCGCCCGGAGCAGTACTGGACGCCCGGGACCAAGGTGGTCGTGCACTACCGGCTCAAGAGCGTCGAGATCGCCACGGGGGTGTACGGCGCGGACCGGGACGAGCCCTTCACGATCGGGCGGTCCCAGGTTTCGACGGTTGACGCCGCGGCACACAAGATGACGGTCGTACGGGATGGTGTGTCGAGCGACATCGACATCAGCGCCGGCGCGCCCGAACACCCCACCTGGAACGGCACGATGGTGGTCATGTCCAAGGAGGGCGTGGTGCGGATGCAGTCCAGCACCCTGCCCGGGATGACCGGCGCGCCGTACGACCTCCAGGTCCCGCACTCGATGCGGCTGACCACCTCCGGCACGTACGTGCACGGCAACTACTGGAGCAGCAGCAGCACCTTCGGCGAGGACAACGTCAGCCACGGCTGCGTGGGCCTCAAGGACGTCGAGGGCGGCGGCGCCAACACCTCCATGGGCAAGTTCTACGACGGCTCGCTGGTCGGCGACGTGATGGTCGTGAAGAACTCGATCCGGAAGGAGACGCTCGACCCGGCGAACGGGCTGAGCGGCTGGAACATGCCGTGGAGCACCTGGTGACCGGCTGCTGAGGCGTGCGAGGGGTCAACCCGGGATTGACGGAAGTCGGCCCGGGTGACCCCTTCTTGCTTCCGGCATATGCCGACTCGCGGAGATCGTTTGCTCATTGTCCGTACGCGGCTGCTTGCGTTCCGCAATGATGGTCCGCATGGCGGGTTGGGGCGAAGCAGATCAGTCATCGGTTCCCGGGGTCGGCGCGGTGGCCGAGGTTTCCTGGATCGACGTCCAGGGCGGCGGGCTCTCGGCGCTGGAGCGGCTCACCTCCGAGGAACTGGAGGAGCTGTACTCCGGCAGACTGTGCGACCAGTCGGCGCCCAACGAGGTGCGGCTGCCGTCCCGGCCGGAGTCCGGCCCGGTGGCCCGCAGACTGGTGCTCTCCGTCCTGGAGTCCTGGGATCTCCACCAGTGCCTGGAGGCCGGGGAGTTGCTCACCAGCGAGCTGGTGGCCAACGCGGTGCGGCACGCCGCCGGGCGCACCATCGGCCTGCACGTCAGCCGCAAGCCCGGCTGGCTCCGGATCGAGGTCCGGGACTCCTCCCGGGCGCTGCCCTGCATGATCCTCGCCGAGGCCAGGCCGGTGAACGAGCGGGGTCGGGGGCTGAAGATCGTCGACGACCTCGCCGACCGCTGGGGCGCGGACCTGCTGCCGCGGGGCAAGGGTGTCTGGTTCGAGCTGAAGGTGCGCGAGCGGTCCTGAAGGTGCGCGAGCGGCCCTGAAGGTGCGCGAGCGGCCCTGAGGGGTCCGGGCGGGGCCGACGGTTTCCCCGGAAAACACGCAAGGCCCCCGGATTCGCCGTGGTCCGGCGGGCGGGGGCCCTTGCAGGTCATCGCGCCGGCCAAGGGGGTGCGTGCCGCGCGATGGGCGTCGGCAGTGCCAGGTCGGGCCCGCCGAAGTCATCGGCCCAGGGCGGCGTGCGGTGTCGCCCGCCGTTGGGCTGCTTCGACTATCGCACGGATCTCAGCATGCGGGCAAACCAGGCGTCTTGGAATGCAAGGCTTGTTACCTAGTTCACCTTTGGATTTTGCATAGGTTAACGCCATTGCCTGTGAATATTCACGAACGCGGCGATGTGACCATGGCTTGACGGGCTCGCGCGGCGTGCGCCCGGACCGCGGTCGGGGAGAGGCCGCCGGAGCGGGGCGGTCGGGTCGGGGGAGCGCCGTGGCAGGCGCGGCAGAGGCCGCCCAGTAGGGCGTGCGGGCGGCAGGGAGTGCGGCAGGCGGTGCACTCGGGGATGCGGGCGGCTGCCGGATCCGGGCGGGGGCGCTCCGGAGGCAGCTTGTCGATCAGACGGCGGCGGGTGAGGGCCGCCGCACTGTGGACCGGGGTGGGCAGGCCCGAGGTGAGGGCGTTCACGAAGAGGGCCAGGGTGGCGCCCCGGGCGAACCACTCGGCGGCGAGCGGTTCGAGCGCTTCGCAGTCGGTGGCGGAGAGGGAGAGGCGGGCGTCCGCGAGGCCTAGGCCCGCGAGGGCGGCGTAGGCGGCCGAGGCGGGGGAGGTGTGGTCGCGCGGTCGCTCCTCCGGGGGATCGGGCGCCGAATCCGTTGACGCCTCCCCGGTGTCCCGGGCGTCCCCGGTGGCGAGGAAGTGGTTCCACCAGGCGTCGGGGCGGGGCGTCCGGGAGAAGTAGGTGCGGAACACCCACTGGGGCCGTTCGGCGTTCACGCGCTCCCGGACGCGCCGCAGGTGACCTGCGGCGGAGAGCCTGTTGAGGGCCGTGCGGCAGGCCATCTGCCCGAACAGGGGCTGGTGTGCGGCGAGCGTCTTCACGTCCATCGCGGCGCCGTCGGGGAGCTGGTTGATCAGGCTGGCGAGGTACGCCTCGCGGGCCGGGAGGTGGGTGAAGTCATCGGCGGCCGGGGGAAGTTGCCCGGGGGCGGACTGCTTGCCGTATCCGGGGGAGGCCATGACGGTAGAGTCGTGGGTAGCCACAGGATCGAGTCCTTGTCGATCGTGCCGGTCAGACCCCCGTTCGGTGTTGGTAGCACCGGCGGGGGTTGTTTCGTTGGTGCGCACGCTACATGGAGAAACCGATTGTGGCGAAGTGATGACGATAAGTCATATCTGCTGCGTACTGGGGTGGTTGGAAGGTGGTTACCCACCCGTTCCATTAAGGGGTCACTCGGGCTCGGTGGCTTGAGCTTCGGCCGCGAAGGCAACGAAGGCCGACCAGGCGGCGGGGGAGAAGGCGAGGGTCGGACCGGCTTTGTCCTTGGAGTCGCGGACGTGGATGGTGGTGGGGGAGGGGGCGACTTCGACGCAGTTGCCAGCGTCGTGGTCGCTGTAGCTAGAGCGGAACCACGGCATGGTGGCGTTCATAGTTGCTCCAGTGTCTTTCGGATGAGCTGTGCTGATTCCTGCGAGTTCAGGGCTTGTGAGCGGATCATCGCGTGGCGTCGGCTGAGCTGGCCTACGAGTCGTGGTTCGGAGTGAAGAGCGTTCGTCAGATGCGTCTCAACATACGCATACTGCTCATTGTTGATCGTTTCCAAGATGGTGAGCGATCCCGAGAGTCCGGAAGGGGGCATCTGCTTGGTAGGTACGATCTGGATTTGGATGTTGCGTGAGTCCTCGAACTCAAGCAGCCGATGGAGCTGCTCCTTCATGACCTCCTTGCCACCGATGGAAGTGTGGAGGGCCGCTTCATAGATGGTGAAACTGAACAGCACCTCGGGCTCCATGAGCCTCTCTTGTCGCTTGAGGCGAGACGCCACACGTTCTTCAATGGTGGCGCTGTCCACAGGGGGCATGTGGCGGCTGAGGATCGCCCTGGCATAGTCCTCGGTCTGCATCAAGCCCGGGATATAGAGAGCCTCAAAGAAGTAGCAGGCAGCTGCCTCCTTCTCGGCGTCGAAGAAAACATCACTGCGCGCCGGCTTGGTCTCCGGAAGAAGATACGGCTCGGCCGCCACCAGCATCCCCTTCGCGTCGCACAACTCATCCGCCACCTGAAGCAGCTTGAGAGACGGCTTCCGCCTCCCCGCCTCCATCGACCGCACGCTCTCGATGTCGTAGCAGGCCTCCTTGCTCAGCTGCTCCCGGGTCACGCCCGCCTTCGCACGCCACCGCTTGAGCTGATCGCCGCAGTACTTCCACGACATCGGGTTCTCCTTCGGCGCGCTCATCGCCGGTGCCCCTCCCTGCCCTGGTCACAGGGCGGTCAAGCTCTCGCTGTACATATCGCGTTACTGCTGAGGCTATGCCCGGCTGCCGACGCTTGAAGGGTGAAATGGCCGAACTCAGCTCTCCCGAGTGAAGCCGTCCGTACGCCCCCCCAAGGACTCTGATGCTCACTCACCCCGTCGATGTCGTCGAGTGGATGTTCCCCCGCCTCCCTCGCAGCGCCGGCCGTGCCCGGATCCGTTTCATCCGGCAGGCCTTCGAGTGGGAGGTGCCCGTCGACTCCGCCGAGACCGGGCTCGTCCTCCTCAGCGAACTCGTCACCAACGCCTGCCGTCACGCCCGTTCCCAGCGTGACCGGATGATCGGCGTCCGCGTCCTCCTCCCCACCGACTCCCTCCTCCGCATCGAGGTCTCCGATGCGAACGCCAGCCTCCCGACCCTGCGCCACGCCACCCTCGACGACGAGTCGGGCCGTGGCCTCGGACTCGTCGCCTCCCTCTCCACCTCCTGGGGCGCCCACCTGCGCGGTGAGGGCTACATCGGCAAGACCGTCTGGTGCGAACTGGCCCTCCCCACCCCGGCCAACCCGCACGGCTGAGCCCGTCCTCCGGGCGCACGCAACTGACGTCGCGCCGGAGCGCGTCCTGATCTTCGACGGCGCCGGAAAGTCGCCGCCCGAGAGGATCAGGAGACCACCGTGCGCCCCCTTCCCTGGCCGCCGTCCGCCCCGATCAGGACCGAGCGGCTCGTGCTCCGCGAGCCCGAGGCCCGGGACCGTGCGGCGTTCATCGAGCTGCTGGCCTCGCCGGAGGTGAACACCTACCTCGGTGGGGCCCGGCCGCGGGACGAGATCGAGCGCGAGATGCCGGGGGCGCCCAGCCGCAGCCCCGGCGTCCTCGCGGTCGATCTCGACGGGGAGACGATCGGCCAGGTCCTGCTCCGCAAGGAGGCGGGGCGCGTCGGCCGGGTCGGCGAGAGGGCCGAGCTCGGCTACCTGTTCCTGCCGCGGGCGTGGGGGCGCGGCTACGCCGCCGAGGCGTGTGCGGCGGCACTCGACTGGTTCGCGGGCGTGCTCCCCGGCGAGCCGGTGGTGCTCGCCACCCAGACCGCGAACCTCCCCTCGATGCGCCTCGCGGCGAAGCTGGGCTTCACCGAGGTGGAGCGCTTCGAGGCCTTCGGCGCCGACCAGTGGCTCGGCCTGTGGTCCCCGCCACCGGCCCGCGACTGACCACAAGGTTCGCCGCCCGCACAGGAAGTCGGCCCGCCCGACTTCCTGTGCTCACCCCCCCGGGGGGTCAGTTCCACGGTTCCCCGTCGGGGTCTTCGCCCAGCACCTTCGCGGCGGCCACGCAGAGGTCCCTGCCGTAGATCTGGTTGCTGCCGTACTCGGAGCCCCACAGGTCGGTCGCGGCCCGGGCCACGGCGCGCCAGCTGAACTCCTCGTCGACTCGCCACGTGCGAATCTGCAGGGCCATCTCCGTGGTGACCGTTGCCGGGTCCACAAGGTTGGGTTTCATTCCGCCGACCCTAAGGCGTGTCCGACAGTTCCGGCCGGGCCTTCGGTCAGTCCTTCGCCTCGACCTCGACGGCGGCCCGGATGTCCAGCGTGCGCCGGGCCAGTTCCTCGGGCTCGCCGGCGCCCGTCGCGTCGATGACGATGCCGACGGTGTTGCCGTCAGCCCAGGCGCAGGTGGTCAGGGACACGGCCGGGTAGTCGAGCACCGCGCAGTCCAGCGCGCCGCCGAGGGGGCCGGCCGGGTAGTCCTGGCGGTCGACCACCGGGTTGTCCGACGGGTCGATCGTCGTCTGCGTGCCGAAGTACTTGTCCAGCTCCCACCGGACGTCCGAGAAGCTGCCGGTCAGCCCGATCACGGTCAGCGTGGTTTCGGTCGACCCGGCGGCGCCGTAGCCGGCCACCGTCAGCTCCCGGTACGGCTGCAGGGCCGTCATCTGCCGGTCGTAGTCGGCGCGCAGGGCCAGAGTGCTGTCCGCGTCCGGGAGCCGCACTTGGTCGCCGATCCGGTCCGCGAGCACGATCCGGTGCCGCGTCGGGGCGCCGGCCCCGGTCACCGCCGCGACGGTCACCGCGGCGAACAGGGCGACGACCACGACCGCCGCGATCACAACATTGCGGGGCACCCGCCGGTACCAGGGCAGCGGAGCCACCGGCTCCAGGGTGTTCGCCCAGATCGCCCGGAGGCCGCTGGGCCTCTCGGCCCCCTGGGCACTCTCGGAAGCGGTCGTATCGTCATTCTGCACGGGGCCGGATCCTACGGCAGCGCCCGGAAGGCCCGCCGGGGGTTTTCCGGGCGCCGACGCCTCCGGTGGCAGCCGCATCCCCAGTGGGGCGTCGGCAACCAAGCCTGTATTCGGGGCGAACCATGATGACGCCCTCCGAACAGGGCGAAGGCCTCCTGATGGCCGGCTGCGCAGGAAGTCGGCCCCGTCGACTTCCTGCGCGGCCCGGGTGTTCCCCGCGGCGTCCGGCGGGACACACACGCGCACGCGCCCCCGGCCGCTCCCGCACGCCACTACCGGCTCGTGCGGTGCCGCGCCAGATTGGTCACCGACCGTTGGACCCGACCGAAGGGACGCTGCGATGGGTGAGCACGAGAAGCAGCCGCCGGACCCCGGGCAGGGAACGCCGCCGCCCAACAACAGCGACAGCAAGGTCGAAGTTCCGCCGCCGGGCAACGGGAAGCACAAGAAGTGACGGCGAGCGACGGCGGCGGCTTGACCGGACACCGGGCAGGCCTGCACACCGAGATGGAGCGGTGCGGGGCGTGGCCGGCCGGCTCGCCGTGGCTGCGCGAGGCCTTCGCCGCGCTGCCCCGGGACGGGTTCGCGCCGGACCGGCTGTGGCGGTGGGACGGTCGGTCCTACGTGTCGCTCGACCGCGCGGTGGATCCGGACGGCTGGGCGGACGAGCTGTACTCCGGGGTCCACTCCCCGGCGGTCACCCAGCTCACCGGCGGCCGGCCGTCCTCGTCGCTGTCCGCCCCCTCCGTGGTGGCGGACATGCTGGACAGCCTCCGGGTGGAGCCGGGGCACCGGGTGTGGGACGTCGGCACGGGGCAGGGCTGGACGGCGGCGCTGTCCGCCTGGCGGGCCGGGCCGGGCCGGGTGGTCACCACCGAGGTCGACGAGCACCTGGCCGCGTTCGCCCGGGCCAGGCTCGCGGACGCCGGGCTCGACGTCGAGGCGGCGGCCGGGGACGGTACCGGTGGCGGGGTGCCGGGCGGCGGCCCGGTCGACCGCCTCCACGCCGCCTACGCCGTCGAGACCGTCCCCTGGTCCTGGGTGGCGGCGGTCCGGCCGGGCGGACGGATCGTCTACCCCTGGGGACGGCTCGGACACGTCGCGCTCACCGTCGCCGACGACGGTGCCAGTGCTTGGGGATGGGTCCAGGGCCTGGCCCAGTTCATGGGCGACCGGCACGCTCCGGCCCAGGCCGGCACCGGCAGCGCCGCCTATGCCGCAGTGCGTGGCGACGCCGAACCCGAAACCCGACGGACAGTTGACCGCGACCTGGCCCCACTGGAGGACTGGCACCTCCGGTTCGCGCTGCGCGTCGCCGTCCCGGACGCCGTGCTGCTCACCGCCCGGGACGCCGACGGCATCAACGCCTGGGTCCACGACGGCCACCGGTCATGGGCCACGCTCGTGGCCCGGGGCGATGGCGAGCCGCCGCTGCTGTCGCAGGGCGGGCCGCGCCGCATCGGTGACGAACTGCTGGCCGCCTGGTCCCAGTGGGAGGACCTGGGGCGTCCCGACCTGTACGACTACGGCGTCACCATCACCCCCGACTCCCAGTGGGCCTGGCAGGGCGACCCGGACACCGGCCCGCGCTGGCCCATCGGATCCCCGCACCCGGCCGCGCGGTGACCATGAGCAGTGCCGATCGAGGAGCCTCGGTGTTCACGCCCGGTGTTCACGCCCGGGGCTCCTCGACCGTTTCCGTCGCCTTCGAGCCCGGCCCCTCCACCTGAGGTCCGCCGCGCAGGAAGTCGGCCCGGCCGACTTCTCACGCAGCGCGGCCCACCGACGACCGCCCGGGGTCAGGAGATCGAGAAGCCCATCCGGTTCACCACCGGGGTCATCGGCACGTACATCACCTGCGCGTAGCAGGTCGTCGGGTGCGCCGTGGACCCGGCCGGGCAGCCGACCTCCGACCGGGCGGCCACGATCACGCCGCGGGCCTCCATGTCGCCGTTCGGGCCGGACGGGTTCGCCAGTGCCGGGCCGCCGCTGTCGCCCTTCGCGGCGATCGCCCGGCGGTCGCCGCCCTTCGACTCCGCGACGTCCACCGGCTTGATCCTCGTGCCCTCGTCGTTCGTCGTCTCCACGTCGACCCGCTTGATCTGCACGTCGCACTTCCACCCCGACTGGGCACCACTGAGGCAGATCAGGTCCCCGACGTTGTTCCGCCCGGCGCCGTACGTGTGCCGGGACGAACCGCCCCTGTCCGACCAGGCGCCGTCGTAGAACCGGCCGCCGCCGCTCCCGCTGATCGCGATCATGCCGACGTCCAGGCCGTCCCCGACCGAGGACAGGTCGCCGATGTAGCTCCCGGTGCCGTTGTAGTACCGGCCGCCGCCGCAGTGCGCGGCGGTCAGTACCACCTTCGTCCCGCCCTTCCAGCCGCTGAACGCCGTCGAGCAGAACGACGCCTTTCCGGTGCTCACCTCGGCACCCGCGTAGTGCGGCGCGCTGTCGGAGTGCCGGCTGCCGGACAGTGCGACCGGGGTCTCCTCGACGCCGGCCGTCACCGGCATCCCGGCGATCCCGGCGGCCTGCCGGGAGTACGCCTGTACGGCCGTGTCACCGCCGGTCAGCTGCTTCGCCTTCGCCCGCGCGTACGTGATCGCGATGGCGGTGCCGTCCTCCTGCGGGCCGATCGACGTCCACGCGTCGGGCGCCACGGCGGCGGTGAACCGGTCGATCGCGGCGCGCATCTCGGCGCGGGAGTACGGGCTCCGGTGGACGTCGACGGTGTACCCGGGGCCGGCGCTCGCGGCGTTCGCGTCGAGTAGGGAGCGGACCTCGGCCGGGGCCTCGCCCTTCCAGTAGATGTCGGCGTGCTGGTTCGCCGGGTCGATCACCGTCCCGGCATAGCCGACGGCCGCCGGATCCCCGGACTCCACCCAGTCCTGCACCGGGTCCGTCATGCGGTGGAGCAGCTGCTGGGCCTGCGGTTCGCGGAGCACCGGCAGGCTGACGGACAGGTACGGCTCGTCCTGAACGGTGTCGACGGCGACCAGGCCGGAGGCGACCACGGTGGTCAGGACCAGGGACAACGCGAGGCGGGAGCGGCGCACGGGCGGGTCCTTCCGGCATGTGTCGACGGGTCGGTACTCAGCGTAGGGGTGGATGAACGGTCCGCTACGTCCGGACGTCGCGGCCCGGGCCGGCAGTCGGTGCACGCGTGGGGCAACGCGCCCCCGGGAGGGGCGGGGCGGCGTCCCGGGGGCGGGTGGGGCGCCTGCGGCCCGGGCTCGGTCCGTTCCGGCCCGGTCCGGTGGCGGCCGCGCAGGAAGTCGGGCCCGTCGACTTCCTGCGCGGGCGGATAGCATCGGGCCCGTGAACCTGTACTGGCACGTCGTGCTGCCACCGCTCAGCGCCTGATCGGGCGCGCGCTTCGGTGGCTTGACCCCTGCGACCCCGGCCCGGCCCGATGGCGGCCGCCGTGGGCCGACGGCGTGCGCCCGTTCTCGGAACCAGTTCCCCCGACGGTTTTCGACGACGGAAGTCCACGACTGTGCCGAATCGTTTGTCCTCGCCCGCCCGTTCCCTTCCCACGGCTCCCCGCCGCACCCGCCCGCGCGGTGGCGCGGGGCCGATCCTGATCGCCGCCGTCCTCTGGGGCACCACCGGGACGGCCAGTTCGCTGGCGCCCGACGGGGCCCCGGCGGCGGGGATCGGGGCCGCCGGGCTGGTGCTCGGCGGGCTCCTGCTGCTCCTCACCGACCGCGCCGCCCGCGTGCTGCCCCGGAAGTGCGGGCCGCGCGAACGGTGGCTGCTCGCCGCCGGCGCGGTCGCGGTGGCCGGGTATCCGGTCACCTTCTACCCGGCGGTCGGCCGTACGGGCGTGGCGGTGGCCACCGTGATCGCGCTCGGCAGCGCGCCGGTGTTCACCGGGCTGCTCGGCTGGCTCACCCGGCAGGGGCGGCCGGGCGGGCGGTGGGCCGGGGCCACGGCGCTGGCCGTGCTCGGCTGCGCGCTCCTGGTGCTGGGCCCCGAACTCGCCGGGGGCGGTGGGGTGGTGGACCCGCTGGGGGTGCTGCTGGCGGCGCTCTCGGGGCTCTCGTACGCCGGGTACTCGCTGATCGGCGGGCGGCTGATCACGGCCGGGCACCCCTCGGGCGGAGTGATGGGCGCGATGTTCGGCGGCGGCGCACTGATCGTGCTGCCGGTGCTGCTCGCGGGTGACCCGGAGTGGCTCGCCTCGGCGCGCGGGGCGGGCGTGGTGCTGCACCTCGCGGTGGTCACCACCTTCCTCGCGTACTGGCTGTTCGGCCGCGGCCTGCGGCACACCACCGCCCAGACCGCCACCACCCTGACCCTCGCCGAACCGGCCGTCGCGGCGGTACTCGGCGTGGCCGCCCTGGGCGAGCGCCTGCCGGCGCTCTCCTGGTGCGGCCTCGCCGTCCTCGCCGCCGGCCTGGCCGTCCTGGCGCTCCCGGGGCGGCGGTAGCGGCACGCCTCGCGCAGGAAGTCGGCCCGGCCGACTTCCTGTGCGGCAGTGGCGAGTTCGCGGAAGCCGGTTGCCGTCGGTGGTCCCGTCCTGTTGGGCTTGCGGGCGGCGGGCCCGACCGGGGCCGCCGACTTCCTTGCCGTACGAGGGGATTCCCGTCATGCCCGACAGCGCCACCGGCCCGCTCGACCTGCTCGCCCGCTACCGGCGGGCGATGCTCGACCTGGACGCGGACGCCCTGGCCGACCTCTACGCGGAGGACGGGGTGCACGAGTTCCCGTTCCTGTTCCCCGGGGTGCCCGAGCGATACCGGGGACGGGAGGAGATCCGGGCCGGGTACCGCGCGATCTGGGGCCCGAGTGCGGCGCGGCCGCGGGAGATCCGGGAGGTGGCCGTCCACCCGGGGGCCGATCCGGAGGTGCTCACCGTCGAGCAGCAGGTGGTCGGGACGCACGCCGGCACCGGCGAGCCGTTCACCGTGCCGGGCCTGCTGGTGATGCGGGCCCGGGGCGGGCAGCTGGTGCACGTCCGGGACTACATGGACGGCCTGGGCGTGGCCCGTGCGATGGGGCGGCTGGGTGCCGTCGCCGCGCGGCTGGAGGCCGGGGAGTAGGGCGCCGGCCCGGCCGGCCTCCGGCGCGGGCCGGTCAGAGGGCGAAGTGGGCGGCGATGCCGTCGAGGACGCAGTCGAGGCCGGTCTCGAACTGCCAGTCGGGGTCGTCCTTGCGGGTGGCGGTGTGGAGGTAGCGCCGGTAGTTGGGGTAGCGGCCGGTGTCCATCAGCCAGGTCATCCGGGGGGCGAGGCCGGCCCGGGTCTGGTCGCCGTCGGACCAGCCGCGCTCGCGGCGCAGGGTGTTCAGGGTGACCTCGGTGGTGACCGAGCCGTGGACGTAGCCGGTGACGGTGCGGAACACCGCCATGGTGGTGTCGGCGTCCAGGCCGTGTTCGGCCAGGGCGGCGAACGCGTGCTCGGGGACGGCGAGTTGGTGGGGGCTGAGGGAGAACGGGGTGGCCGCCCGGACGGTCCACGGGTGGGCCAGGTGCATGGCCCGCAGGTTGAGGGCCAGGGCGCGCATGGTGTCCCGCCAGTCCTCGGCGGGGGTGCCCAGCGGGAGCCGGCCGTAGACGAAGTCGACCATCAGCTCGATGAGCTCGTCCTTGCCGGAGACGTACCGGTAGGCGGCCATCGGGGCGACGCCGAGTTCGGCGGCGAGCCGGCGCATGGTGACGGCCTCCAGGCCCTCGGCGTCGGCGACGGCGACGGCGGCCTCGGCGATCCGCTGCGGGGTCAGGGTGGTGCGCGGTGCGGGGGCCGGGCGGGCCAGGCGCTCCCAGAGCGAGGCCGGGGGCCTGTCGTCGCCGGCGGGGGTGTCCCCGGCTGGGGCCTGCTGAGCGGGCACGGGGAGGGCTCCTTCCGACTGGGGTCGGGCCCACCGTAGCACTCCGCGTGTACGGCGTATCCACAGTGGACGACGTACACGCTGATGTGTACGTTGTATCCGACAGATACGCCGTACACAGCATTCGTCCCGGAGGGGGATTCCCATGTCCACGGAGCAGAGCCTGACGGAGCAGCACCTGAAGGAGCGGCACCTGAAGGTCGCCGTCCTCGTCGGCAGCACCCGCGAGGGCCGCTTCGGCCCGGTGGTCACCGACTGGCTGCTCGGCCACCTGGAGGCCCACGGCGACCTGACCGCCGACCGGATCGACCTGGTGGAGACCCCGCTGCCCACCACCTTCCCGTCCTTCGGCGGCGAACTCCCGCCGGGCGACGCCGAGTTGCTGGCCGCCGTGTCGCCCCGACTGGAAGCGGCCGACGCCTTCGTGATCGTCACGCCCGAGTACAACCACAGCTTCCCGGCCCCGCTGAAGAACGCCATCGACTGGCACAACCGGCAGTGGCACGGCAAGCCGGTCGCCTTCGTCTCGTACGGCGGCCTGTCCGGGGGTCTGCGGGCCGTCGAACAGCTCCGGGTGGTGCTGGCCGAGCTGAACGCGGCGACGATCCGCAACACGGTGAGCTTCCACGGCGCCGGCCAGTGCTTCGACGCCGACGGCAAGGCGATCGACCCGGCCGCCGACGCCGCCGCCAAGACCATGCTCGACCAGCTCGTCTGGTGGGCCCAGGCGCTGCGGGACGCCCGCCGGGCCCGCCCGTTCGCGGCCTGAGCCGGGGCAGGGGGCGGACACCATGGCCACGGAACCGGTCGAGGAGCAGGTCGGGGGAAAGGCCGAGAGGCAGGTCGAGCGGCAGGCCGAGGGCCAGGCCGAGGAGCGGCCCAAGCCGCCGTTGCTCGGTGTCATCGGGCTGATGCTCGGCATCTTCCTCTCGGCCCTCGACGGGCAGATCATCGGCACCGCGCTGCCGACCGTCGTCGGCGACCTCGGCGGACTGGAGCACCTCTCCTGGGCGGTCACCGCCTACCTGCTGACCTCCGCCGCGGCCACCCCGCTCTGGGGCCGGCTCGGCGACCTGTACGGGCGCAAGGGTGCCTACCAGTGGGCGGTGGTGGTGTTCCTGGCGGGCTCGGTGCTGTCCGGACTCGCCCAGGACATGGGGCAGTTGATCGCTTTCCGGGGCCTCCAGGGGATCGGGGCGGGCGGGCTGATGGTCGGCGCGCTCTCGGTGATCGGGGTGCTCGTCCCCGCCTCCGACCGGGCGCGGGTGCAGTCGGTGGTCGGCGTGCTGATGCCGATCGCCTTCGTCGGCGGACCGCTGCTCGGCGGCTTCCTCACCGAACGCCTCAGCTGGCGCTGGGCCTTCTACGTCAACCTGCCGGTCGGGCTGGTCGCGCTGCTCGCGGTCGGCGTCGGGGTACGGCTGCGGACCGAGCGGGTGCGCGCCCCGTTCGACCGGGCCGGGGTCGTCCTGCTGACCACCGGCATCCTCGCGCTCACCCTGGTCAGCAGCTGGGGCGGCACCGCCTACTCCTGGACCTCCCCGGTGCTCCTCGGCACGGCGTTCGTCGCGCCGGCCGCGCTGGGCTGGTTCGTCCGGACCGAACTGCGCGCCCCCGGGCCGCTGATCCCGCCCGCGCTGTTCCGCGACCGCAACTTCACGGTGGCGCAGGTGCTCGGCTTCCTCGCCGGCGCGGTGATGATCGCCCTGGTCGGCTACCTGCCGCTCTACCTGCAACTGGCCCGGGGCGCCTCGCCCACCGCCGGCGGCCTGCTCCTGCTGCCGCTGATGCTCGGCATGATGGGCACCCAGCTGGTGACGGCGCGGCTGATGGGCCGGCCGGGCGGCGAGCGGCGCTACCCGCTGCTGGGCGGCGCGCTCACCCTGGTCGGCGGCGCACTGCTGCTGCTCCTGCGCACCGACACCCCGATCGCCCTGGCCTCGGCCCTCACGGCCGTTGCCGGGATCGGCCTCGGCCTGGTGATGCAGAGCACCCTGCTGACCTCGATGGGGGCCGTGCCGCCCCAGGACATGGGCGCGGCGATGGGCGTGGTCACGCTGCTGCGGAGCATCGGCGGCTCGCTCGGCATGGCGGCGCTCGGCGCGGTCTACACGGCGCGGCTCACGGACTCCCTCACGGAGCGCCTCGGGTCCGCCGAGGCCGGCCGGCTCACCGGCGGCGGGCTGACCCCGGCCTCCCTCGACGGCCTCCCGGCGGAGGTCCGTGACGCCGTCGGTGCGGCGGTCACCGGCGGCCTGCACGGCACGGTCGTGGGCGGGGTCCTGCTGGCGGCCGCGGCGACGGCCTTCGCCTGCCTGGTCCGCCCGAGCCGGGCCCCGGAGCCGGCCGGAGCCGGAACCCGGACCGATGCCCCGGCGGAGACGAAGGCCGATGCCCCGGCGGAGACGAAGGCCGAAGCCCGGGCGGAGACGAAGGCCTGAGGCGTACGGGGCACGCGAAGCGGCCCCCGGCGGAGCAGGACTCCGCCGGGGGCCGCCAGGCTGTCGGGATCAGCGGGTGATCAGCACTCGATGACGTTCACGGCGAGGCCGCCGCGCGAGGTCTCCTTGTACTTGATCTTCATGTCGGCCCCGGTCTCCTTCATCGTCTTGATCGCCTTGTCCAGCGAGACGTGGTGCCGTCCGTCGCCGCGCAGGGCCATCCGGGCCGCGGTGACGGCCTTGACGGACGCCATGCCGTTGCGCTCGATGCAGGGGATCTGGACGAGGCCGCCGACCGGGTCGCAGGTGAGGCCGAGGTTGTGCTCGATGCCGATCTCGGCGGCGTTCTCGACCTGCTCGGGGGTGCCGCCGAGGACCTCGGCGAGGCCGCCCGCGGCCATCGAGCAGGCGGAGCCGACCTCGCCCTGGCAGCCGACCTCGGCGCCGGAGATGGAGGCGTTCTCCTTGAAGAGCATGCCGATGGCGCCGGCCGCGAGCAGGAAGCGGACGATGCCGTCGTCGTCGGCGCCCGGGATGAAGTTCAGGTAGTAGTGCAGGACGGCCGGGATGATCCCGGCGGCGCCGTTGGTCGGCGCGGTGACCACCCGGCGCCCGGAGGCGTTCTCCTCGTTGACGGCCATCGCGTAGAGGGTCACCCACTCCATCGCGTTGGCCGGCCCGATGCCCTCGGCGCGCAGCGCACGGGCGCCGGACGCGGCCCGGCGGCGGACCTTCAGCCCGCCCGGCAGGATGCCCTCGCGGGACATGCCGGCCCGCACGCACTCCTGCATCACGGACCAGATCTCCAGCAGACCGGTCCGGATCTCCTCCTCGCTGCGCCAGGCCTTCTCGTTCTCCAGCATCAGGCCGGAGATCGACAGGCCGGTCTCCCGGCTGAGCCGCAGCAACTCGTCACCGGTGCGGAAGGGGTACTTCAGCGCGGTGTCGTCGGGCTTGACCCGGTCCGCGCCGATCGCGTCCTCGTCCACCACGAAGCCGCCGCCGACCGAGTAGTAGGTCTTCTCCAGCAGGGTCGAGCCGTCCGCCGCGTACGCCCACAGGGTCATGCCGTTGGCGTGGTACGGCAGCGAGCGGCGGCGGTGCAGGACCAGCTGGGTGTCCGGGTCGAAGTCGATGGTGTGCTCGCCGACCAGGTTGATCCGCTTCTCGGCGATGATCCGCTCGACGTCCTTGTCGGCCTGGTCGACGTCGATGGTGCGGGGCGAGGCGTTCTCCAGGCCCAGCAGGACGGCCTTCGGGGTGCCGTGGCCGTGGCCGGTGGCGCCGAGCGAGCCGTACAGCTCGGCGCGCACCCCCGTCACCCCGTCCAGGAGGCCTTCGGAGCGCAGTCGGCGGGCGAACATCCGGGCGGCGCGCATCGGGCCCACGGTGTGGGAGCTCGACGGGCCGATGCCGATGGAGAAGAGGTCGAAGACGCTGATGGCCACGGGGGACGTCCTTGTCTGGTCTCGTGGAAGGACTTGCGGGCAGGGAGGGGCCGACACGGGACGGGGCACCGCGCGCACTGTCCAGTGTGCGCGGTGCCCCGGGGTGCCAGGTACGCCGGAGGGGTGAGGCCGGTCACCCCGCCCGAACGATCACCGGAGTGATCAGAGGTTCGGGTACAGCGGGTACTTGTCGGCCAGGGCGCTGACCCGGGCCTTCAGTGCGGTGGCGACGGTCTCGTCGAAGGCGGGCTTGAGCGCCTCGGCGATGATGTCGGCGACCTCGCGGAAGTCCTCGGCCTGGAAGCCGCGGGTGGCGAGGGCCGGGGTGCCGATGCGCAGGCCCGAGGTGACCATCGGCGGGCGCGGGTCGTTCGGGATGGCGTTGCGGTTGACGGTGATGCCGACCTCGTGCAGGCGGTCCTCGGCCTGCTGGCCGTCGAGCTGGCTGTTGCGCAGGTCGACCAGGACCAGGTGGACGTCGGTGCCACCGGAGAGCACGCTGGCGCCGGCCTCGGCCACGTCGGCCTGGAGCAGGCGCTCGGCGAGGATGCGGGCGCCGTCCAGGGTGCGCTGCTGGCGCTCCTTGAACTCCTCCGAGGCCGCGACCTTGAAGGCGACCGCCTTGCCGGCGATCACGTGCTCCAGCGGGCCGCCCTGCTGGCCGGGGAAGACCGCGGAGTTGATCTTCTTGGCGAACTCGGCCTTGGACAGGATGACGCCGCCGCGCGGGCCGCCCAGGGTCTTGTGGGTGGTGGTGGTGACCACGTCCGCGTACGGCACCGGGTTCGGGTGCAGCCCGGCGGCCACCAGGCCGGCGAAGTGCGCCATGTCCACCATGAGCAGCGCGCCGACCTCGTCGGCGATCCGGCGGAACGCGGCGAAGTCGAGCTGGCGCGGGTAGGCCGACCAGCCGGCGATGATCAGCTTCGGCTGGTGCTCCTTGGCGAGGCGCTCGACCTCGGCCATGTCGACCTGGCCGGTCTTCTCGTCCACGTGGTACGCGGCCACGTTGTAGAGCTTGCCGGAGAAGTTGATCTTCATGCCGTGGGTCAGGTGACCGCCGTGGGCCAGGCTCAGGCCCAGGATGGTGTCACCCGGCTGGATCAGCGCGAACATCGCGGCGGCGTTGGCCTGCGCGCCGGAGTGCGGCTGGACGTTGGCGTGCTCGGCGCCGAACAGTGCCTTGATGCGGTCGATCGCGATCTGCTCGACCACGTCGACGTGCTCGCAGCCGCCGTAGTAGCGGCGGCCGGGGTAGCCCTCCGCGTACTTGTTGGTCAGCACCGAGCCCTGGGCCTCCATGACCGCCACCGGGGCGAAGTTCTCGGAGGCGATCATCTCCAGGGTGGTCTGCTGGCGGTGCAGCTCGGCGTCGACCGCGGCGGCGATCTCCGGGTCGAGGGCGTGCAGGGACTGGTTGAGAACCGTCATGGTGTGGTCTTCCCGGGAGGAGGAGGGAAAGGGGCCGGGGCGGGGCGGACCGCCGTGCGCGGCCCGTCCCGTCGGGTGGCTCAGCCCTGGGGGTTGATGAGCGCGTCGTACTCGTCGGCGCTGAGCAGCTCGTCGGTGGCCTCGACGCGCACCTTGAACAGCCAGGCGTTCCCGA
This sequence comes from Kitasatospora sp. NPDC058048, assembly GCF_042885555.1. Classification (NCBI taxonomy): domain Bacteria; kingdom Bacillati; phylum Actinomycetota; class Actinomycetes; order Kitasatosporales; family Streptomycetaceae; genus Kitasatospora; species Kitasatospora sp. NPDC058048. The sequence goes on along the minus strand of NZ_JBHVRT010000016.1, from coordinate 51,758 downwards.
ACGGGTCCGCGTTCACGGAGGCCGGGTCGTCGATGACGTCCTGGTTGATCTCGGTGACCTCGCCGGTCACCGGGGAGTACAGGTCGCTGACCGACTTGGTGGACTCCAGCTCGCCACAGGTCTCGCCGGCGGTCACGGTGTCGCCGACCTCGGGCAGCTGCACGTAGACGATGTCACCGAGGGCGGTGGCGGCGTGCTCCGTGATGCCGACCGTGGAGACACCGTCCGCGGCCGCGGTCAGCCACTCGTGCTCCTTGGTGTACTGCAGGTGCTGGGGGTTGCTCATGGCGTCATTCTCCAGGATGGGAAGCGGGTACGACGAAGCGGGCCGCCGCGCGGACGGCCGCGACGTGCGCAAACGGAAAAACGGGGGCCGCGGCGAAGGCTCAGCGGGCGCGCTTGTAGAACGGCAGCGCCACGACCTGGACGGGCTCGTGCTTGCCGCGCACGTCCACCGCGACGGTGCTGCCGGGGGCGGCGTGGGCGGCGTCGACGTAGGCCATCGCGATCGGCTTGCCCAGGGTCGGGGACGGCGAGCCGGAGGTGATCCGGCCGATCGGCTCGCCCTCGGTGGAGACCACGGTGTACTCGGCGCGCGGAACCCGCTTGCCCTCGGAGACCAGGCCGACCAGCACCTTCGGCGGGTTGGTCTCGGCCGCGGCGGCGGCCTGCTCCAGCGCCTTGCGGCCGATGAAGGCGCCCTCGTTGGTGGTCTTGTCGAAGCGGACGACCCGGCCCAGGCCGGCGTCGAACGGGGTGAGGTCGGTGGACAGCTCGTGCCCGTACAGCGGCATGCCGGCCTCCAGGCGCAGCGTGTCGCGGCAGGACAGGCCGCATGGGATCAGGCCGTGGCCCTCGCCCGCGGCGGTCAGCGCCTGCCAGACCGCCTCGGCGTCGGCCGGACGGCAGAAGATCTCGAAGCCGTCCTCACCGGTGTAGCCGGTGCGGGCGAGCAGCACGTCGCGGTCGGCCACCCGGGCCGGGAGGATCGCGTAGTACTTCAGGCCGGGCAGGTCGGCGTCGGTGGTCTTCGCCAGGATGCCGGTGGCCTCCGGGCCCTGGACGGCGATCAGCGCGTAGGTGTCGCGGTCGTCGGTGACGACGGCGTCGAAGCCCTTGGCGCGGGCGATCAGCTCGTCGAGGACCAGCTGGGCGTTGGAGGCGTTGGCGACGACCAGGAAGGCGTCCTCGCGCAGGCGGTAGACGATCAGGTCGTCCAGGATGCCGCCGTCCTCGGCGCAGATCATGGTGTAGCGGGCGCGCAGCACGCCCAGCGCGGAGACGAAGCCGACCAGCGCGTGGTCCAGCATCTCGCCCGCCTGCGGGCCGGTGACGGTGATCTCGCCCATGTGCGAGAGGTCGAACAGACCGGCCTGGGTGCGGACCGCGAGGTGCTCCTCGCGCTCGCTGCCGTAGCGCAGCGGCATGTCCCAGCCGGCGAAGTCGGTCATGGTCGCGCCGAGGGCGCGGTGCAGCGCGTCGAGCGCGGTCAGGCGGAGGGACGACATGGCCAGGAACTCCTCGGTCGGGGCACTCAGGGGTGCACGCGCCGGACCGGACCCGCTGGGGGCCGACCCTGCGCGCGGGCATGCGGCGGCGTGGGTCTCCCCATCTGTCGTCGAACCTGAGAGCTTCACCGCCCGCCGCCCGCAGCTGTTTCCAGCTTGGGGGACAGCATGACGGCTTGCACCGTGGGTGGGCGCACGACAGGGCCGGGCGCCGCTTTCCAGATGTGCCTAACCCGTGCGGTAGGGGTGCCTGAGAGATTCCGGGGAGGACTTGCTCCTTCGGCGCCGGCTGTGCCTGAACGGCACTCCGGGCTCTCCCGCGCGGGTTCGAGCGGCCGGTATGGAGTTGTGGGGGCCCGCGGCGCATGCCGTCGGACGGGCACATCATGGCACGTCCGGGACGGAGAGGGGAGAGGGGACCCGGTCACACCGCGCGGCATCCGGACGCCGGCCCGCGCGGCACCCGGACGCGGGCCCGGGACGGCACCCGGGACCGGGGCCCGCGGGGCACCCGAACACGAGCCCTAAAGGGGAGGGCCCGGGGGCCCTAGACTGCTGCGCGTCGGCGCAGCAGAGGGCGGCCGAGCGGCAGAGGGCGGGATCGGCGGCGCATGGGGTACCCGGTGGAGCAGCAGCAGGGGTGGGGCGGACCGCAGGAGGCGCCGGCGGGCGGTTCCTGGCCGGCCAACGAGCTGGAGCAGGTGCTGACCGCGGCCCTGGGCGACCCGGGCGCGACGCCGCGGGTGATCGAGGTGCTGGCGCGCAGCCAGGTGTGGGTGCCGCTGCCGGCCGGGGCCGATCCGCAGGGGCAGGCACTGGACCTGCCGACCGTCGAGCTGGGCGGCGACCCGTACGTGCCGGTGTTCTCCTCGCAGGAGGTGTTCCTCCAGCAGGCACCGGGGATGGCCTTCGCGGTGGCGCCGGTGTGGGAGTTCGCCCGCGGGCTGCCGCTGGGCGTGGGCATCGCGGTGAACCCGGACGCGGCCGTGGGCATCCCGGTGCCGCCGCAGGGGGTCGCCGAGCTGCGGCGCGGTCCGCGCGGGGACCGCTGGGAGGCCGCCGACGACGCCGCGGCGCCGACCGGCGGCCGGGTGGCGCTGCGCGAGCCGGTGCCGGGCGAGGACCCGGAGCACTTCCTGGCCGCCTGCCGGGGCGAACTGTCGGTGCTGCCGGGAGTGTTGACCGCCCGCAGGGCGCTGGCCAGCATCGAGGGCGAGCCGACCGTGATGTTCGTGGGCGTCCAGCTGGACCCGGCGGTACCGGCCGATCCGGCCGCGGTGAACGACGCGCTCGGCCGAGCGCTGGGAACCGCGCCGCTGCCCGGCGGCGTCCACCTCGTACTGCTCGACCTCGCCGACGACCCGGTGGTCGAGTGGCTGCTCACCCGGGTACAGCCGTTCTATTCGCGGGGCTGAGCGGGGTTCGTATCAAAGGCACGTCGCCGTGGCGGTGGCCGGTGCAGCGCCATAGGGTGCGTGCAGACGGCCGACGGGCCGGCGGGTTGAGGGAAAGAGGCGCGGCGAGGTGGGCGCATGAGTGCGGGAACGGGAGCGGGCGGTGTGCCGGGGCCCTGGGGCCAGGCACCGGCCGGGCGCCCGGGAGCTGATCCCGGCGCGTTGGAGCGCGCCCTGCGCGACGTCGCGCCGGAGCGCTACGACGCGTACGAGCGGCTGCTGCACGCGCTGGCGGACGGCCAGGTCTGGATGCTGCTGTGGCACGGCACGCCGGGCAGCCCGGACGCCCAGTACGGGAACATGGAGATCAGCGGCCACGGCTACGCGCCGGCCGTCACCTCGTCCGAGCAGCTGACCGCCTCCGGCTGGGCGCGGGCCCACGAGGTCATCTCCGGCCGGGAGATCGCGGCCTCGCTCTACCGCACCCGCTGGGGCCTGTGGCTCAACCCGCACGCGCCCGGCGGCGGCGTCGGCGTGCCCTGGGCGGACCTGCGGCGGATCGCCGCCGGCCTGGACCGGCTGCCGGCCGGGCCGTTGAAGCTGAGCGAGCCGCAGCTGAACGCCCAGTCGTTCTTCGCGCTGCTGGAGCGGCAGGCCGCCGAGGTGCGCGCGGTGCGGGCCCTGCGCCGGGCCTGGGTGCAGCCCGCGGTGGGGGAGCCGTACCTGGCCATCGGCCTCGACCTGTACGAGAGTTCGCCGCCGGCGGTGGAGGCGGTGCGGGCGCTGATGCAGCGCGCGATCGCGGTGGCCCCGGAGGGGCTCGCGGTGTCGACGGTGGCGATGTCGGACGAGTACGACCCGGTGGCGCTGTGGATGCGCGCCAACGCGCGGCCGTTCTTCGACCGGGAGGCGGGCCGCCCGCCGACCGGTCCGTACCCGCCGGTGCCCCCGCCGCCGTACCCGGGGCAGTCGATGCCGGGTTACGGGTACGGCACCCAGCCGCCGGCGCAGGGCTGGCAGCAGCAGCCGCCGCAGCGGCCGTGGCCCGGCTACCCCGGGCGCTGATTCCAAAACCCATTCCCCGAAGCCGACTTGATTGTCCATCAAGTCGGCTTCGATGCTTTCCGGACGAATTTCCGGATGTGTGCTCAGGTCATCTTGACATGGCAGTTACAGCCATGTGAAGAGGTATATGCCGAAGACCGGGGAGGTGCATGCACGCAGATCACAGTTGGGCATCTGTCGGTTGGCAGGGCTGGCGCAAGCCAGTTCGGATGGCAGAGAGTTCTGCGCAACGCACCGCGCGTGCTTGAACCCCACAAGGGCGAGCGCGCACGCCGACAGTCCGCCCACGCGACGCCCATCCCGCGTGGTGGCAGTGCCTGTGCACGACGCACTGCCGTCAACACCCGCTCCTCCTAAGCACCTCCGCACGTCCGCAGCCGCACCGCCGAAGCCGGCGACCGGCACCCGTGGGCCGGCCACCGTCGGCGAGGGGACCAACTGACCATGACCGCAACCGTGACCACCGCCGGGAACGATCCGGAGGCACCCGCCACCGCAAGCCCGGCCAAGAAGATCGAGGGCCGCTCCCTCGGCCAGATCGCCTGGACCCGCTTCAAGCGGGACAAGGCCGCCGTCGCCGGCGGCGTCGTGGTGATCCTGCTGATCCTGCTCGCCGTGCTCGCCAAGCCGATCGAGTCGATGTTCGGGCTCGACCCGGACGCCCTCCACCAGGACCTGCTGGACGCCGACCTCGGCGGTCTGCCGTTCGGCGACTGGGGCGGCATGAGTTGGGACCACCCGCTCGGCGTCGACCCCCTCCAGGGCCGTGACCTGCTCACCCGCGTCATCGAGGGCTCCTGGGTCTCCCTGCTGGTCGCCTTCGGCGCGACCCTGCTGTCCAACACCATCGGCACCGTGCTCGGCATCATGGCCGGCTACTACGGCGGCTGGGTGGACACCCTGATCAGCCGGGTGATGGACGTCTTCCTGGCGTTCCCGCTGCTGCTCTTCGCCATCGCGATCTCGACCTCGCTCCAGGGCGGCGCGTTCGGCCTGCACGGCCTGCCGCTGCACATGCTGGTGCTGATCTTCGTGATCGGCTTCTTCAACTGGCCCTACATGGGCCGGATCGTGCGCGGCCAGACGCTCTCGCTGCGCGAGCGGGAGTTCGTCCACGCGGCCCGCAGCCTGGGCGCGCGCGGACCGTTCATCCTGTTCAAGGAACTGCTGCCCAACCTGGTCGGTCCGATCCTGGTCTACTCGACCCTCCTGATCCCGACCAACATCCTCTTCGAGGCCGGGCTGAGCTTCCTCGGCGTCGGCATCCAGCCCCCGCAGGCCTCCTGGGGCGGGATGCTCCAGGACGCGATCCGGTACTACCAGGTGGACCCCCAGTACATGGTGGTCCCCGGCCTGGCGATCTTCGTCACCGTGCTCGCCTTCAACCTGCTCGGCGACGGGCTGCGCGACGCCCTCGACCCCAAGAACAACTGACCTTGCGTCACTCGGACTACCCGTCACTCGACGGTGCGTCAGAATCCCTCCTCCACATCCTCAAGGGGTTGATCTCACCCATGCGTAGGTCCCGTACCGTCGCCCTGACCGCGGCGGCTGCCGCCGCGGTCCTGGTCGTGACCGGTTGCACCAGTTCGTCGAAGAACGGAGGGTCGTCCACGGCCTCCGGCTCCGCCGAGGGCGGCTCCGGTGCCAACGCGGCCACCAAGGGCATCGTCAACGCCTCGGACAAGAAGGGCGGGACGGTGACCTACGAGATGAAGGGCACCCCCGACTCGCTCGACCCGGGCAACACGTACTACGCGTACATCTACAACTTCTCGCGTCTGTACGGCCGGCCGCTGACCACCTTCAACCCGGCACCGGGCGAGGAGGGCAACAAGCTCGTCCCGGACCTCGCCGAGTCGATGGGCCAGCAGAGCGCGGACGGCCTGACCTGGACGTACAAGCTCCGCAAGGGCCTGAAGTACGACGACGGCACCCCGATCTCCTCGAAGGACGTCAAGTACGCCATCGAGCGCTCGAACTACGCGCTGGACGTGAACTCCAACGGCCCGGTGTACTTCCACGACCTGCTGGTCGACAACGCCACGCCGTACGCGGGTCCGTACAAGGACAAGGAGGGCGGCCTCAACTCGATCGAGACGCCCGACGACACCACGATCGTCTTCCACCTGCAGCACCCCTTCGCGGACTTCGACTACCTGGTCAGCGCCCCGGAGACCGTGCCCGTCCCGCAGGCCAAGGACACCGGTGCGGAGTACGTGAAGAAGATCGCGTCCTCGGGCTCCTACAAGTTCGAGTCCTACGAGGACGGCAAGCAGGCCGTCCTGGTGCCGAACACCAACTGGGACAAGAGCACCGACCCGATCCGCAAGCAGCTCGCGGACAAGATCGTGCTCAAGTTCAACATCGACCAGGCCACCATCGACAAGGACCTGCTGGCCGGCAACGCCCAGGTCGACCTGGTGGGCGGCGGCGTCGACCCGCAGACCCAGGCGCAGATCCTGCAGAACCCGAAGCTGAAGGCCAGCACCGACAACGCCTACGGCGGCCGTCTGGTGTACATGGCGATCAACTCCAAGCTCGCGCCGTTCGACAACGTCGAGTGCCGCAAGGCCGTCCAGTACGCGATCGACAAGGTCTCGGTGCAGACCGCGCTCGGCGGCCCGATCCGCGGCCAGATCGCCAACACGGTCCTCCCGCCGGACATCGCGGGCCACCAGGACTTCAACCTGTACGAGACCAAGGACAACAAGGGCGACGAGGCCAAGGCCAAGGAAGCCCTGAAGGCCTGCGGCAAGGAGGGCGGCATCAACACCGTCCTGTCGGCCCGCACCGAGCGCGCCACCGAGGTCGCCGCGGCCACCTCGATCCAGGCCGCGCTGAAGAAGGTCGGCATCAACGCCGAGATCCAGCAGTACCCGCAGGGCAAGTACCTGCAGGACGCCGCCGGGTCCCCGCAGTTCGCGGCCGAGCACAACATCGGCCTGATGATGATGCAGTGGGGCGCCGACTGGCCGACCGGCTACGGCTTCCTCCAGCAGATCGTCGACGGCCGCACCATCAAGCCGTCCGGCAACAACAACCTGGCCCAGCTGAACGACTCCGCCGTCAACAAGATGATCGACGACGCCGCGATCAACCCCGACAAGGGCGCCCGCGAGAAGATCTACGGCGACGTCGACAAGAAGGTCATGGAGCAGGCGGTCTACGTCCCGCTGACCTACTTCAAGGTCTTCCTGTACCGCCCGGACAACGCCACCAACCTGGTCTCCACCTCGGCGTTCTCGGGTGAGTACGACTACCTGAACATCGGCTCCACCAAGTAAGAGCCTGGCTCCGCATCCCTGAAGGCAGGTGAAGGCAGCGGCGCCCGCCGCCGTCCGGAAGATCCCGGACGGCGGCGGGCCGCCGGAGCCGCCCAACTGTGTTTGCCTACATCATCCGCAGGATCATCGCGGCGGCGATTTTGCTGCTGGTCGTCAGCGTGGTCACCTTCGCGATCTTCTTCCTGCTCCCGCGACTCGCCGGAGAGACGGCCGACCAACTGGCCGCCCAGTACATCGGGAAGAACCCGTCGCCCGAGGCGATCGCCGCGGTCAAGCAGAACCTCGGCTTCGACCAGCCGCTGTACACCCAGTACTGGCACTTCCTCAAGGGGCTGGTCAGCGGCGCCGAGTACACGTTCGGCCCGGAACCGGCCACCTGTCACGTGCCCTGCTTCGGCTACTCCTTCAAGAACCACCTGGAGGTCTGGCCCGAGCTGACCAAGCGGATCCCGGTCACCATGTCGCTCGCCGCCGGTGCGGCGGTGCTCTGGCTGGTCTCCGGCGTCGCCACGGGCGTCGTCTCCGCGCTCAAGCCGCGCTCGATCTTCGACCGGCTCTCCATGGGCGTCGCGCTCGCCGGCGTCTCGCTGCCGGTCTTCTTCACCGGCGCGCTGCTGCTCACGCTGTTCAGCTACGAGTGGCCGATCCTGGACAACCTGCAGTACGTGAACCTCACCGACAACCCGCTGATGTGGGCCCGCAACCTGATCCTGCCCTGGATCTCGCTGGCCTTCCTCTACTCCGCGCTCTACGCCCGGCTCACCCGCGCCGGAATGCTGGAGACCATGAGCGAGGACTACATCCGCACCGCCCGGGCCAAGGGCCTGGTCGAGCGCAAGGTCGTCACCCGGCACGGGCTGCGGGCCGCGCTCACCCCGATCGTCACGATCTTCGGCATGGACCTCGGGCTGCTGCTCGGCGGCGCGCTGATCACCGAGCAGGTCTTCTCGCTCCAGGGCGTCGGCCAGTTCGCCGTCCAGGCGATCTCCGACAACGACCTGCCCAAGATCCTCGGCGTCACCCTGCTCGCCGCCTTCTTCATCGTCGCCTGCAACCTCGTGGTCGACCTCCTGTACGCGCTCGTCGACCCCCGGGTGAGGCTCTCGTGACCGACCTCCAGAAGTCCCCGGCGGACGCCGCGCAGACCCCGCCGGGCGACCCCTTCCTCTCGGTCCGCGACCTGCGGATCCACTTCGACACCGACGACGGCCTGGTCCGCTCGGTGGACGGGGTCAGCTTCGACCTCCACAAGGGGCGCACCCTCGGCATCGTCGGCGAGTCCGGCTCCGGCAAGTCCGTCACCTCGCTGGGCATCATGGGCCTGCACCGCTCCAAGCGGGCCCGGATCAGCGGCGAGATCCGGCTGAACGGCGAGGACCTGATCGCGGCCGGCCCGGACCGGGTGCGCCAACTGCGCGGCCGGGACATGGCGATGATCTTCCAGGACCCGCTGACCGCGATGCACCCCTACTACACGGTGGGGCAGCAGATCGTCGAGGCGTACCGGGTGCACCACCCCCAGGCCTCCAAGAAGCAGGCCAGGGCCCGGGCGATCGAGATGCTCGACCGGGTCGGCATCCCGCAGCCCGACCGCCGGGTGGACGACTACCCGCACCAGTTCTCCGGCGGCATGCGCCAGCGCGCCATGATCGCCATGGCGCTGGTCAACGACCCCTCGCTGCTGATCGCCGACGAGCCCACCACCGCCCTGGACGTCACCGTCCAGGCGCAGATCCTGGACCTCATCCGCGACCTCCAGGAGGAGTTCGGCTCCGCCGTCATCATCATCACCCACGACCTCGGGGTGGTCGCCGAGCTGGCCGACGACATCCTGGTCATGTACGGCGGCAAGTGCATCGAGCGCGGCCCGGCCGAGACCCTCTTCGACGCGCCCGAACACCCCTACACCTGGGGCCTGCTGGGGTCGATGCCGCGGCTGGACCGGGAACTCCAGGACCGGCTGGTGCCGGTCAAGGGCACCCCGCCCAGCCTGATCAACGTGCCGTCCGGCTGCGCCTTCCACCCGCGCTGCCCGTACGCCGCCCTGACCGGCGGGCGCTCCACCGGCGAGCTCCCGGTGCTGGCCGAGGCCGCGCCCGGGCACTTCGCGGCCTGCCACCTGGCGGCCGACGAGCGGCACCGCATCTTCGCCGAAGAGATCGCGCCCCGGCTGTGAGCCCGGCCTCGTACCACCTTTCTGGAGAGAACCGATGACGGACACTCAGGCGGCCACGATTCCGTCGCCGGCACCCGCCCCCGGCCGCGAGCCGCTGCTGAAGGTGGCCGGCCTGACCCGGCACTTCCCGATCCGCGGCGGGCTGCTGCGGCGCCAGACCGGCGCGGTGCGGGCCGTCGACGGCATCGACTTCACGGTCAACGCCGGCGAGACCCTGGGCGTCGTGGGCGAGTCCGGCTGCGGCAAGTCGACCATGGGCCGACTGGTCACCCGGCTCGACGAACCGACCGGCGGGACCATCGAGTTCGAGGGCACCGACATCACCCACCTGGGGGTCGGGGCGATGCGGCCGCTGCGCCGCGACATCCAGATGATCTTCCAGGACCCGTACTCCTCGCTGAACCCCCGGCACACCGTCGGCACCATCGTCGGCGCGCCCTTCAAGCTCCAGAACGCGGTGCCGGAGGGCGGGCTCAAGAAGGCCGTCCAGGAGCTGCTGGAACTGTGCGGGCTCAGCCCCGAGCACTACAACCGCTACCCGCACGAGTTCTCCGGCGGCCAGCGCCAGCGCATCGGCATCGCCCGGGCGCTCGCGCTGAAGCCGAAGATGATCGTCGCGGACGAGCCGGTCTCCGCGCTGGACGTCTCGATCCAGGCGCAGGTGGTCAACCTGCTGGACGACCTCCAGCAGGAACTCGGGCTGACCTACCTGATCATCGCGCACGACCTCTCGGTGGTCCGGCACGTCTCGGACCGGGTCGCGGTGATGTACCTCGGCAAGATCGTGGAGATCGCCGACCGGGACTCGCTCTACCGCAGCCCGATGCACCCGTACACCAACGCGCTGATGTCCGCCGTGCCCGTCCCCGACCCGCGCCGCCGCCAGCGCGCGGGCCGCGAGCGCATCCTGCTCAAGGGCGACGTCCCCTCGCCGATCAACCCGCCCAGCGGCTGCCGCTTCCGCACCCGGTGCTGGAAGGCGCAGGACGTGTGCGCGAGCCAGGAGCCGCCGCTGACGGTGCTGGCGACCGGGCACCAGGTGGCCTGCCACTTCCCGGAGAACGCTCCGGAGAAGGCGACGGCCGGCGCCACGGTCTGAGGCCCTCGCACGTACGCAGGAGGCCGCCCGCCCCCGGACTTCCGGGGACGGGCGGCCTTTTGGCGGTCCGCGCCTCAGACGCCGGCGGCCGGCTCCGGCTCCGGCTCCGGCACGCGCGGACCCGGGGCGGCCGCGGCGGGCGGCGCCGGGGCGGGGGCCGGGAAGCGGCGGTCCAGCGCCCGGACCGCCCTGCGGCCCAGGTTCTGGAACGGGATCTCGACCAGCCGGTACGACAGCCAGGAGAGCACCACGACCGCCCCCAGGTAGCCGAGGGTGAGCGCGGCCTGCCCCTTCGGCCCGACGATCGGCGGGTAGTCCCGCAGCTTCCAGCCGAGGAAGTACATCAGCGGGCCGTGCAGCAGGTAGACCGAGAAGCTGATCGTGCCGAGCCCGCAGAGCCAGCGCGGGAAGCGGCGGCGGCGCAGCAGCATGGCGGCCGCGAACAGGGCCCAGGCGGCCAGGTAGGCGGACGAGAAGGACTCCCACGAGGGCGTCCAGGTGTGCCAGAGCGCCGTGTCGCGGTTGTACAGGTAGCCGACCGTGACGCCGGTGACGATCACGAAGCCGCAGCAGAGCAGGGCCGGGAGCCGGTCGAGCAGGCCGTGCTCCAGCCGGTACAGCACGGTGCCGGCGAACATGGTCGCGAAGATCAGCATGGTTTCGAAGCCGGTGGTCCGGTTGTTCACCGTGATCAGGACCAGGCCCAGGCCGCCGAGCAGCAGCGCGCCCCAACGGGTCAGGTCCGGGCGGGCGGTGGCGATGCAGGCCGCCGCCATCAGCACCACGATCCCGGCCGCGGCCACCAGGTGCCTGGTGGCCGCCAGGTCCACCGAGATCCCGCCGATCGGCAGCCAGGTGCCGAGCACCAGGGCGACGGACGCGAAGCCGACCGCGATCGGCGCGCTGTGCCGGTGCCACCCCCGCACGAACAGGGCGCAGACGAAGTAGTAGAAGACCATCTCGTAGGTGAGCGACCACATCACCCCGATGGTGCTGGGCACCCCCAGCAGGTCCTGGAGCAGCAGGCCGTTGGCGGCGAGCGACAGCACCGGGTGGTCGAAGGGGAAGCTCTGGACGATCTGGCCGCTGCGGGGCAGCACCAGCAGACTCGCCAAAACGGTGACGGCCACCGCGGGGTAGATGCGGAAGAGCCGCCCCGTCCAGAACGCCCGGACGTCGCCCCGGCGTTCCAGCGAGGCCGGGATGATGTACCCGCTGACCAGGAAGAACAGCATCACGCCGAAGAAGCCGAGGTCCAGGTGGCGCGGCACCCCGCCCGCGTGCGGGATCTTGCCGAGCAGCCCGAAGTGGTGCATGGCGACGGCGAGGGCGGCGATGCCGCGCAGCGCGTCGAGCCAGCCGAGCCGGGCGGAGGCGGGGGAGCCCGGCGAGCCGGGCGGCTTCGACGACCGGGTCGGCGTGGGCGGCTTCGGCGGCTTCGGCGACTTCGACGGCTCCGGCGGCGGCTTCGGGGCCGACCCGGGCTTCGCGAGCTTCACAGGCGGAGGCTAGCCGAACCGGTTCGGCCCCACGGCGCGCAAGGGGTTCGCCGCCGTTCCGGCGGTGCGTTCGTATCCGGAGCACGGACGTTCGCCGGAACATCCGCGCGAATCGGGTACACATGGACGGTGACATCCCAGCTCTTCCCGACCGACGTGCAGCAGTCGCTGGACCTCGTCGGCATCTTCGTCTTCGCCCTCTCCGGGGGCCTGCTCGCCGTCCGCAAGAACATGGACATCTTCGGGATCTGTGTGCTGGCCGAGGTCACCGCCCTCGGCGGTGGCGTGATGCGCGACCTGGTGATCGGCGCCACCCCGGTCGCCGCGTTCACCAACCTCGGCTACTTCGTGACCCCGCTGGGCGCCGCGCTGGTGGTGTTCTTCCTGCACCCGGAGGTCGAGCGGATCAACCGGGCCGTGCAGACCCTGGACGCGCTCGGGCTCGGGCTGTTCTGCGTGACCGGCACCGCCAAGGCCCACGACTTCGGGCTCGGCGCGGTCGCGGCGATCGCGCTCGGCATGGTGACCGCGGCCGGCGGCGGCGTGATCCGTGACGTGCTGGCCGGGGAGATCCCCTCGCTGCTGCGCTGGGACCGGGAGATCTACGCCGTCCCGGCCCTGGTCGGCGCCACCCTGGTCGCGCTGCTGATCGGCGCGGACCGCCTCACCGGCATCACCGGAACCGCGGCCGCGCTCACCGCCTTCGGGCTGCGGATGCTCGCGCTGAAGTACGGCTGGCGTGCCCCGCGGGCCTGGCACCGCAACGGTTCTCGCACCAGCGAGGAGTAGGCGAGCCGCCGTACGCGAGCGAGATCGCCTCGGCCGTGCAGAGCAGTTCCGGCACCATCCGGGCCAGTTCGCCGGGCGGCACCTCGCTCGCCGGGGCGCTCAGCGCGCAGGCCGCGACCGTCCGTCCGCCGCTGCCCGCGACCGGCGCGGCCACGCAGGTCACCGGCTCCCGGTGCTCGCAGGACTCGGCCGCCCAGCCCCGGCGGCGCACCGCCGCCAGCTCGGGCTCCTCGGGGACGCCGTCCGCCGACAGCCCGGCGAGCAGCACCCGGCCCACCGCCGTCCCGTCCACCGGGGCCCGGCGCCCGATCCGGGACGGCTCGGCGCCCGGCAACCCGGCCACCTCGTCCAGGTAGAGCACCTCGCCGTCGTGCAGCACGGCCAGCCGGACGGTGTAGCCGCAGCGGGCGTTGAGCGCGGCCAGGTACGGCGCGGCGACCTGCCGGACGTCGAAGTCCTCCAGCGCGCGGTGGGCCAGCGAGAGCACCCGGCCGCCCAGCCGGTAGCGCAGGTCCGGCTGGCGGCGGGCGAAGCCGTGCTCCTCCAGGGTGCGCAGCAGCCGCAGGGCGGTGGACTTGTGCACCCCGAGGCTGCTGGCGGCCTGCTCCAGCGAGAGCGGCGCGTCGCCGAGTGCGTCGAGCAGGGTCAGCGCGCGGTCGACCGACTGCGACATGGCGTTTCCCGTGGATCCGGCTGACTGATGGCGTCAGGCTAACCGCTGGGTGGCTCAGTGGTACAAACCACTGCCGGACGCGGCCGTCCGGCAGTGGTGCGTCCGCGGTGCGGCGCACCCGTGGTTCGTCCGCGGTGCGTCCGGGCCGGTGCGGGCCGGTGCCGGTCGGCGCGGGCCGTGCGTGGCTGAAACTGCCCCGGCCCGGAACCCGCTGTGGTGCCGCGCTCTACAATCGGATGGTTATGCCATACCTGGACCATGCGGCGACCACGCCGATGCTGCCCGAGGCGATCGCCGCGATGACGGCGCACCTGGGGGTGGTCGGCAACGCCTCGGCTCTGCACGCGGCCGGCCGCCGGGCCCGCCGGGTGGTCGAGGAGTCCCGGGAATCGCTGGCCGAGTCGCTGGGCGCCCGCCCCAGCGAGATCGTGCTCACCGGCGGCGGCACCGAATCCGACAACCTGGCGGTCAAGGGCCTGTACTGGGCCCGCCGGGACGCCGACCCGGCCCGCACCCGGGTGCTGTGCAGCCCGGTCGAGCACCACGCGGTGCTGGACGCGGTGCACTGGCTCTCCGAGCACGAGGGCGCCGAGGTCGAGTACCTGCCGGTGGACGGGTACGGCCGGGTGCACCCCGAGGCGCTGCGGTCGGCGATCGAACGCGACCCGGCGTCGGTGGCGCTGGTCACCGTGATGTGGGCGAACAACGAGGTCGGCACCGTCCAGCCGGTGCGCGAACTGACCGCCGTGGCGGCCGAGTACGGCATCCCGGTGCACGCCGACGCCGTGCAGGCGCTCGGTCAGGTCCCGGTCTCCTTCGCCGAGTCCGGCCTCACCGCGCTCACCGTCACCGGGCACAAGATCGGCGGCCCGTTCGGCATCGGCGCCCTGCTGCTCTCCCGGGGCGCCGCGCCCGTACCGCTGCTGCACGGCGGCGGGCAGGAACGCGACGTGCGCTCCGGCACCCTCGACGCCCCCGGCTCGGCCGGCTTCGCGGCCGCCGCGGCGCTCGCCGTCGAGCGGCAGGCCGAGCACGCGGTCACGCTCGGCGCGCTGCGGGACGAACTGGTGGCGTCGGTGCTGGCCGCCGTACCGGACGCGATCCTCAACGGCGACCCGTCGGCCGAGGGCCGGCTGCCCGCCAACGCGCACTTCTCCTTCCCCGGCTGCGAGGGCGACGCGCTGCTGATGCTGCTGGACGCCCAGGGCATCGAGTGCTCGACGGGCTCCGCCTGCTCGGCCGGGGTGCCGCAGCCCAGCCACGTGCTGCTCGCGATGGGCGTCGACCCGCTGCTGGCGCGCGCCTCCCTGCGGTTCTCGCTCGGGCACACCTCGGTGCCGGAGGACGTCACGGCGCTGGGGAAGGCCATCGGGCCGGTCGTCGAGCGGGCGCGCAACGCGGGGCTGGCGTCGGTGCGCCGGTAGTTGCTCCGCGCGGTGGGCATGTCCGGCGGCCCCGTAGGCTTGTACTCACCATGACTGACTTCCCGGGTGCCCCGACCGCTCCGTCCACCGGCCGTCTGCGCGTGCTCGCGGCGATGTCCGGCGGAGTCGACTCCGCCGTCGCCGCCGCCCGCGCCGTCGAAGCGGGGCACGAGGTGACCGGCGTCCACCTGGCGCTCTCCGCCAACCCGCAGTCCTTCCGGACCGGCGCGCGCGGCTGCTGCACCATCGAGGACTCCCGGGACGCCTGGCGGGCGGCCGACGTGATCGGCATCCCCTTCTACGTCTGGGACCTCGCCGAGCGCTTCCGCGAGGACGTCATCGACGACTTCGTCGCCGAGTACGCGGCCGGGCGCACGCCCAACCCGTGCCTGCGCTGCAACGAGAAGATCAAGTTCGCGGCGCTGCTGGACAAGGCGATCGCGCTCGGCTTCGACGCCGTCTGCACCGGCCACTACGCCCGGATCGTCGACCTGCCGGACGGCTCGCGCGAGCTGCACCGGGCCGTGGACGGCGCCAAGGACCAGTCCTACGTCCTCGGCGTGCTCGACGCCGACCAGCTCGCCCACTCGCTCTTCCCGCTCGGTGACACCACCAAGGAGGAGATCCGGGCCGAGGCCGAGCGCCGCGGCCTGGCCGTCGCCAAGAAGCCCGACAGCCACGACATCTGCTTCATCGCCGACGGCGACACCCAGGGCTTCCTGGCCCAGCACCTCGGCACCGCCACCGGCGACATCCTCGACGTCGACGGCACCAAGCTCGGCGAGCACGACGGCGCGTACGGCTTCACCATCGGCCAGCGCAAGGGCCTGCGGATCGGCCGCCCGGCGGCCGACGGCAAGCCGCGCTACGTGCTGGACATCTCCCCGGTGAACAACACCGTCACGGTCGGCCCGGTCGAGGGCCTCGACGTGACCGGGCTGACCGCCATCCGCCCCCGCTGGTGCGGCACCGAGCCCCTGGCGGACGGCCGCTACACCGCCCAGCTGCGCGCCCACGGCGAGGAGGTGCCGGTGAGCGCCGCGGTCGTCGACGGCGAGCTGCGGGTGGAACTGGACACCCCGGTACGGGGCATCGCCCCCGGCCAGGCCGTGGTCGTCTACGACGGCACCCGTGTCGTCGGCTCCGCCACCATCGCCACCACCGAGCGCCCGGCCGTCACCGCCTGAGCCCGCCCCGCGCCCGGCGAGGAATCCCCGGTGAAGTCCTGCCGAGGGGCGTGATAGACCGGACGGCACTATGAATATCTCTGTCTTCTGCTCCGCGTACTCGCTCGACGACCGCTACTCCGCCCCCGCCGCGGAGTTCGCCCGGCTCCTGGGGGAGGGCGGGCACACGCTGGTGTGGGGCGGCTCGAACGCCGGGCTGATGGGGCTGCTCGCCGACGAGGTGAAGGCGGCGGGCGGCACGCTCGTCGGCGTGATGGTCGAGATGCTGCGGCACAAGGCGTACGTCGGCGCCGACGAGCTGGTGTGGACGGCCGACCTGCCGGAGCGCAAGGCCGAGCTGGCCTCGCGGGCGGACGCGATCGTCGTGCTGGTGGGCGGGCTGGGCACCCTGGACGAGGTCACCGAGGTGCTGGAGCTCAAGAAGCACGGGATGTTCGACAAGCCGGTGGTGGTCCTGGACACCGAGGGCTTCTACACGGGCCTGCGCACCCAGATGGAGCGGATGGACGCCGAGGGCTTCCTGCCGCGCCCGCTCGCCGAGCTGATCACCTTCGCGGACACGCCCGCCGAGGTTTTCGCCCAGCTCAAGGCCTGATTGGATCACGACCATGGCTGCACATCTGATCACTGGCGCCGGCTCCGGCATCGGCGCCGTACTCGCCGAGCGACTCGCCGAGCGCGGGGACGAGCTCTGGCTGCTCGCCCGCGACGCCCGTCGGGCCGCCCAACTGCGCGAGCGCTTCCCCGGGGCCCGCACCCTCGTCGGGGACCTCGGCGATCCGGGCAAGCTGTCCTGGGCCTTCGGCCACCAGCAGCTGCCGGTCGAACTGGACTCCCTCCTGCACGTCGCGGGCACGGTCGAGCTCGGCCCGGTCGGCGACCTGACCCCCAAGGCCTGGCAGGAGACGCTGAACGTCAACCTCGTCGCCCCCGCCGAGCTGACCCGCCTGCTGCTGCCGTCGATCCGGCTGGTCAAGGGCCATGTGCTCTTCGTGAACTCCGGCGCGGGCCTCAACGCCCACGCCGAGTGGTCGGCGTACGCGGCCAGCAAGCACGGCCTCAAGGCGCTCGCCGACGCGCTGCGCCAGGAGGAGCACGCCAACGGCGTCCGGGTCACCTCGGTCTACCCGGGCCGCACCGCCACCGCGATGCAGGTGAAGGTGCACCAGCAGGAGGGCAAGGAGTACGACGCCGGCCGCTGGATCGAGCCCGCGTCCGTCGCCGGGGCGATCCTCGCCGCTCTCGACGCCTCCCGGGACGCGGAGATCACCGACATCACCGTCCGCCCCGGGCGGTAGCGCGCCGCACGGGAGGCCGGCCGGTCCGACTTTCCGTGCGCGGACCGGATTTCGACACGGCCTCCGCATGCCCGACGGCCCCCGCATGCCCGACGGCCCCGGTGCCGGGCCCCGCGCCCGGCACCGGGGCCGTCCGGCTGAGTAGGCTCGGGCGGGTGAGCACCCCACACACCTTCCCCGACCTGCGCGGCGCCGCCACCGGCGTCGGCTCGCTGCCCGGCACCGACGCCCGGGAGGCCGCCAAGACCTCCACCGGGGCACTGGAGCACCTGCCGTTCCTGCCCGAGCTGCCCGCCCGCGGGCCGGGCGCCGACATGATCGGGCGCGGCGCCGGCCTACTGGTCGAACTGTTCGCGCAGACCGAGCCGAGCGGCTGGCGGTTCACCGACCGTCCGGGCCGGGACACCCGGCGCGCCCACTCCTGGCTCGGCGAGGACCTGGACGCGCTGGAGGAGTTCACCCAGGGCCATCAGGGCGCGCTCAAGGTCCAGGCCGTCGGCCCCTGGACGCTGGCGGCGAGCATCGAGCTCAAGCACGGCGAGAAGGCGCTCGCCGACCCCGGCGCGTGCCGCGACATCGCCGGCTCGCTCACCGAGGGCCTGCGCCGCCACCTCGCGGACGTCCGCGGGCGGGTGCCCGGCGCCGAGGTCGTGCTGCAGCTGGACGAGCCCTCGCTGCCCGCCGTCCTGGCCGGGTCGGTGAAGACCGCCAGCGGCTTCCAGCGGCTGCGCGCCGTCGACCGGCAGGTCGCCGAGGAGGTGCTGCGCGAGGTGATCCGGAACCTCGACGCGCCCGTGGTGGTGCACAGCTGCGCGCCGGACGTCCCGGTCCCGCTGCTGCGCCGCGCCGGGGTCGCCGGGATCTCCCTCGACTTCTCGCTCCTCACCGAGCGCCAGGACGACGACCTCGGCGAGGCCGTGGAGGGCGGCACGACGATCCTCGCCGGTGTCGTCCCCGCCACTGACCAGGCGGTGTCCGACCCTGCCGGTAGTGTCCAGGGTGTCAGGACCTTGTGGCGCAGGCTCGGGTTCGCCCCGGAGCTGTTGGGTCGCCGCGTGCTGGTGACACCGACCTGCGGGCTGGCCGGGGCTTCCCCGGCGTACGCGCGCAGGGCGCTGTCGTCCGCGGCGCGGGCGGCACAGAGCCTGGTGGACAACCCGGAATGAGAGTGCAGGAGGGCTTGCGGTGACGGCTGTCGAGGGCTGGGAGGACGTCCCGGCGGAGGTGCGCGGGCGGCACGCCGAGCTGGCGCAGGAGATCACCGACCACCGGGCCCGGTACTACGAGCAGGACGCGCCGGTCGTCAGCGACGCCGAGTTCGACGCGCTGATGCGGGAGCTGGAGGGGATCGAGGCCGAGCACCCGGCCCTGGTCACCCCGGACTCGCCGAGCCAGAAGGTCGGCGGCGCGGCCACCGGGCTGTTCGCCGAGGTCGAGCACCGCGAGCGGCTGCTCAGCCTGGACAACGCGATGGACGACGAGGAGCTGGCCGCCTGGGCCGAGCGGGTCGCCACCGAGCTGCAGGGCATCGACTACCACTACCTGTGCGAGCTCAAGGTGGACGGCCTGGCCGTCAACCTCACCTACGAGAACGGCCAGTTGGTGCAGGCGGCGACGCGC
The DNA here is from genome assembly GCF_042885555.1 of Kitasatospora sp. NPDC058048. NCBI lineage: Bacteria > Bacillati > Actinomycetota > Actinomycetes > Kitasatosporales > Streptomycetaceae > Kitasatospora > Kitasatospora sp. NPDC058048. Next base: position 32,739 of record NZ_JBHVRT010000016.1, on the reverse strand, counting down.
GGCGACGGCCGGGTCGGCGAGGACATCACCCCCAACGTCCGCACCATCAAGGAGATCCCGCACCGGCTCAAGGGCGAGAACATCCCGGAGCTGGTGGAGATCCGCGGCGAGGTCTACTTCCCGACCGAGGAGTTCGACGCGCTCAACGCCTCCTTCGCGGAGGAGAACGAGCGCCGCCGGCAGGAGAACGAGGAGCGCGCCAAGGAGGGCAAGCGGCCCCGGGCGCTGATCCGGCTGTTCATGAACCCCCGCAACGCCGCCGCCGGTTCGCTGCGCCAGAAGGACCCGCACGTCACCGCCTCCCGCCCGCTGCACATGGTGGTGCACGGCATCGGCGCCCGGGTGGGCTTCGACATCGACAACCAGTCGCACGCCTACCGGCTGCTGCACGACTGGGGCCTGCCCACCGCCCGCCACAACCAGGTGGTGGGGACGCTCGCCGAGGTGCGGGCCTTCATCGCGCACTTCGGCGAGCAGCGGCACTCGGTCGAGCACGAGATCGACGGCGTCGTGGTGAAGGTGGACGAGATCGCCCTGCAGGGCCGGCTCGGCGCCACCTCCAAGTCCCCGCGCTGGGCGATCGCCTGGAAGTACCCGCCGGAGGAGGTCACCGGGAAGCTGGCCGAGATCAAGGTCGGCATCGGCCGCACCGGCCGGGCCACCCCGTACGCGGTGCTGGCCGAGCCGGTGAAGGTGGCCGGCTCGATGGTGCAGTACGCGACGCTGCACAACCAGGAGGTCGTCAAGGCCAAGGACGTGCTGCTCGGCGACACGATCGTGCTGCGCAAGGCCGGCGACGTCATCCCGGAGATCCTCGGCCCGGTCTACGACCTGCGGGACGGCACCGAGCAGGCCTTCGTGATGCCCTCGCACTGTCCGGAGTGCGACAGCGAGCTGCGGCCGATGGCCGAGGGCGACATCGACCTGCGCTGCCCGAACGCGGAGCGCTGCCCGGCCCAGATCCGGGAGCGGATCGCCTTCCTCGGCGGGCGGCAGTGCCTGGACGTGGAGGGGCTGGGCTACGTCGCGGCCACCGCGCTGACCCAGCCGCTGGAGCCGGCCGAGGCGCCGGTGCGGAACGAGGCCGACATCTTCCGGCTGACGCGGGAGAAGCTGCTGCCGATCAAGGTGCTGGTCCGGGACCCGAAGACCGGCATGCCGAAGCTGGACGACAGGACGGGCAAGGAGAAGGAGGTCTTCTTCTTCGCCACCACCAAGGGCGAGCCGAAGAAGTCGCTCCAGGCCCTGATCGACAACCTGGGCGCGGCGAAGGGGCGGCCGCTGTGGCGGTTCGTCAACGGGCTGTCGATCCGGCACGTCGGTCCGGTCGCCGCGCAGGCACTGGCCCGGGAGTTCCGCGATCTGACGAAGATCTTCGAGGCGAGCGAGGAGCAGCTGGCGGCCGTCGAGGGGGTCGGCCCGACCATCGCCCGCTCGATCCGGGAGTGGTACGCGGAGGAGTGGCACCGGGAGATCCTCCGGAACTGGGAGGCGGACGGCGTCCGCTTCACCGAGGAGTTCGCGGACGAGGAGGAGGCGGAGCGCCCGCTGGAGGGCCTGACCGTGGTGGTGACCGGCACCCTGGCCGGCCACACCCGGGACGGCGCCAAGGAGGCGCTGACCTCGCGCGGAGCGAAAGTGACCGGTTCGGTTTCGAAAAAGACCGATTTTGTGGTCGCTGGTGACAACCCTGGGTCCAAGTACGACAAGGCTGTTCAGCTCGGCCTGCCGGTCCTGGACGACGCCGGGTTCGCCGTCCTGCTCGCCGACGGGCCGTCCGCCGCCCGTGCCCACCTGGGGCTTCCGGAGCCGGAGGAGGCCGGGGAGGCGAAGAAGGAGCCCGTCGAGGACTGACCCGGAGCGGACCCGAGCGGTCGGTGACCGGATCGGTGTTGTTATCGTCCTGATGCAACGTCACCGGGTGCCGCACAGTGAAAGCGGGCATTGTGTCACTGTGCGGCACCCGAGAGCGGTGGCGCGTTTCCGGTTGTCCGAAAGTCTGCCCACCGGGTGGACCCCGGCATACCCTGGAGCGCAACAGAGTGTCAGCAGGGGTGGGGGCACCGGCTGGGCCGGTGTTCCGCGGGGTCGCTCCATGCCCGGCAGCTGTCGGTACCGGCACGGTGCCTCACCGTAAGGCGGCCCGACGGGGCGGGCCCGACGGAGGACAGGGCTTATGGATCGTACGACCGGCGGTGCGCCCACACGCCCGCCGCAGGGGGTGGCGGGTGCGGTCCTGCTGCTCGGCGTGCTGCTGGCCGGAGCCGCGCCGCTCATCCCGCTGGCCGTCCTGGTCTACCGGTACGAACCCGAGTTGCTGCCGCTGTTCGCCGTGCCCCTGGCGGTGCTGGTGGCGGCCTGGCGGATCGCCCGGGACCGCGCCCGCGATCAGCTGACCGACCCGCTGACGGATCTGCCCAACCGTCAGGCCCTGCTGTTGGCCGCCCAGGAGGCGATCGCGGAGTGTGGTCAGGGCTACAGCGTCGGTCTCATCCTGCTCGATCTCGATCGCTTCCGATCACTCAACGACACACTAGGTCATACGGCCGGTGACCGGCTGCTGGTTCACATCGCCCGCCGGCTGCACCGGGCCCTGCGCTCCGGCGGACCGGCCGGCAGCGCCACCCGGGAGTCCATCGACGACGTCTTCGCCGGCCTGCCCCGGCACTACCGCCGCGGCCGCCCCATGGTGGCCCGGATGGGCGGCGACGAGTTCGCCGTCCTGCTGCCCGGCATCAACTGCCCGGACAGCCTGGAGCGGGTCGCCAAGGCGCTGATCGCCGAACTGGCCGCCCCGATCCGGCTGGACGGGCTGCTGCTCGTCCTGGAGGCCAGCGGCGGCGTCTGCGTCTACCCGCAGCACGCCCAGGACGCGGAGGCCCTGCTGCGCCGGGCCGACGTCGCGATGGGCCACGCCCAGCGCGGACACTGCGGCGTCGCCCAGTACGACGAGACCCAGGATGCCGACACGCCGTACCGGATCGGGCTGCTGGGGGACCTGCGCAGGGCACTGGAGACCGGCGAGGTGCAGCTGCACTACCAGCCGAAGGTGGCCTTCGACGGCCGGGTGGTCGGCCTGGAGGCGCTGCTGCGCTGGGAGCGCCCCGGCCAGGGGAAGGTCCCGCCGGACGAGTTCGTCGGGCTCGCCGAGTCCAGCGGCTTGATGCCCCGGCTCACCGACTACGTGCTGGAGGCGGCCGTCGGCCAGCTCGCGTACTGGCGCGACCAGGGCCTCCAGGTGCAGGTCGCGGTCAACGTCTCGCCGCGCGACGTTCTCAACCCCGGCTTCGCCCAGCGGGTCGCCGGCCACCTCGTGCGCCACCAGGTGCCGGCCCACGCGCTCCAGCTGGAGATCACCGAGCGACTGCTGCTGGACGACTCCCGGCGGGCCGCCGACACCCTGGCCGAGCTGCGCGGCTACGGCGTCGGGATGTCCCTGGACGACTTCGGCACCGGGCACTCCTCGCTGGTGCGGCTGCGCAGCCTGCCGGTCGGCGAGCTGAAGATCGACCGCTCCTTCGTCTCCCGGATGGTCGCCGACGACCACGACGCGGCGGTGGTCCGCTGCTCGGTGGAGCTCGCCCACTCGCTGGGCCTGACCGTGGTCGCCGAGGGCGTCGAGGACGACGAGACCTGGGAGCGGCTGCACTGCATGGGCGTGGACGCCGTCCAGGGCTGGCTGGTGTCGGCCGCGCTGCCGGCCGAGCAGGCCACCGCCTGGCTGCGGGTGCACCGCACCGGCGCCCCGCCGGTGGAGCGGCTCGGCCTGCCGCCCCAGCTGCCCGCGGGCTTCCCGTCGGTCCCGAACGCCAAGCCGATCGTCCCGCCGGCCAGGCCGCCGGTGCTGCCGCCGACACTCCCGCCGGTCCGGCCGCCGGTCATCCCGCCCACGCTGCCGCCGGTGGCCCAGGTGGTGCAGGCCGCGCACCGGGAGATCAAACCGCAGGGCTGGGCCCGCACCCGGCCGCAGTAGCCCGCCGGAGGTCGCGGTCCGGCCCCGGGGAGGGCCGGTGACGGGCGCCGCGGCTCACTCGTTGGCCGGGGCGGGGGACGGGCCCCATAGGATGGGGTCCAAAGACCACGAGGACGGAGCGCCGGAACCGGCTGCTCCTGCCCGGGCCCGGCACCGCCCGCAAGGCACAGCCGGGTCTCACCAGAACTCACCCTGAGGATCGCTGCATGCCTGGCATCACGCGCGAGGAGGTCGCCCACCTCGCCCGGCTGTCGCGTCTTGAGCTGAAGCCCGAAGAGCTGGACCACTTCGCCGAGCAGCTCGACGTGATCATCGGCGCGGTCGCCCGCGTTTCCGAGGTCGCCGGACAGGACGTCCCGCCGACCTCCCACCCGCTGCCGCTGACCAACGTCATGCGTGCGGACGAGGTCCGGCCGTCGCTCACCCCGGAGCAGGCGCTGTCCGGCGCCCCCGCCGCCGAGGAGCAGCGTTTCCGTGTGCCGCAGATCCTCGGGGAGGACTGACCGAGATGACCGAGCTGATTCGCTTCACCGCCGCCGAGACCGCGGGCGCCATCGCCAAGGGCGAGGTGTCCGCCGTCGAGGTCGCGCAGGCCCACCTCGACCGCATCGACGCCGTCGACAAGAAGGTCAACGCCTTCCTGCACGTCGACACCGAGGGCGCGCTGGCCGCGGCCAGGGCCGTCGACGACAAGCGCGCCAAGGGCGAGGAGCTGGGCCCGCTGGCCGGCGTCCCGCTCGCGCTCAAGGACGTCTTCACCACCAAGGGCATCCCGACCACCTGTGGCTCGAAGATGCTCGAGGGCTGGATCCCGCCGTACGACGCCACGCTGACCAGCCGTCTCAAGGACGCCGGCGTGGTCATTCTCGGCAAGACCAACATGGACGAGTTCGCGATGGGCTCCTCCACCGAGAACTCCGCGTACGGCGTGACCGGCAACCCGTGGGACCTCTCCCGCATCCCCGGCGGCTCCGGCGGCGGTTCGGCCGCCGCGCTGGCCGCCTTCGAGGCCCCGCTGGCGATCGGCACCGACACCGGCGGCTCGATCCGCCAGCCCGGCGCCGTCACCGGCACCGTCGGCGTCAAGCCGACCTACGGCTCGGTGTCCCGCTACGGCCTGGTCGCGTTCTCCAGCAGCCTGGACCAGGGCGGCCCGTGCGCCCGCACGGTGCTGGACGCGGCCCTGCTGCACGAGGCCATCGCCGGGCACGACCCGCTGGACTCCACCTCGATCGACGCGCCGGTGCCGGCCGTCGTCGAGGCCGCGCGGATGCGCGACATCCGCGGCATGCGGATCGGCGTCGTCAAGGAGTTCGCCGGCGAGGGCTACCAGGCCGGCGTGATGCAGCGCTTCAACGAGTCGGTGGAGCTGCTGCGCGAGCTGGGCGCCGAGGTCGTCGAGGTCTCCTGCCCGTCCTTCACCCTGGCGCTGCCGGCGTACTACCTGATCGCGCCGTCGGAGTGCTCCTCCAACCTGGCCCGCTTCGACGCGATGCGCTACGGCCTGCGGGTCGGCGACGACGGCTCGCGCTCGGCCGAGGAGGTCACCGCGCTGACCCGCGAGGCCGGCTTCGGCGACGAGGTCAAGCGCCGCATCATCCTGGGCACCTACGCGCTGTCCTCGGGCTACTACGACGCCTACTACGGCTCGGCCCAGAAGGTCCGCACGCTCATCTCGCGCGACTTCGACGCGGCCTTCGCGGGCGTGGACGTCCTGGTCTCGCCGACCACGCCGACCACCGCCTTCCCGATCGGCGAGCGCGCCGACGACCCGATGGCGATGTACCTGGCCGACCTGTGCACGATTCCGTCGAACCTGGCGGGCAACGCGGCCATGTCGCTGCCGGTCGGCCTGGCCCCGGAGGACAATCTCCCGGTCGGCCTCCAGATCATCGCACCCGCGATGGCGGACGACCGCCTGTACCGCGTGGGCGGCGCCGTCGAGGCCGCACTCAACGACAAGTGGGGGCACACCCTGCTGGAGGAGGCACCGGCACTGTGAGCAAGATCGAGAAGACCAAGGGCTCCGGCTCGCTGAAGGGCTTCAAGCGCTCCAAGCCCGGTCTGTGGCTGTCCATCGGCACCAGCGCGTTCGGCGCGATCTCCGTGGCCAAGGACGTCCGCAAGGCCCGCGAGGAGAGCGACACCCTCAAGCTGGTCAACGCCCTGGTCGGCGCCGCCGCGCTGGTCACCGGCACCGCCCTGCTGGTGCGCGAGCTGCGCCGGCTGGGCTCCGACGACGTGCTGCTGGGCTAAGTCAAGTGCCCTGGCCCGGCCCCGCGCGACGCGGTGGCCGGGCCCGTACCTCCCAAGCTTCAAGTGAGAAGGGACGCTGTGAGCGTCATGAACCTGGTCTCCTACGAGGACGCTCTCGCGTCGTACGACCCGGTGATGGGCCTTGAGGTCCACGTCGAGCTGGGCACCAAGACCAAGATGTTCTGCGGTTGCTCGACCGAGCTGGGTGCCGAGCCGAACAGCCAGACCTGCCCGACCTGCCTGGGCCTGCCGGGTTCGCTGCCGGTGGTCAACGCGGTCGGCGTGGAGTCGGCCGTCAAGATCGGCCTGGCGCTGAACTGCGAGATCGCCGAGTGGTGCCGGTTCGCGCGGAAGAACTACTTCTACCCGGACATGCCCAAGAACTTCCAGACCTCGCAGTACGACGAGCCGATCGCCTTCAACGGCTACCTCGACGTGCAGCTGGAGGACGGCTCGACCTTCCGGGTGGAGATCGAGCGCGCCCACATGGAGGAGGACACCGGCAAGTCCAGCCACGTCGGCGGGGCCACCGGTCGCATCCACGGCGCCACCCACTCGCTGCTCGACTACAACCGGGCCGGCATCCCGCTGATCGAGATCGTCACCAAGCCGATCGAGGGCGCCGGCGAGCGCGCCCCCGAGGTCGCCAAGGCGTACGTCGCCGAGCTGCGCGAGGTGATCCGTTCGCTCGGCGTCTCCGAGGCCCGGATGGACAAGGGCCAGATGCGCTGCGACGTCAACCTGTCGCTGCGCCCGAACGGCACCGAGACCTTCGGCACCCGCTCGGAGACCAAGAACGTCAACTCGCTGCGCAGCGTGGAGCGGGCGGCCCGGTTCGAGGTCCGGCGGCACGCCACGGTGCTGACCGACGGCGGCACCATCGTCCAGGAGACCCGCCACTTCCACGAGGAGGACGGCTCCACCACCTCGGGCCGGATCAAGGACAACGCCGAGGACTACCGCTACTTCCCCGAGCCGGACCTGGTGCCGGTGGCCCCCACCCGCGAGTGGGTCGAGGAGCTGCGCGCCGCTCTGCCCGAGCTGCCGCGGGTGCGCCGTGCCCGGCTGCAGGCGGAGTGGGGCCTGTCCGACAAGGACATGCAGTCGGTGCTCAACGCCGGTGCGGTGGGGCCGATCCAGGAGACCATCGCGGCCGGTGCCCCGGCCGACCAGGCCCGCAAGTGGTGGATGGGCGAGCTGGCCCGTCGCGCCAACGAGACCGGCACCGAGCTGAGCGAGCAGCCGATCACCCCGGCGCAGGTCGCCCGGGTCGCCGCGCTGGTCGCCGAGGGCAAGCTCAACGACAAGCTGGCCCGCCAGGTCATCGAGGGCGTGCTGGCCGGCGAGGGCGAGCCGGACGAGATCGTCGAGAAGCGCGGCCTGGCCGTGGTCTCGGACGACTCCGCGCTGGGTGCCGCGGTCGACCAGGCCATCGCCGAGAACGAGGCGATCGCCGCCAAGATCCGCGACGGCAAGGTCCAGGCCGTGGGCGCGCTGGTCGGCGCGGTCATGAAGGCCACCCGCGGCCAGGCCGACGCCGCCCGCGTGAAGGATCTGATCCTGGAGCGGCTCGCCGTGGAGGGACAGTAGGCGCAGCCTGGAGAAGCTGGGTGCGGCCTAGACTGTCGACCCTTCCTTCCTAAGGCATCTAAGGCATCTAAGGCCCTCTAAGTAAGGCCTAAGGCCCCGTCTCACCTATGTATCTGGGTGAGGCGGGGCCTTAAACCATTTTTGGCGACCGATCTAAGGCATCCGGGGCCCGGAAGATGCGGCACGCTCCCGATGCGGCACCCCCCACTGGCGGAGGAAGCTCTTACCTGTCAGCAAGACGGAGTGGAAAACCCGAGGGGGAACCGGAAATGATCGAGTACCAGACCTTCCAGCAACAGGCCCACGAGCTCGTGGCCCGCGCCGAGCACGAGCGCCTGGTGCGCGAGGCCAAGGAGGCCCGCCGAGTGCGGCAGCGTCCGGTGGCCGCCCGCTTCCAGCGGCGCCCCGTGCGTCGGCCCGAATGCTGACGGTGCGGCACCACGGCGGTGCCGAAGGAGCTCCGGAGGGGGAGACGCTCACCAGCGTCTCCCCCTCCGGGCATTCGGGCCCTTCGACCCGTTCGCCAGGGGAGATAACCCCTCGGCCGGGCCCCACCGGCTATGGCATGCTCGCCTCCATGCAGCAGACATCGGTCAGCCCCGTCTTCGTCGGCCGCGGCAGCGAGATCACCGAGCTGACCGACGCGCTGCGCCGCGCCGGCACCGGCAGCCCGCAGGCCATCCTGATCGGCGGGGAGGCGGGGGTCGGCAAGACCCGGCTGCTGGAGGAGTTCCTGGAGCGGGCGGCCGCCCGCGGGGCGGTCACCTCGCTCGGCAGTTGTCTGGAGGTCGGCGCCGAGGGCCTGCCGTACGCGCCGCTGGCCGCCGCGCTGCGCCGGCTGCACCGCTCGCTGGGCCCCGAACTGGAGGCCGCCGCGGCCGGCAGTGAGAGCCACCTCGCCCTGCTGCTCTCCGAGTTCGGCGAGGTGGACGGCGAACCCAACGACGAGTACAGCCGGGCCCGGCTGTTCGAGCACACCGCGAGGCTGTTCGAGCGGCTCGGCGCGGAGCGTACCCTCGTCCTCGCCGTCGAGGACCTGCACTGGTCCGACCGCTCCACCCGCGAGCTGCTCGCCTTCCTGGTGCGCACCCTGCACCGGTCCCGGGTGCTGCTGGTCGCCACCTACCGCACCGACGACCTGCACCGCCGGCACCCGCTGCGCCCCTTCCTCGCCGAGCTCGAACGGCTGCGCACCGTCCAGCGGCTGGAGCTGGCGCGGTTCGACCGCCGCGAGGTGGCCGCCCAGCTGGCCGGCATCCTCGGCACCACCGTCCCCGACCGCCAGCTGGTGGACCGCATCCACCGCCGCTCGGAGGGGAACCCGTTCTTCGTCGAGGAGCTGGCCACCGCCTTCGAGGACGGCTGCGGAGCCGGGCTGACCGACTCGCTGCGGGACATCCTGCTGGTGCGGGTCGAGGGCCTGGACGAGGAGGCCCAGCGGGTGGTGCGGATCGCCGCCGAGGGCGGCTCGCACGTCGAACACGCCCTGCTCGCCGCCGTCCTGGACGACGACGAGGAGGCGCTGATCGAGGCGCTGCGGGCGGCCGTCGGCGCCAACATCCTGCGCCCGGACAGCGAGGGCGAGGGCTACCGGTTCCGCCACGCGCTGGTCCGCGAGGCGGTCTCGGACGACCTGCTGCCCGGCGAACGGCACCGGATCAACCGCAAGTTCGCGCTCGTCGTGGAGGCCCAGCCGCAGCTCGTCCCGGGCGACGCGCTGGCCGCCCGGCTGGCCAACTACTGGTACCACGCGCACGATCCGGCCCGCGCCCTGCCGACGGCCCTGGATGCCGCCCGCGCGGCCCGCCGCCGCAACGCCTTCGCCGAGCAGCTCGGGATGCTGGAACGGGCCCTGGAGCTGTGGGACCTGGTCTCCGAGGAGGTGCTGGCGCACACCCTGCGCCCGTACGACTGGGCCGAGACCTACCCGCCGGGCTCCTGCGACCACAGCGCCGCGGACGAGGACTGCGACCGGATCCAGCTGGTCGACGTGCTGGCCGAGGCGGTGGTCGCGGCCCGGCGCTGCGGCGACCGGGAGCGCGGCCTGAGCCTGGCCAAGCGCGGGCTGCGGCTGGTCGACGAGGCGGAGCACCCGGTGCGCGCGGCCTGGTTCCGGATCAACCGGGCCCGGATGCTGGGCAGCCTGCGCCGCTCCGGCGACGAGGAGGAGATCGCGAACGCGCTGCGGCTGGTGGAGCACCTGCCGCCGACCGCGGTCCAGGCCGAGGTGCTCGCGCTCGGCGCCGGGACGGCGATGCTCAAGAAGCCGACCGCGGAGGCGATCGAGCTGGCCGAGCGGGCGATCCGGATCGCCGAGGAGGTGGGCGCCCACTCGGTCGAGGTGCACGCCCGGATGACCCTCGGCGGCCTGCGCTACGACGTGCAGGGCGACGCCGAGGGCGGGCTCGCCGAGCTCGCCGGGGCGGTCGAACGGGCCCGCCGGCTGGGCGTGCCCGACCTGCTGCTGCGCGGCATCAACAACCTGGCCAGCATGCAGCGCGGACTGGGACACCCCGAGGACGCGGTCCGACTGGCCCGGGAGGGCCTGGAGTTCGCGGACGGCAACGGCCTGCTGCGCAACATCGGCGCCATCCTGACCGGCAACCTGGTCGAGGCGCTGACCGACCTCGGGCGGGTCCGGGAGGCCGCCGAGGTGCTGGCCGGCTACGAGGCGGCCAGCCCGACCGGCACCCACGCCGAGTTCCTGGACCGGATGCGCGGCGAACTCGCTCTGCTCAAGGGGGACCTGGCCACCGCGGGGACCATGCTGGCGCAGGCCCGGGCGGCCAACCGGGTCGGCCAGGTCCAGCACAGCGTGCCGATCAGCCGGCTGGCGGTGCGGCTCGCGGCGCTCGGCGGCCGGCCGCTGGAGGCCCGGGCCGAAGCGCTCGCCGTGCTGGAGGAGGACGGCCGGCTCGGTCACGAGTCCGACGTCTACCCGCTGCTGGCCGAGGCCGCGACGGTGGAGGCGGACAGCCGGGGCCTGCCGCAGGCCGGGGCGGGCCGGCCGGGGGCGCTGGCCGCGATCGCGGCGGCCGCCGCCGAGCTGCGTCCCAGGGCCCCGCTGCACCACGGCTGGGCCCGGCTGCTGGAGGCCGAACTGGCCCGCGCCGAGGGGGCGGACACTCCGGAGGTCTGGGCCGCCGCGGTCGAGGCGCTGCGGCCGACCGGCCTGCCGTACCCGCTGGCTCAGGCCCTGCTGCGGGCCGGCGAGGCCGAGGTGCAGGCCGGCCGGCGCGAGGCCGGCGCCGAACTGCTGCGCGAGGCGGCCGAACTGGCGGCCGTCCGGGACGACCGGCTGCTCGGCGGGCAGATCGCCGCGCTGGCCGAGCGGGCCGGGCTGAGCCTCGCCCCGGCCGAGCGGTCGGCCGCGGTGCCGGCCCAGGCCGCCGGGGACTCCTTCAACCTCACCCCCCGTGAGCGGGACGTGCTGCGCCTGCTCGCGCGCGGCTGGACCAACCGGCAGATCGCCGAGGAGCTGTACATCTCTCCGAAGACCGCGAGCGTGCACGTCTCCAACATCCTCGGCAAGCTCGCGGTCGGCGGCCGGGGCGAGGCGGCCGCACTGGCGCACCGGCTGCGGCTGTTCCCGGACGATCTGGCCCCCTCGGGCCGCTGAGCAGGGCCCCGCGGCGGCCCCGGACCGGCTTCGACCGGTCCGGGGCCGTTCGTTCGTCCGTCCTGGAACCGGTGTTCGGGCGCCGCCGCGTGCTCCCGTGCGCGCCGCGTGAGCCCCCGCCCGCGCGCCGCCGCCAACCGGGCCGATCCGTAGGAATCGGGGGCATTTCCCCACCCTTTCGCCATTACTCTAAGTTGAGTGTGCGTGTCATTGAGTGACGGGATTGGTGTAGGGTCCATTTTGGGAGCATCGGTACGGTGCGGCGACCGGCAGGCCGCCCACCCCCTGGGCCACCGTCCTGACGGGGCGCCAGGCCACCGCGTACGTCCGAGAGGCGCGCGGCCGGTGGTCCGTGGCCGGGGCGCGAGGCCCCGGGCCGGAGGGGGAGAGGCCGAGTGAGCTCCACCGAAACGGTGCTGCCCGGAACCGGACGGCCGGAGGCACCGCACACCGACACGTCCGCCGCCGACGTGCCCGCGCCCGCCCGCCGCGGCCCGCTGTGCCGGCTCCGGGCCAGCCGCACCCTGCCCGGGTTCGTCCTGGGCGCACTCTGCCTGGCCTACGCCGCGGGCGCCGCCGCCGGCTGGGGATCACACCAACTGTCCGTCTTCATGGGCGACTTCGGACTGGCCGCGGCGGCCCTGGCGGCCGCGCTGTCCTGTCTGGTGTACGGCTGCACGGTCGGCGGGCACGCCCGCCCGGCCTGGCTGCTGTTCGGCCTCTCCTCGCTCATGGTCGCCTTCGGCAACGGCACCTGGGGCTGGTACGAGCTGGTCGTGCGCACCGCGCTGCCCCGGGACTCGCTCGCCGAGTACGCCTTCCTGCTCTTCGCCCCGCTCGCCATCACCGGCGTCCTGGTGCTCGCCCAGCACCCGCGCACGGCGGCCGGCTGGCTCTGCCTGCTGCTCGACGGCTGGCTGATCGCCGGCTCGCTGTTCACCCTCAGCTGGAGCCTGGCACTCGGCCGGATCGCGGCCGGCGAGGACGGCTCACCACTGCGCCTGGCCCTCAACCTGGCCTACCCGGTGCTGGACATCCTGCTGGTCAGCCTGGTGGTCGGGCTGCGCTTCGGCGGCCGGGACGGCAACCGGGCGGCGGTGCACACGGCGATGGTGGCGCTCGCCGTCACCGTCACCTGCGACGCCCTGTTCACCTCCCCGGAACTGCGCAGCAACTACCACTCGGGCGAACTGCTGGACGCCGGCTGGTTCGCCGGCAGCCTGCTGCTGGCCTGGGCGCCGTGGTCGCCGCGCTGGCGCCGCCCGCTGCGCGAGCACCCCTCGGCCGGCGGTCTGCCGCACCGCCGGGTGGCCACCACCTTCAGCGCGCTGACCCCGTACGCGGCCGCCGCGGTCTGCACCGCCGGAATCCTCTACAACGCCCTCGGCGGACGGGAGTTGGACCGCGTGGTGGCCGCGGCGGCCTGCACCGTCGGGCTGGCGCTGATCCTCCGGCAGGGCGTGATGCTCCTGGACAACCTGTCGCTGGCCCAGGAACTCGCCCACAAGGAGGCGCACTTCCGCTCCCTGGTGCAGGGCTCCAGCGACGTCATCATGATCGCCGGCGCCAACGGCGTGCTCTCCTACGTCTCCCCGGCCGCGCTCGGCGTCTACGGCCGGGACCCGGAGCAGCTGGTCGGCGGCAACCTGCTGGACCTGGTCCACCCCGAGGACGTCGGCCGGGTGCTCGCCGAGGTCCGCCGCTACCTCGCCAGGGTCCGGCTCACCACCCACCGCAGCCCCGGCGGCGCCGAGCTCTCCGCCCGGGTCGAGTGCCGGATCAGCTCCGGCGCCGGCGAGTGGCTGCACGTCGAGTCCACCGTCAGCAGACATCGCGACGGCCTGCTGCTCAACAGCCGGGACGTCACCGAACGCGTCATGCTCCAGGCCCAGTTGCAGCACAACGCCTTCCACGACCCGCTCACCGACCTGCCCAACCGGGCGCTGTTCACCCAGCGGCTGCGGGCCGCCCTCGGCGCCCGCGGCCAGCAGGGCGGGACGGGCGCCGGGATCGCGGTGCTCTTCCTCGACCTGGACGGCTTCAAGGCGGTCAACGACACCGCCGGGCACCAGGTCGGCGACGAACTGCTGGTGCAGGCCGCCCGCCGGCTCCAGAGCGCCGTCCGCTGCGGGGACACCGTCGCCCGGTTCGGCGGCGACGAGTTCGCCGCGCTGGTCTGCGGCCCGCTCGGCCGCCTCCAGGTCCAGGAGCTGGCCGAGCGGCTGCGCCTCGCGCTCTCCGACCCGTACTGGATCGGCGGTGCCGAACTCGGCGTCGCCGCCAGCATCGGCATCGCCTTCGGCACCCCCGAGCGCGGCCCGGCGGCCGACCCCAGGGTCGCCGCCGACGAGCTGATGCGCAACGCCGACCTCGCGATGTACCGGGCCAAGTCCGAGGGCAAGGGCCGGGTGGTGCTCTACACCCCCGCGATGCGGGCCGACCTGGAGCGCCGCACCGAACTGGAGGAACGGCTGCGGATGGCGGTGAGGGAGGGCGGCTTCACGCTGCTCCACCAGCCCGTGGTGGACCTGCGCAGCGGCGCGGTGACCGGCGTCGAGGCGCAGGCCCGCTGGCGCTCGGTGGGCGGCCTGCTGCTCACCCCGGCCGAGTTCCTGCGTTCGAGCGAGCACGGCGACGCGGCCACCCGGTTCTCCCGCTGGCTGGTCCTGGAGGCGGTCAGCGCGGCCGTCGAGCGGCGCACCCTGCCGGGCCGGGGCCGCGGCGCGCCGGAGCCCGTCCCGGTGGCCGTCCGGCTCTCCGTGGAACGGCTCTGCTCGCCCGGCCTGTACGAGACGGTGGCCGCGGCGCTGCGCGACAGCGGGCTGCCGGCCGACGAGCTGGTGATCGAGGTGGCCCGGATGGGCCCGGACTCGCTCGCCGACGAGCTCGGCCGCCGGCTCTCCGCCCTGCGCGGGCTGGGCGTCTCCACCTGGCTGGCCGGGTACGGCGCCGGCGGCGGCTCGCTCGGCGCCCTCGCCCGGCTGCCGCTGGACGGGCTCAAGCTGGACCGCACGCTCGTCCAGGACCTCGGCGAGTCCGCGCTCAGCCGCACCCTGGCCGGGCACGTGCTGCGGCTCGGCCGCGACCTCGGGATGGCCACCGCCGCCGAGGGGGTGGACCTGCCCCGCCAGGTCTCCGCGCTGCAGGAGCTGGGCTGCGGGCAGGCCCAGGGCTCGGCCTTCGCCCCGCCGCTGGACGAGCCCCGGCTGCGCCGGGCGCTGGCCCGCCGTGGCTACCCGCTGCCCGCGCCGGCGGGCCCGGTCCCGGCCCGCCGCGCGTACTCTCCCGCCGCCGACGACACCCGGACGAGTGGCCGGACGAGCGGCCGCACGGACGCCGCGCCGGGACGTGGCGCACATCACCATGGCGGCTCTGACCTGCCCGAACACCGTGCCGTCACTGGTCCGCCGGGAGGTCCGCATGGCGAGACGGTCATCCCACCTGCTTGACATGCCGCCCCGGACGGGAGGAAGGTCGTTGCCATGCGCACCCGAATTCTCGTACTTGGCGGGCGCGTCGGCTGAGTGGGCTCGTACGCCCTGCTCGTGACAGACCGACGCGCCACCCCTCGCATGCCCTTGGGCACGAGGGGTTTTTTGTTGCACTGACGCTGTTCCACCTCCGCAAGACCCCTGGCCTCGGCCGCCCGAGCATGTCCGACTTGTCGGATCGAGCGGGACGATTGAGGCAGAGCCGGCGCTCGGCCCGGACCGGGACCCCACCCTCGCAGCACCGGGGCCCGCAGCACCTGGTCGGCAAATCCCGAGAAGAGACAGGCAGATGACTGAGCACGCCGCATCCCCCCGCCGCGGGGACAACCCGGCCGCCAACGCTCCCGCTCCCCAGCACGTCGTCGAGACCATGACCGGCGCCCAGTCGCTCATCCGCTCCCTGGAGGCCGTGGGCGCGGACACCGTCTTCGGCATTCCGGGCGGGGCCATCCTTCCCGCGTACGACCCCCTGATGGACTCCGTCAAGGTGCGCCACATCCTGGTCCGCCACGAGCAGGGCGCCGGTCACGCCGCCACCGGCTACGCCCAGGCCACCGGCCGGGTCGGGGTCTGCATGGCGACCTCCGGCCCGGGCGCGACCAACCTGGTCACCCCGATCGCCGACGCCTACATGGACTCGGTGCCGGTCGTCGCGATCACCGGCCAGGTCTCCTCCAAGGCCATCGGCACCGACGCCTTCCAGGAGGCGGACATCTGCGGCATCACGATGCCGATCACCAAGCACAACTACCTGGTCACCGACCCGGCCGAGATCCCCCGGGTGATCGCGGAGGCCTTCCACATCGCCGCCACCGGCCGCCCCGGCCCGGTCCTGGTCGACATCGCCAAGGACGCGCTCCAGGCGACCACCACCTTCCGCTGGCCGGTCGAGACCGCGCTGCCCGGCTACCGCCCGGTGACCAAGCCGCACGCCAAGCAGATCCGCGAGGCCGCGAAGATGCTGGTCGGCGCCAAGCGTCCGGTGCTGTACGTCGGCGGCGGCGTGCTCAAGGCGCGGGCCACCGCCGAGCTGCGGATCCTCGCCGAGCTGACCGGCGCCCCGGTGGTCACCACCCTGATGGCGCTCGGCGCCTTCCCGGACAGCCACCCCCAGCACCTGGGCATGCCCGGCATGCACGGCTCCGTCCCGGCCGTCACCGCGCTCCAGAAGGCGGACCTGCTGTTCACCCTCGGCGCCCGCTTCGACGACCGCGTCACCGGCAAGCTGGACGGCTTCGCCCCCGGCGCCAAGGTCGTCCACGCGGACATCGACCCGGCCGAGATCGGCAAGAACCGCCCGGCGGACGTGCCGATCGTCGGCGACGCCCGCGAGGTGCTCGCCGACCTGATCGTCGCCGTCCAGGCCGAGTTCGACGCCGGCCACCGGGGCGACTACACCGAGTGGTGGGAGCGGCTCGACGAGTGGAAGAAGACCTACCCGCTCGGCTACGAGCCGGCCCCGAACGGGCAGCTCTCGCCGCAGCAGGTCATCGAGCGGATCGGCCGGCTGGTCGGCCCCGAGGCCATCTACGCCGCGGGCGTGGGCCAGCACCAGATGTGGAGCTCGCAGTTCATCCAGTTCGAGAAGCCGGGCACCTGGCTCAACTCGGGCGGCGCCGGGACGATGGGCTACGCCGTCCCCGCGGCGATGGGCGCCAAGGCCGGCCGCCCGGAGACCGCGGTCTGGGCCATCGACGGCGACGGCTGCTTCCAGATGACCAACCAGGAGCTGGTCACCTGCGCCCTGAACGACATTCCGATCAAGGTCGCGGTCATCAACAACGGCTCGCTGGGCATGGTCCGGCAGTGGCAGACGCTGTTCTACAACCAGCGCTACTCCAACACCGTGCTGCACTCCGGCCCCGGCCACGACGGCATCGAGCCGCCGGCCCAGGGCACCCGGATCCCCGACTTCGTCCTGCTGTCCGAGGCGATGGGCTGCGTCGGCCTGCGCTGCGAGCGCCCCGAGGACCTCGACGCGGTCATCAAGCAGGCGATGGAGATCAACGACCGCCCGGTGGTCATCGACTTCATCGTCCACCAGGACGCCATGGTCTGGCCGATGGTCGCGGCCGGCACCAGCAACGACGAGATCCAGTTCGCCAAGGGCGTGCGCCCCGATTTCGGCGACGACCTCGACTGACCAGCCCCTGCAGTTTCCAGAACGACTGAGGAATCCCATGTCCAAGCACACCCTCTCCGTCCTGGTCGAGAACAAGCCCGGCGTGCTCGCCCGCATCGCCGCCCTGTTCTCCCGTCGGGGCTTCAACATCGACTCCCTCGCCGTCGGCTCGACCGAGCATCCGGACGTGTCCCGGATGACGATCGTGGTCAACGTCGAGGACCTCCCGCTGGAACAGGTCACCAAGCAGCTCAACAAGCTCGTGAACGTGATAAAGATCGTCGAACTCGACCAGTCCGCTGCGATCCAGCGGGAACTGGTCCTGGTGAAGGTCCGCGCCGACAACGAGACCCGGTCGCAGATCGTCGAGATCGTCCAGCTGTTCCGTGCCAAGACCGTCGACGTGTCGCCCGAAGCGGTGACCATCGAGGCCACCGGCAGTTCGGACAAGCTGGAGGCCATGCTCCGGATGCTGGAGCCTTACGGCATCAAGGAGTTGGTCCAGTCCGGCCTGGTCGCCATCGGCCGCGGCGCGCGTTCCATCACGGACCGCTCGCTGCGCGCCCTGGACCGCAGCGCGTAAACAGCGCCGTCTCAAACCCTGACGCAAAGACCCAAACCCCCGCCGCGTGCGCATACGGTGAGCACCGCGTACCCGGCAACCATCACGCAAGGAGATGTGCCCCCGTGGCCGAGCTGTTCTACGAAGACGACGCCGACCTGTCCATCATCCAGGGCCGCAAGGTCGCGGTCATCGGCTACGGAAGCCAGGGCCACGCCCACGCGCTGTCGCTGCGCGACTCCGGCGCCGACGTCCGGGTCGGCCTGAAGCCGGAGTCCACGTCCCGCGCCAAGGCGGAGGAGGCCGGCCTGCGCGTCGTCACCCCGGCCGAGGCGGCGGCCGAGGCCGACGTCATCATGATCCTGGTGCCGGACCCGATCCAGGCCGACGTCTACGAGGCCGACATCGCCCCGCACCTGAAGGCCGGCGACGCCCTGTTCTTCGGCCACGGCCTGAACATCCGCTTCGGCTTCATCAAGCCCCCGGCGGACGTCGACGTCTGCATGGTCGCCCCGAAGGGCCCGGGCCACCTGGTCCGCCGCCAGTACGAGGAGGGCCGCGGCGTCCCCGCGATCGTCGCGGTCGAGCAGGACGCCTCGGGCAACGCCTTCGCCCTGGCGCTGTCGTACGCCAAGGGCCTGGGCGCCACCAAGGCCGGCGTCATCAAGACCACCTTCACCGAGGAGACCGAGACCGACCTGTTCGGTGAGCAGGCCGTCCTCTGCGGTGGCACCGCCGCCCTGGTGAAGGCCGGTTTCGAGACCCTGGTCGAGGCCGGCTACCAGCCGGAGATCGCCTACTTCGAGTGCCTGCACGAGCTGAAGCTCATCGTCGACCTGATGTACGAGGGCGGCCTGGAGAAGATGCGCTGGTCGGTCTCCGAGACCGCCGAGTGGGGCGACTACGTCACCGGCCCGCGGATCATCACCGACGCCACCAAGGCCGAGATGAAGAAGGTCCTCGCCGAGATCCAGGACGGCACCTTCGCCAACACCTGGATCGCCGAGTACAAGGCGGGTCTGCCCAAGTACAACGAGTACAAGAAGGCCGACGAGGACCACCTGCTGGAGACCACCGGCAAGAAGCTGCGCTCGCTGATGAGCTGGGTCAACGAGAAGGCCTGACCCCCTTCCGGGCCGGTACCGGCTGCGCCGCCGGCCCCGATTTTGTAACTCCCTTGTACAAGTAGGCTGCTCTCGTCCGGGTGATTTCGCCGGACGGGAGCAGCCCGCTACCCAGCCCGTCGATACACTCCGAGTGCGCGTCAGGCCCACAGCGTCGTGCGTCTACCTACGCGGCATGCCACCTTCCCCCGCCCTCCACGCCACCTACGTGCCCGGGGGAACCGGACAGTTAAGGACCCCACTGTCGTGAGCAAATCCGTTGTACTGATCGCCGAAGAGCTCTCGCCCGCCACCGTCGACGCCCTCGGCCCCGACTTCGAGATCCGCCACTGCAACGGCGCCGACCGCACCGAGCTGCTCACCGCGATCGCCGACGTCGACGCGATCCTGATCCGCTCCGCCACCAAGGTCGACGCCGAGGCGCTGGCCGTCGCCCGCAAGCTCAAGGTGGTCGCCCGGGCCGGTGTCGGCCTGGACAACGTGGACGTCTCCGCCGCCACCAAGGCCGGCGTGATGGTCGTCAACGCGCCGACCTCCAACATCGTCACCGCCGCCGAGCTCGCCTGCGGCCTGCTGATCTCCGTCGCCCGCAACATCGCGCCGGCCAACGCCGCGCTCAAGCAGGGCGAGTGGAAGCGCAACAAGTACACCGGCGTCGAGCTGAGCGAGAAGACCCTCGGTGTCGTCGGCCTCGGCCGGATCGGCGTGCTGGTCGCCCAGCGGATGTCCGCGTTCGGGATGAAGATCGTCGCGTACGACCCCTACATCCAGGCTGCCCGCGCCGCGCAGATGGGCGTCAAGCTGGTCACCCTGGAGGAGCTGCTGGAGGTCTCGGACTTCATCACCGTCCACCTCCCCAAGACCCCGGAGACCATCGGCCTGATCGGCGACGAGGCGCTGCACAAGGTCAAGCCGACCGTCCGCATCGTGAACGCCGCCCGCGGCGGCATCGTGGACGAGGAGGCGCTGGCGAGCGCGCTGCGCGACGGCCGGGTGGCCGGCGCCGGCCTGGACGTGTACGCCAAGGAGCCGTGCACCGACTCCCCGCTGTTCGCCTTCGACAACGTGGTCGCCACCCCGCACCTGGGAGCCTCCACCGACGAGGCGCAGGAGAAGGCCGGCATCGCGGTCGCCAGGTCGGTGCGCCTCGCGCTGGCCGGCGAGCTGGTGCCGGACGCGGTGAACGTCCAGGGCGGCGTGATCGCCGAGGACGTCCGCCCGGGCCTGCCGCTGGCCGAGAAGCTCGGCCGGATCTTCACCGCGCTGGCCGGCGAGGTGGCCGTCCGCCTCGACGTCGAGGTCCGCGGCGAGATCACCCAGCACGACGTGAAGGTGCTCGAACTGTCCGCGCTGAAGGGCGTGTTCGAGGACGTGGTGGCGGAGACGGTGTCCTACGTCAACGCCCCGCTGTTCGCTCAGGAGCGCGGTGTCGAGGTCCGGCTGACCACCTCCAGCGAGAGCCCCGAGCACCGCAACGTGATCACCGTCCGCGGCACGCTCGGGGGCGGCGAGGAGATCGCCATCTCCGGCACGCTGGCCGGCCCCAAGCAGACCCAGAAGATCGTCGGCGTGGACGCCTTCGACGTGGACGTGGCGCTCACCGACCACATGGCCTTCTTCAAGTACGAGGACCGCCCCGGCGTGGTCGGCGTGCTCGGCCGCCACCTCGGCGACGCGGGCATCAACATCGCCGGCATGCAGGTCGCCCGCGACGGCGGCAACGCGCTGGCCTCCATCACCGTGGACACCGAGATCCCGCAGGAGGTGCTGTCGGCCATCGCCGCCGAGATCGGCGCCCACTTCGCGCGCTCGGTCGACCTGGGCTGACCCTCCCGGCTCCAGCAGGGCCCGGACCGCCGTTCGAACGGCGGTCCGGGCCCTGCTGCGTTCTCCCGGGTGACACCCGTCTCAGATACTAGGAAATCCAAGTATTCGTGCAGACACGGCCGGGGCGCGGCCGTACCGTGGAAGGGCCATACGGTGTGCCGCCCCTGTAGCCAGGGTGTGCGGCCCGTGTGCGCGTGCGCCTTCACGAGCAGGCGATCCCTGCTCCCGCGCTCCCTCCCCCCTCTTCGCGCCCGCCCTCCGCGGCGCCGCTTCCAAGGAGCCCGGTATGTCGCCGACCGCCGACCGTCACGCCACGTCCGCCCCCGCCACCGCCCCCGTCCGTGCCCCGCGCCGCCGCCGGGCCGCCGAGCGGACCCCCTTCGCGGCCGCCGCCCTGCAGCGCTCGCTGGACCGCCGGGACAACGGCGGCGTGACCGGCCACCACTGACCGGCCCCGTCCTCGGGTGACCGCCGCCGCCGTCCGGCGGCCGTCCCCGCCGTCGGGCCGGGGGTCGGCCGGCGTTCATCGGCCGAATGGGCCGTACGGGCGCGCCGGATGTCACCCAGTAGAGTGCAACCCCGCTCCGTCCGAGGGAAGTTGCTCGTCCCCGTCGGCGCGATCATCCTAATTTGGGGCTCTCGGAGGGGTGATCGACGTTCGCGTGGGCGGGCGTCAGCGACACGGAGTGCGGATCAGTCCCCCTGCCGGGGGAGAGGGCCCAGTGCGTCTGCCACCCGTCCGCCGACCCGCCGCCCGGATCGGCCTCACCCTGGCCCTGCTGGCCGGAAGCGCCGTCCTCGCCGCCACCCCGGCGGCCGGCGGCCCACCGACCGCGGGACCACCAACGGCCGGACCGCCAGGGGCGGGCCGAACGGCCTCCGTCCTGCTCGAACTCACCACCGAGACGACCGGCTCCGCCTGGCGGCGCGCCGCCGACGGGGCCCGGCGGGCCCGGCGCTCCCCGGAGGACGTCCGCCGGGAGGCCGCGCGGGCCGGCGCCGCCCAGCGGTCCCGGACCGGGGACGCGCTCGACCGGCTCGCCGGGGCCGTCCACCGGGCGGCACCCGCCGCGCGCGAGCTCTACCGCACCCGCACCGTGCTCACCGGCCTCGCGGTCAGCGCGCCCGCCGACCGGCTGCCCGCGCTGCGGGCACTGCCGGGCGTCCGGGCCGTCCACCCGATCGTCGCCAAGCGGCGCGACAACGCCCACTCCGTCCCGCTGACCGGCGCCCCGCAGGTCTGGGCCGGCGACCGGACGACCGGCACCGGGCAGGGCATGCGGATCGGGATCATCGACAGTGGCATCGACTACACCCACGCCGACTTCGGCGGACCCGGCACCGAGGAGGCCTTCCGCTCGGTCGAGCGCGGCAAGCCCGCGCCGCCCGCGCTCTTCCCCAACGCCAAGGTGATCGGCGGCAAGGACCTGGTCGGCGACGACTACGACCCCGACCCGGCCTCCCCGCACCACCAGCCGGTGCCGCACCCCGGCGACAACCCGATCGACTGCGTGCGCAATGGGCACGGCACCCACGTGGCCGGCACCGCCGCCGGGTACGGCGTCACCGCCGACGGCCGCCCGTACACCGGTCCGTACGGGCCCGGGCTGGACCCGGCCGGCTTCCGGATCGGCCCCGGCACCGCCCCCGGCGCCCAGCTGTACGCGATCCGGGTGTTCGGCTGCGACGGCTCCACCGACCGGGTCGCCGAGGCGCTCGACCTGGCCGCCGACCCCAACGGGGACGGCGACCTGAGCGACCGGCTGGACGTCGTCAACCTCTCGCTCGGCAGCCACTTCGGCAGCACCGACGACACCGACGCCCTGGCCGTCGACCGGCTCGCCGAACTGGGCACCGTCGTGGTCGCGGCGGCGGGCAACGACGGCGACGTGTACGGCATCGGCGGCAGCCCCGGCACCGCCGCCCGGGCGATCACCGTCGCCGCCTCGGTGCACGGGCACGCCGACGTGGACGGCATCACCGTGCTCGCCCCGGCCGAGCGGGCCGGGATCGTCCCGGCACACTGGAGCGAGCGCTACCAGGGCTGGACCACCGGCGACGTCAGCGGCGAACTCGCCCTGCCCGCCGACCAGTCGGACGGCTGCACCGACTTCAGCGAGGCCGACCGGCAGCGGCTGAAGGGCCGGATCGCGCTGCTCGCCTGGCGCACCCGGGAAGCCGACCGGGCCTGCAACTCCGGCCCGCGCGCCGACCACGCCGCCGACGCGGGCGCGATCGGCGCGCTGTACGCCGCCGACTCCGACCACCTGGCCGAGATCTCCGGCAACGACCGGATCCCGGCCGCGCTGCTGGCGCGTGCCGACGGCGACCGGCTGCGGCAGGCCGCGGCCGCCGGGCCGGTGCGGATCCGGCTCGCGGCGCCCGGCAACACGCTGCACGGCTCGGTCGCGCAGGACCAGCCGGCCCGGGTCGACACCCTGACCGACTTCACCTCGCGCGGCATCGGCGTGCCGGGCGTGGTCAAGCCCGACCTGGCGGCCCCCGGCGAGAGCATCTGGTCCAGCCTGGTCGGCAGCGGCGCCGGCGGCCAGCGCGAGAGCGGCACCTCGATGGCCACCCCGCACGTGGCCGGACTCGCCGCGCTGGTCCGCGCCGCGCACCCGGACTGGCCGGTCGAGCAGGTCAAGGCCGCGCTGATGAACACCACCGTCGACACCTACCTCGGCGACGACCGCGGCGGGCCGGTCTACGGGCCCGAGCGCACCGGCGCCGGGCGGGTCCGGGTGGACCGGGCGGTCCGCACGCCCGCCGTCGCCTACGCGGTGGGCGAGGGCGCCGCGGAGGGCGTCGTCGGGGTCTCCTTCGGGCCGGTCGAGGTCGGCGGGCCGACGGCGGTGACCCGGGAGATCGAGGTGCGCAACACCTCGGCCGCGCCGCTGACCTACCGCACCTCCTACGCGGCCGCCACCCGGCTGCCCGGCGCCTCCTACCGGGTGACGCCGCCCCGGGTGGACGTCCCGGCGGGCGGCACCGCCCGGGTACGGGTGACGCTCGCCGTGCCGGGGGAGCTCGGGCGGGCGCCCGACCCGACCGTCGACACCGTGCAGGGCGGCCGGGCCCGCAGCTACCGGGGCGAGCTCTCCGGCCGGGTGCTGCTCACGCCCGTCGGCGACGACACGCCGCCGCAGCTGCGGATCCCGGTGCTGGCCGCCCCCCGCCCGACCGGCGACCTCACGGCGACGGCCACCGTCCGCACCGCCCGGGACGGCACCCTGGTCACCCTCGGCGGCCGCGCCGCGCCCGGCGAACAGCCCGGGCTGGTCAGCGCCCTCGCGCTCGGCGGCGAGGGGATCCGCTGGCCGGACTGCCCGCCCGGCGGCGGTGACGCGGCGGTCGCGCCGGGCGCGGGCGTCCGGCCGAAGGGCACCGGGGAGGAGCCGGACCCGGCGCAGGAGGTCTGCGTCGAGCACCCCGGCGAGCGGTCCGCCGACCTGCGTGCGGCGGGCGCCGCCGTCGACTCCGAACTGCTGTACGTGGGAGCGCAGTTGTGGGCGCCCGCGGCCACCCCGGTGGGGCTGTACGGGGTGCGGGTGGCGCTGGACACCGACGGGGACGGCAGCACCGACGTCGTCCTCAAGGCCGACCGGCTGCGCGGCAGCGACGTCCTGGTCTCCCGGGCCCTGGACGCCCGCACCGGGGCCGAACTGGACGTCCAGCCGCTCAACGCCCACTGGGGCGACACCGACACCGCCCTGCTCGACAGCGACGTCCTGGTGCTGCCCGTCCGGCTGAGCGCCCTGCCCGGCGTCGCGCCCGGGCACAGCACCGTCCGCTACGGCGTGTGGACCGGCTACGCCGGGGCCGGTACGCCGGACGTGGCCGACGCGCTCTGCGCCATCGGACTGAACGGCACCGCCCCGACCGTCCCGCTGGACGTGCTGCGGCCGGCACTCACCGTACGGGCCGGCCTCACCGGCCCGGCCGCGGTGGTGGTCCCGGCCGGCCCGGGCGCCGTCCTCGACGTGCACCGGTCGCAGGGCGGCACCTCGCGGCTCCTGCTGCTGCACCACCTCAACCCGGCCGAGCGACGGGCCCAGGTGGTCGACCTGCCCTGATCACGGGGTCGGGAGACCCGATCACGGGACCGGGGCCGGGGCGGCCCGCCGGCACTCCGGCGGGCCGCCCCGGCGCGTTCCGGCCGCGCCGCCCGCCCCCGTCACGCCCCGGCCGGCCGCGCCGCCCGGCGGCGGTCGCGGCGCGGGGGACGGGTGGGGCGGCGCGAGAGCCGGGCGAAGAGGGCGACCAGCGCGAGGACGGCGGCGGTGGCGGAGGCGACGACGAGGCCCTCGGTGAGCCCGGGCGGCCGGAAGGCGCAGGCGATCCGGGAGGCGCCGCCGCCCAGCGGGACGCCGATCATGCCGAGCACGGACGCGGGAGCGGCGCGGCGGCCGCCGTCCACCGCACAGGTCCAGCCCTCGGTGGCCGGGACGGAGAGCAGCGCGGTGCCGGTGGAACCCGCCGGGAGGGTCGCAGTGAGGGTGTGCCCGCCGGCCTCCACCCGGGTGGCGCCGGTCGCGGTCAGCCGGGCGACCGCGGCCTCCAGGGCACCGGCCCGCAGGCAGCCGATCGGGCGGGCGGGCAGCTGGCTCACCACGTCCGACCGCAGCGTCACCCGGACCACCCCGTCCGCCGGGACGGTCCCCAGCCGGTGGATCGGCACGGCGGTGGTGGGCTGCTCGCCGTCGCTGCGGAAGGCGCTGCCGAGGCCGCTGACCGTGCCCCGGTACCAAAGGCCGTGGAAGTAGGCCGTCCCGCCCGGCGTGCAGGCGGCGGTGAACACCGTGCCCTCCCCGCCGCTCGGCACCGACCAGCCGCTGGTGCCGTGCAGGGTGGGCGCCGGCCCGCCCGCCGGGACGGGCAGCGGGGCGTCGTACACCTGGCTGCCGAGCAGCGACTCCTGCCGGGCCCAGACCGAGGACCTCTCCGGCCGGGCGCCCGGGGGCAGCACGGTGACCAGCGGCGGCGTGGCGGCCGCCCGGACAGGCGTGAAGGAACGCGGCGCCGGCCCCTCGTCGAGGTGGACGCGGACCCCGAACAGCGCCTGCCCGACCGGGTCGGTGACGCTCGCGGTCTGCCGCCCACCGGCCGTCCAGCCCGCGCCGAGGTCGTGCAGCAGCAGGGCGGTGACGGTCGGCAGGTAGCTGCTGAACCAGCCGCCGCCCTGGCCGTTCAGCAGCAGCGGGTCGTTCGGGGTGAAGGCGTGCGGCCCGGGGTCGCTGCGGCCGCGCGGCCAGTCGGCGGCCGCGCGCAGCGTCGCGTGCCCGGCCCGGACCGCCGCCGGGGAGACGTCGCCGGAGGGGGCCGAGCCGAGCGCCGCGTACCCCGACCAGACGGCGTTGCCCAGCACCGCGCCGCCGATCACCCAGGTGGCCAGCGCGGTCGCCCGCCGGTCGGAGTGCCGGCGGTCCAGCAGCCACAGCGCGGCCGACAGCACGGCGCCGCCGACGGCCAGCAGCACCCAGGTGGCCGGGCGCACCGTGTGCCGGCCCGCCGCCAGGCCGGCGATCAGCGCCACCACGGCGGCGCCGCCCAGCACGGTGAGCCGGTCCGGACGGTGCGCCAGCGAGACCCAGCCCGCCAGCACCAGCAGCCCGCTGAGCACGAAGGCCACCCGGTACGGCCCGCCGGCCGGGATCGCCAGACCGTGCCAGACCAGCACGGTCGGGGTCCAGAGGAAGCCGGCCGCCACCAGCGCCAGCGCCGTGCACCACAGGGCGCGCTCCCGCGGCCGCACCCGCCGGTTGAACGGCAGCCCGCACACCACCAGCAGGCCGAAGACGCCGATCGCCACGTCCGGCAGCCGCTGCCCGCCGTGGGTGGCGGGCAGCAGCCGGGCGAGGTGGGCGCCGACGCCGGACGGGCCGAGCGGTTCGACCGGGGACTCCGGCTGGGCCCGGCGGGCGGCCAGCACCGCGACGAACAGCACCGGGGAGGCGAGCAGCACCCCGGCGGTGGCCATGGTGACGGCCCGGCCGGTGGCCCGGACCCGGTGGCGCAGCGGGCGCGGGGCGGCGAACAGCCGGACGGCGAACAGGAGCGCGGCCGCCAGGGTCGCCAGCGCGGCCGTGTACAGGTTGCCCGCCCAGGCGAGCGCGACGCACAGCGCGCCGGCCACCCAGTGCCGCTCGCGCAGGCACCAGTCGGCGGCCAGGCCGAGCAGGGGCAGCGAGACCAGGCCCCAGAGCCACATCGGGGCCGCCCCGCCGACGTCCAGCACCCAGGCGCAGAGCCCGTACCCGACGGCGGCGAGCATCCGCAGCCACCGGGGGCCCGGGTGGAGGCGGCCGAGCAGCCGGGTCATCAGGGCGGTGCCGAGGCCGATGGTGGCCAGGGTGACCAGGAGGACGGCGAGCCGGCCCTGGTCGCGGGGGAGCAGCGCGGTGGGCCAGGAGAAGGGGTTCATCAGGTAGGCGAAGAAGTCCGCCAGGAACGGGGCGCCGTAGCCGCTGTTCCAGTTGACCAGCAGGTCCCCGGCGGCCTGCCCGTGCAGCAGGTCCCACAGGTGGGCGTGGTACGGCACGGCGACCGCCTCCGCCCCGGCCGGCCACTGCCCGCTCAGCGCCGCCGCCAGCCCGTACCCGCCCGCGGCCAGCCCCGCGGCACCCCCGCAGACCAGCACCTCCCGCCGCCGCTCGCCCATCCGCACCCCGTTCCACGCGCTTCGCCGAACCCGCCCACCCTAAGCACGCCCCAGGCGCCCCCGACGTCACGCGCGCTCCCTCGAAGGGGTGATGAGACGGCACCGGCGGGATTCGGCCTGCGACCGTGTTCCCGTGGCAGCAGACGCCGACGTGGAGATGCCGGAGTGGCTGAGGCCGCCGGCTACCGGTTACACCGCAGACGACTTGGACCGGCTGCAAGACCTCCCGCCCCATACGGAGCTACTGTGCGGAAGCCTGGTGTTCTCCGTCCGTCAGACGATCTTCCACGCCGGGACGGTCAGCCGGCTCGACCGCCAACTGGTCGACCAGGTGCCGAAGGGCTGGGAGGTCTGGCGGCAGATGGGGCTGAGACTGGACTCTCGCAATCGGCCGGAGCCCGACCTCATGGTGGTCGATTCCCGGGCGGGTGGTGGTCCGGAGCAGACGTTCTGGCTCCCTCAGGACGTTGTGCTGGTCGTCGAGGTGGCCGAGGAAGGGGAGGTGGAGTGGGATCGTGAGGTCAAGCCGCGAAAGTACGCCGCTGCCGGGATTCCCTACTTCTGGCGCATCGAATGCGAGCAGGGTCGGCCCGTTGCCCACACCTATGAGTTGGACGCGGCCTCGGGCCGGTACGTGTCGAGCGGAACCTTCCAGGAGCGTCTGACGGTTCGATGCCCGTTTCCGTTCGCGACCTCCCTTGACCGTCCGCATCGTGGACGGCAGGTGTCAGTACCTGGGACGGCGGAGTAGGGTCCGAGCATGTCTCGCACCATTCGTCTCGCAGTTGTTCCCGGTGACGGCATCGGCCAGGAAGTGGTGGCCGAAGGCCTCAAGGTCCTGGGTGCCGCGCTCCCCGCCGACGTGAAGCTGGAGACCACCGAGTACGACCTCGGCGCCCGGCGCTACCACCGGACCGGGGAGACGCTGCCGGACGACGTGCTGGCGGAGCTGAAGTCGCACGACGCGATCCTGCTGGGCGCCATCGGCGACCCGAGCGTGCCGTCGGGCGTGCTGGAGCGGGGGCTGCTGCTCAAGCTGCGGTTCGCCTTCGACCACCACATCAACCTGCGTCCGGGCCGGCTCTTCCCCGGGGTGCGGTCCCCGCTGGGCGGCGAGCCGGAGATCGACTTCGTGGTCGTCCGCGAGGGCACCGAGGGCCCGTACGTCGGCAACGGCGGCACGCTGCGCGCCGGGACGCCGCAGGAGGTGGCCACCGAGGTCAGCCTGAACACGGCGTACGGCATCGAGCGCGTGGTGCGCGACGCCTACCGCCGGGCGCAGGCGCGGCCGCGCAAGAAGCTCACCCTGGTGCACAAGAACAACGTGCTGGTGCACGCCGGGCACCTGTGGACGCGGATCTTCGCCGAGGTCGGCGAGGAGTTCCCCGAGGTCACCACCGACTACCTGCACGTCGACGCGGCGACCATCTTCTTCGTCACCCAGCCGGAGCGCTTCGACGTCATCGTCACCGACAACCTGTTCGGCGACATCCTGACCGACCTGGCCGCCGCCGTCACCGGCGGGATCGGCCTGGCCGCGAGCGGCAACATCAACCCGAGCGGCGAGTTCCCGTCCATGTTCGAGCCGGTGCACGGCTCGGCGCCGGACATCGCGGGCCAGGGCAAGGCCGACCCGACCGCCACCGTGCTGTCGGTCGCGATGCTGCTGGAGCACCTCGGCTTCGCCGCCGAGGCCGCCGGGGTCGAGGCCGCGGTGGCGGCGGACCTGGCGGAGCGCTCCGGCACCCGCAGCACCTCCCAGGTCGGCGACGCGCTCGCCGCCCGAGTATCCGGCTGACGGGCCGGACCCAGGAGCGGAGTTCCGGCCGACGGGCCGGATCCGACAAGGTTTCCGGCCCGGCGGGCCGGACCGCATAACCGCAGCTCGTCGCCCTCGAAAAAAGGGCGGACAGCTGTTCGGCACGGCCCTCTGGATGCGAGTATCGACAGTGGGTCGTGCCGTTGTGCGTCCATTCCGGCGAATTTTGCCGAAACGTATCTGCGGCGGTGGCGGCCCGGACCAACCCCACGGTGAAGGAAACAGCCATGAGCACGGCCACCCAGGCGCCCATCACGTTCGACCTCAAGCCCTCCGCCCACCCGCTGTCCGCAGCGGAGCGCGAGGCCCGGCTGGTCAACCCCGGCTTCGGCCGGGTCTTCACCGACCACATGGTCACCGTCCGCTGGACCGAGGGCGTGGGCTGGCACGACGCCCAGCTGGCGCCGTACGCCCCGCTGGAGATCGACCCGGCGAACATGACCCTGCACTACGGCCAGGCGATCTTCGAGGGCCTGAAGGCCTACCGCCAGGCCGACGGCTCCATCGCCACCTTCCGCCCGGAGGCCAACGCCGCCCGCTTCCAGGCCTCGGCCCGCCGCCTGGCGATGCCGGAGCTGCCGGTGGAGACCTTCGTCGAGGCCGTCGAGCTGCTGGTCCGCCAGGAGCAGGACTGGGTGCCGAACGAGCCGGAGCAGAGCCTCTACCTGCGCCCGTTCATGTTCGCCACCGAGGTCGGCCTGGGCGTCCGCCCGGCCAACTCCTACCTCTTCATGATCATCGCCTCGCCGGCCGGCGCCTACTTCCAGGGCGGCATCAAGCCGGTCTCGGTCTGGCTGTCCAAGGAGTACGTCCGGGCCGCGCCCGGCGGCACCGGCGCCGCCAAGTGCGCGGGCAACTACGCCGCCTCGCTGGTCGCCCAGGCCCAGGCCGCCGAGAAGGGCTGCGACCAGGTGGTCTGGCTCGACGCCGCCGAGCACCGGTGGGTCGAGGAGATGGGCGGCATGAACCTGTACTTCGTCTTCGGCGAGGGCAAGGACGCCAGGATCGTCACCCCGGAGCTGTCCGGCGCCCTGCTGCCCGGCATCACCCGCGATTCGCTGCTCCAGCTGGCCGCCGACCTCGGCTACGCGGTCGAGGAGCGCCGGATCTCCACCGACGAGTGGCAGCAGGCCAACGCCGACGGCACCCTCACCGAGGTCTTCGCCTGCGGCACCGCCGCCGTCATCACCCCGGTCGGCTCGGTGAAGTCCGCCGCCGCCGACTGGACCGTCGGCGCCGGCGAGCCCGGCCCGGTCACCATGGAGCTGCGCAAGGCCCTGCTGTCGATCCAGGGCGGCCAGACCCCGGACACCCACCACTGGCTGCACAAGATCGTCTGATCGCCGCACCCCGTCCGGCACCGCCGCACCCCGTCCGGCACCGCCGCACCCCGTCCGGCACCGCCCGGCCCGGCTCGCCTTCCGGCCTGCCCCGCGCCCGGCCGGCCCGGCCCGCCCGTTTCGCATCGCGAGACGAGCGGGCCGGATCCCGGGCAGCTGTGCCAGACTGCGAGCGTGTCCTCGCTTTCGCTGATGATTATTAGCAGCAGGCGCGCCGGTCCGCAGTGACCGCTTCCCGCACGACCCGATGCGGAGCGACCACTAGCGTCCAGACCCGCGCGCAGACCTCTCGCACCCGCGAGGGGTCTTTTTGTTTCTCCCGGACCGGCCGACGGCCCTCACAAGGGGCCCGGGGACACCGGGACCGCGCGCGGGATCATGGACAGTGGAGCCGGGACGAGAAAGTCCGGCAGAGCAGTACCTTCCTCCCCGAAACGGAGTACCAGGGGTCATGACCGAGGTCACCCGTACCGACGACAGTTTCCACGTGTTCGACACCACGCTGCGCGACGGAGCACAGCGCGAGGGCATCAACCTGACGGTGGCGGACAAGCTGGCCATCGCCCGGCACCTGGACGAGTTCGGGGTCGGCTTCATCGAGGGCGGCTGGCCCGGCGCCAACCCGCGTGACACCGAGTTCTTCGCCCGCGCCGCCACCGAGCTGGAGCTGGAGCACGCCCGGCTGGTCGCCTTCGGCGCCACCCGCAGGGCCGGCGGCAGGGCGGCGGAGGACCCGCAGCTGGCCGCGCTGGTCACCTCCGGCGCCCCGGTGATCACCCTGGTGGCCAAGGCGCACGACCGGCACGTGGAGCTCGCGCTGCGCACCACCCTGGACGAGAACCTGGAGATGGTCCGGGACAGCGTTGAGTTCCTCCGCTCCCAGGGGCGGCGGGTGTTCATCGACTGCGAGCACTTCTTCGACGGCTACCGGGCGAACCCCGAGTACGCGGTGTCGGTGGTCCGCACCGCGCACGAGGCCGGCGCGGACGTCGTGGTGCTCTGCGACACCAACGGCGGGATGCTGCCGGCCGGCGTGCGGGAGATCGTCGCCGAGGTGCTCGCCAGGACCGGTGCCCGGCTCGGCATCCACGCCCAGGACGACACCGGCTGCGCGGTGGCCAACACCCTGGCCGCGGTGGACGCCGGCGCGACCCACGTGCAGTGCACCGCCAACGGCTACGGCGAGCGGGTCGGCAACGCCAACCTGTTCCCGGTGGTCGGCGCGCTGGAGATCAAGTACGACCGCCGGGTGCTGCCCGCGGGCCGGCTGGCCGAGATGACCCGGATCTCGCACGCGATCGCCGAGCTGGTCAACCTGACCCCCTCCACCCACCAGCCGTACGTCGGCTTCTCGGCCTTCGCCCACAAGGCGGGCCTGCACGCCTCCGCGATCAAGGTCGACCCGGACCTCTACCAGCACATCGACCCCGAGCGGGTCGGCAACACCATGCGGATGCTGGTCTCCGACATGGCCGGCCGGGCCTCCGTCGAGCTCAAGGGCAAGGAGCTCGGCTACGACCTCTCCAGCGACCGGGACCTGGCCGGCCGGGTGGTGGCCAAGGTGAAGGAGCAGGAGAACCTCGGCTACACCTACGAGTCCGCCGACGCCTCCTTCGAGCTGCTGCTGCGCGACGAGGTGCGCGGCCGCCGGGACCGCTTCTACACGCTGGAGTCCTGGCGGACCATCAGCGAGCAGGGCCCGAACGGCTTCACCGGCAACGAGGCCACCGTCAAGCTGTGGGCCAAGGGCGAGCGCCGGATCGCCACCGGCGAGGGCAACGGCCCGGTCAACGCGCTGGACCAGGCGCTGCGCGCGGCCCTGGAGGGCATCTACCCGCCGCTGGCCACCTTCGAGCTGGTGGACTACAAGGTCCGCATCCTGGAGGGCCAGCACGGCACCGGCTCCAAGACCCGGGTGCTGATCGAGTCCACCGACGGCGCCGCCACCTGGTCGACGGTGGGCGTGGCCGACAACGTGGTCGCCGCCTCCTGGCTGGCGCTGGAGGACGCGTACACCTACGGCCTGATCAGGGCCGGCCTGGAGCCCACCGAGTAGTCGCCCCGAACGCGCCTGTGGCCCGCGGGACCTCGCCGGAGGTCCCGCGGGCCACGTCGTGCGCGATCACCGCAGTCGGGCCAGCAGGGCGTGTTCGACGAGGGTGATGAGGGCGCTCTTGGCGCTGTCGCGGCGGCGGGCGTCGAGGGTGATGACGGGGGTGTCGGCGCCGAGTTGGAGTGCTTCGCGGACTTCGTCGGGGGTGTGGGGCTGGTGTCCGTCGAAGCCGTTGAGGGCGACGACGAAGGGCAGTCCGCTGTTCTCGAAGTAGTCGAGGGCGGGGAAGCAGTCGGCGAGGC